>NZ_JAANNB010000249.1 GCF_011603975.1 Cellulomonas sp. IC4_254 | reverse complement strand
GCCGAGCACGGCCCCGCCCCCGCGGCCCCCGAGCCGTGCGCCCCGCGCACCGACCCGGCGGCGCTCGACGACCTGCGCCGGCGGCTGCGCGCCACGCGCTGGCCGGTCGTCCCCGAGGACGCGGGCTGGTCCGCGGGCGTGGACGTCGCGTGGCTGCGCGACCTGACGCGCACCTGGGCCGACGACTTCGACTGGCCGGCCCGGGAGGCGGAGCTCAACCGGCTGCCGCGGTACCGGGTCCGCGTCGGCGGCCTCGGCCTGCACGTGGTGCACGCCCGCGCGGTCGCGCCGACCGGCCCGGTGCTGCCGCTGGTCCTGACGCACGGCTGGCCCGACTCCTTCTGGCGGTACACCGAGGTGGTCGACCTGCTCGCCGACCCCGGGGCACACGGCGCCGACCCGGCCGACGCCTTCGACGTGGTGGTGCCGGACCTGCCCGGGTACGGCTACTCGGACCGGCCGGCGGACGCGCTGGACTCGATCGCGGTCGCCGGGCTGTGGGCGCGGCTCATGACGACGCTCGGCTACGACCGGTTCGGCGCCGCGGGCGGGGACATCGGCAGCCACGTCACCCGCTACCTGGCGCTCGACCACCCGGACCGGGTCGTCGCGGTGCACCGGACCGACGCCGGGATGCCCGGGCCGCACCTCGACCCCGCCGTCGCGACCCCCGAGGAGCGCGAGTGGATCGCCGAGGGCGCGCGCTGGGTCGCGACGGAGGGCGCCTACGCGATCGCGCACCGGACCAAGCCGGACACCCTCGCCGTCGGCCTCACGGACTCGCCGGCCGGTCTCGCGGCCTGGGTCGGGGAGAAGCTCCGGTCCTGGAGCGGCGGGGGCGGGGACCCCGAGGGCGCGCTGACCCGGGACCAGATCCTGACGAACCTGACGATCTACTGGCTCACCGGCACCATCGGGTCCTCGATGCGGATGTACCGGGCCAACGCCGCCATCCCGCCGGCGCAGCTCGCCCGGCGGGTCGAGGTGCCGTCGGGGTTCTCGATCTTCGCCGGCGACGTGGTGCGCCCGCCGCGGGCGTGGCTGGAGCGGAGCGCGAACGCCGTGCGGATCACCGAGCCGCCGCGGGGCGGGCACTTCGCGCCGATCGAGCAGCCGGAGGTCTACGCCCGCGAGCTGCGCGAGTTCTTCCGGCCGTACCGGGCGGCGGCCTGAGGCCCCGCCGGATACGCAGCGCCGCCACCTGCCTGCGGACCGGGGCGGTCTCGGCCACCGGAGTCGCCGCCGGCGGCTACGCAGGCTCCCGCAGGTGCTTGCGCGGGACCGCGCCGCGCGGCCACGCTGGGTCGCCACCATCGCGACCTGCCCGGACGGAGACCCCATGACCGCCACGCGGACGGAGGCGGCGACGACGCCGCACGTCGCCGACACCCACGACCTGATCCGCGTGCGGGGCGCGCGGGAGAACAACCTCAAGGACGTCGACGTCGAGATCCCCAAGCGCCGGCTCACAGCGTTCACCGGGGTGTCGGGCTCCGGCAAGAGCTCGCTGGTGTTCGCGACCATCGCCGCGGAGTCGCAGCGGATGATCAACGAGACGTACAGCGCGTTCGTCCAGGGGTTCATGCCGACCCTCGCGCGGCCGGACGTCGACGTCCTCGACGGCCTGACGACGGCGATCATCGTCGACCAGGAGCGGATGGGCGCGAACCCGCGGTCGACCGTCGGCACCGTCACGGACGCGAACGCGATGCTCCGGATCGTGTTCAGCCGGCTCGGGCAGCCGCACATCGGCTCGCCGCAGGCGTTCTCGTTCAACGTGGCCTCGGTCAGCGGGGCGGGCGCGGTTACGTTCGAGAAGGGCGGCGTCCAGACCAAGGAACGGCGCGAGTTCAGCGTCACCGGCGGCATGTGCCCGCGGTGCGAGGGCCGCGGGGACGTGCAGGACTTCGACCTCAGCCAGCTCTACGACGCGGACAAGTCGCTCGCCGACGGCGCGCTCACCGTGCCCGGCTACACGATGGACGGCTGGTACGGCCGGATCTTCGCGGGCAGCGGCTTCTTCGACATGGACAAGCCGATCCGCGACTTCACCGAGCGCGAGCTGGCGGACCTGCTGCACAAGGAGCCGACCAAGATCAAGGTCGAGGGCATCAACCTCACCTACGAGGGGATCATCCCGAAGATCCGCAAGTCGATGCTCGCGAAGGACGTCGACGCGATGCAGCCGCACATCCGCGCGTTCGTGGAGCGGGCGGTCACCTTCACCACCTGCCCCGACTGCGGCGGCACGCGGCTGAACGAGGGCGCGCGGTCCTCGAAGATCCGGGGCGTCAGCATCGCCGACGCCTGCGCGATGCAGATCAGCGACCTGGCCGCGTGGGTGCGGGGCCTCGACGAGCCGTCCGTCGCGCCGGTGCTGGAGGCGCTGGGGGAGACGCTCGACTCGTTCGTGGAGATCGGCCTGGGCTACCTCTCGCTCGACCGGCCCTCGGGCACGCTGTCCGGCGGCGAGGCGCAGCGCACCAAGATGATCCGGCACCTCGGCTCGTCGCTCACCGACGTGACCTACGTGTTCGACGAGCCGACTATCGGCCTGCACCCGCACGACATCCAGCGCATGAACGAGCTGCTCCTGCGGCTGCGCGACAAGGGCAACACCGTCCTGGTCGTCGAGCACAAGCCCGAGGCGATCGCGGTCGCCGACCACGTGGTCGACCTCGGCCCGGGTGCCGGCACCGGCGGCGGCGAGATCGTGTTCCAGGGGACCGTCGAGGAGCTGCGCCGCAGCGGCACCCTGACCGGGCGGCACCTGGACGACCGCGCCGCGCTGAAGCCGGCGGTCCGCGAGCGCACGGGGGTGCTGGAGATCCGCGGCGCGTCGTCGCACAACCTCAAGGACGTCGACGTCGACCTCCCGCTGGGCGTGCTCACCGTGGTCACGGGCGTGGCCGGCTCGGGCAAGTCGTCCCTGATCCACGGCTCGGTGTCGAGGCGGGACGGGGTGGTGTCGATCGACCAGGGCGCCATCCGCGGCTCGCGGCGCAGCAACCCCGCGACGTACACGGGCCTGCTGGAGCCGGTCCGCAAGGCGTTCGCCAAGGCCAACGGGGTGAAGCCCGCGCTGTTCTCCGCGAACTCCGCCGGCGCGTGCCCGACCTGCAACGGCGCGGGCGTCGTCTACACCGACCTCGGGATGATGGCCGGCGTCGCGACGACGTGCGAGGAGTGCGAGGGCCGCCGGTTCCAGGCGTCGGTGCTGGAGTACACGCTCGGCGGCAAGGACATCAGCCAGGTGCTGGCCATGTCGGTCACCGAGGCGGAGGCGTTCTTCGGCGCCGGCGACGCGCGGACCCCGGCGGCGCACGCGGTGCTGCAGCGGCTCGCCGACGTCGGCCTGGGCTACCTCAGCCTGGGTCAGCCGCTCACCACGCTGTCCGGCGGCGAGCGGCAGCGGCTGAAGCTCGCGACCCACATGGGGGAGAAGGGCGGGGTGCTCGTCCTCGACGAGCCCACCACCGGCCTGCACCTCGCGGACGTCGAGCAGCTGCTCGGGCTGCTGGACCGGCTGGTGGACTCCGGGAAGTCGGTCGTCGTGATCGAGCACCACCAGGCCGTGATGGCCCACGCCGACTGGATCGTGGACCTCGGACCGGGGGCCGGGCACGACGGCGGCCGGGTGGTGTTCGAGGGCACGCCGGCCGACCTGGTGGCGGCGCGGTCGACGCTCACCGGCGAGCACCTCGCGGCGTACGTCGGGGCCTGAGGCGGCGCGCCCGGGGGTCAGGCCGGCGGCACCGAGGCGACCGCCTCGACCTCCACCAGCACCCCCGGCCGCGACTCCGGCACGGACACGACCGTCACCGCGGTCCGGCGCCGGCCCCACACGGCGGCGCTCGCCTCGTACGCCGCCGTCGGGTCGACGCCGGCCGTGAGGAAGATCCGCAGGATCGCCACGTGGTCGGCGTCCGTGCCCGCCTCCGCGAGCACGGCGAGCACGTTGCGCAGGGCCTGCTCGGTCTGCGGCCCGAGGCCGTCGAGCAGCGTGCCGTCGGCGTCGACGCCGTTCTGGCCGCCGACGTACAGCGTCGGGCCGGCGGGCAGGACCATGCCCTGGGCGAAGGCCGGGCTGCGCACCGACCCGGGCGGGTCGACCGGGACCGGGCGCGTGCCGGGCCGGGTGGGGCCGGGCTGGGAGGAGCTGGGCTGGGTGGAGCTGGACTGGGTGGACATCGTCGTCTCCCTCCGTCGGAGGACCCCAGCATCCCCCCGACCACCGACACGCCCCGGGTGACCGCCGGGCTCAGTCCTGGACCAGCACCGTCCAGAGCCGCGCGATCCGGTCGTCCCGGACCTCCGCGACGTCGATGCCCCGTACGACGGGGTCCTGCCCGGGCGGGCCGAACTGCCAGGCGAGCAGCGCGAGGTCCTGCGCCCGGCGCACCGGCCCGTCGGCGGAGAACGCGAACCCGGGCGCGCCGTCCAGCAGGCTCTGCGCCTTGCGGTGCACGGCGTCCCAGCCGGACACGGTCTCCTCGGGGTCGGCGAACACGACGTCGCGGGTGTACGTCTCCTCGATCGCCACCCGCCGGCGCTCGGGGTCGCGCTCCCCGAACACGCGACGCAGGTTCGCGTCCATCAGCTCCTCGATGCGGTCGGTCACGCGGCGCCCCTCTCGTCGTGGCCA
>NZ_JAANNB010000024.1 GCF_011603975.1 Cellulomonas sp. IC4_254 | reverse complement strand
CGCCCGCGCCCGCCCCGGTCGTCGAGGCCGTGCCGCCGGTCGCCCCGGCGCCCGCCCCGGCCCCGGCCGCCGCCGCGCCCGCCGCGCCGCCGGCGCCCACCGAGGAGCTCGGCTCCCTGCGGGGCGGCGCCGCCGACGCGTCCATCCGCGTGGACGTCGACCTGCTCGACGCCCTCATGCGCCAGGTCGGCGAGCTGGTCCTGGCCCGCAACCAGATCAGCCGGCTCGCGGGCGGCACGGACGACGTCGACCTCGCGCGCTCGGCGCAGCGCCTCAACCTCATCGCCGGTGAGCTGCAGGAGGGGGTCATGAAGACCCGCATGCAGCCCATCGAGCACCTGTGGTCGAAGATGCCGCGCATGGTCCGCGACGTCGCGGCCGCCTGCCACCGCGAGGTGCAGCTGGAGCTGTCCGGTGGGGACACCGAGCTCGACCGCAGCCTGCTGGAGGCCGTGAAGGACCCGCTGACGCACCTGGTGCGCAACGCGGTCGACCACGGCATCGAGGCCTCGGCGGACCGCGTCGCGGCCGGCAAGGCGCCGAAGGGCGTCCTGGGGCTGCGCGCGTACCACGCGTCCGGCCAGGTGGTCGTGGAGGTCGCCGACGACGGCCGGGGCATCGACCCGGAGAAGATCGGCGCCAAGGCGGTCCAGAAGGGCCTGCGCACGGCCGACCAGGTCGCGTCGATGGGCCAGGCCGACCTGCTGCAGCTGCTGTTCCTGCCGGGCTTCTCGACCGCCGAGGTCGTGTCCAACGTGTCCGGCCGCGGGGTCGGCATGGACGTCGTGCGCACCAAGATCGAGGCGATCGGCGGCGCGGTCGAGGTCGACTCGGTCGTGGGCCGCGGCACCACGTGGCGGCTGCGCATCCCGCTGACGCTGGCGATCATGCCGGCGCTGACGGTGGAGTGCAGCGGCGACCTGTACGCGATCCCGCAGGTGAATCTGCTGGAGCTCGTGGCGCTCGACTCGCAGCGCTCGGAGTCCGGCATCGAGCACATCCACGAGGCCGCCGTGTACCGGCTGCGCGGGGAGCTGCTGCCGCTCGTGCCGCTCTCGGAGGTCCTCGAGGTCGGCGGCGAGCGCCCGGAGAACGCGGTCATCGCCGTGGTCCAGTCGGACCAGCAGCGGTTCGGCCTGCTGGTCGACCGGGTGCTGAACACCGAGGAGATCGTGGTCAAGCCGCTGTCCGCGCGCCTGAAGTCGATCGGCGCGTACTCCGGGGCCACGGTCCTGGGCGACGGCCACGTCGCGCTGATCCTGGACGTGCAGGCCATCGCCCGCCGCGCCCTGGCCGGCGAGCTCGACGTCGCCGCCCGCGACGCGCACGACAACGCCGCGGCGAACGCGGTCCGCGACACCCAGCAGGTGCTGGTCGTCGGGATCGGCGGCGGCCGCCAGGTCGCCATGCCGCTCGCGTCGGTCGCCCGCCTGGAGCACGTGCAGGCCGACCAGGTCGAGTACGTCGGCGGCCGGGAGGTCGTGCAGTACCGCGGCACGATCCTGCCGCTGGCGCGGCTCGACCGGATCCTCGGCGCCTACGGGTCCGAGGAGTCCTCCGAGCTGCTGCTGGTGGTCTACAGCCGCGCCGGCCGCAGCGTCGGCCTGGTGGTCAAGGAGATCGTCGACATCGTCGACGACGACTCGGCCCGGCACTCCGACATCGAGGACGCCGGCCTGGTCGGCTCCACGGTGCTCGGGGACAAGGTCACGGAGCTGCTCGACGTGCGCCGCGCGATCCTCGCCGCGGACGCGGCGTTCTACGACGAGCGGCCCGAGCACCGCTCCACGTACGACGACCTCCCGACGCAGGTCGGCGGGTCCGAGCTGGTGGGAGCCACCCGATGAGCCAGTACGTCACGTTCAGCCTCGGCGGCAGCCTGTACGGGGTCGACGTCACCCGGGTGCAGGAGGCGCTGCGCTCGCACGTCCGCACCCGCGTGCCGCTGTCCCCGCCGGCCGTCGCCGGCCTGGTGAACCTGCGTGGCCAGGTCGTCCTCACGGTCGACCTGCGGCCCCGCCTCGGCCTGGAGCCGCTGGGCGAGGACGCGGAGCCGATGATGGTCGTCGTGCAGGTGGCGGGCGAGCCCGTCAGCCTGCTGGTCGACGAGATCGGCGACGTGATGGAGGTCGGCCCCGAGACGTTCGAGGCCCCGCCGGAGACGCTCGACGCCGCGCTGCGCCCGCTGATCCTCGGGGCGCACAAGCTGGACGGCCGGCTGCTGCTGGTCCTGGACGTGGACCAGGCCACCGCCGCCTGACCGACCCCGGACGGCCCTGCCGGGCACGCAGCACGCGTGCCCGGCAGGGCCGTCCTGCTGCCCGGGCGCGGCGCGGTGCCGGCGCGTGCGCGTCACGGCGTAAAGCGCTTCACTTCACCCCGCGAGGATCGTCATGCAGGTCAGCGCCCTGCCGATGGGGAGGACGATCCGGCGACGCGCCCGGTCCGCGTCCAGCCGCGCGGGTCGGCGTCGCCCTGCACGCAGTGGAGCGTCCATGTCCCGAACCGCCACCGCCTCGTCCCGCGCCCGCGGGCTGCGGCTGTCCATCGCCGGCAAGGTGCTCGGCCTGCTCGCCGCCGCCGGCCTCGTGGCCGTGCTGGTCGTCGTCGCCGCCGCGACCAGCCTCGTGCAGCTGCGCGAGAAGGTCGCCGAGGAGGGCGCGTACGTCACCCAGCTCGGCCAGGTCAGCGACCTGCAGCGGGCGCTGCAGGCGGGGCGCGCGCGGATGGTCGAGTACCCGGCGGCGTCCACGGAGGTCCGCGCCGACCTGCGCGACCAGCTGGCCGAGTACGTCACCAAGATCCAGGACCAGCAGGCCGCCTACGACGACCTCGCCGTGAACGACCAGGCGTGGGCCGACTTCGACTCGGGCTGGAACGAGATGGTCCGCCTGGCGACCGACGAGCTGTTCCCGATGGCCGACGACGGTGACGTGGCGGGTGCCGCCGCGCTCTACCGCGCGCAGATCCTGCCGCAGACGACCATCGCCGCCGACGCGATCGCGCTGGAGAACCAGTCGGTGGCCGAGGTCGCCGACGCCAGCACCGACGAGGCGTCCGCGCTGGTGACCAGCACCCTCGTGACCGTGGTCGTGCTGCTGGTCGTGGGCCTGGCGCTCGTGCTGGCCGTCGGCTTCGTCGTGTCGCGCCGGCTGGCGCAGGGCGCGAGCCAGGTCCGGCACGCGCTCGAGGCGATGGCCGAGGGCGACCTCACGGTCGGCGCGGAGGTGCGCACGGCCGACGAGCTCGGCGACATGGCCCGGTCCCTCGCCTCCGCCCAGGGCAGCCTGCGGGGCGTGGTGTCGGGGGTCGCCGAGACCGCGCACACGGTCGCGGCGGCGGCCGAGGAGCTGTCGGCCGCGTCGACCCAGGTGGTCGCGGGGTCGGACGAGACCAGCGCCCAGGCGGGCGTGGTCGCGGCGGCCGCGGAGCAGGTGTCGCGGAACGTGCAGACCGTGGCGGCGGGTGCCGAGCAGATGGGCGCCTCGATCCGGGAGATCGCGCAGAACGCCTCGCAGGCGGCGAAGGTCGCCGGTCAGGCCACCGACGCCGCGGCGGTGACCAACGAGCAGGTGGCGCGCCTGGGCACGTCGTCGCAGGAGATCGGCAACGTCGTCAAGGTCATCACGAGCATCGCCGAGCAGACGAACCTGCTCGCGCTCAACGCGACCATCGAGGCCGCGCGCGCCGGCGAGGCGGGCAAGGGCTTCGCGGTCGTGGCCGGCGAGGTCAAGGAGCTCGCGCAGGAGACGGCCAAGGCGACCGAGGACATCGCGCGCCGGGTGGAGGCGATCCAGGCGGATACCAGCGGGGCGGTCGGGGCGATCGGGGAGATCAGCCACATCATCGCGAGCATCAACGACTACCAGCTGACCATCGCCAGCGCGGTGGAGGAGCAGACCGCGACCACCACGGAGATGTCCCGCTCGGTCGCCGAGGCCGCCACGGGCTCGGGCGAGATCGCCACCAACATCACCGGCGTGGCCTCGGCCGCGACCCAGTCGTCCCAGACCCTCAACCAGATGGGCGACTCCATCGGCGAGCTCGCCCGGCTCTCCGAGGACCTGCGCGGACGGGTGGCCCGGTTCACCTACTGAGCCCCGCGCGCACCGACCGGCCGCGGCACCCCCGGGGGTGCCGCGGCCGGCGGCGTTCGACGGGGCTCCACCCGGGGTTCACCCCGCGGCCCCGCTCACGTGCGACCCCGGCCGGTCGATCGGAGGCGCAGCAGGGGACAACGCCCAGTCATGAGGAGCCACCATGAGCGTCACCACGACGTCGAGGAAGCCGTCGACGGCTGCCCTCGACCGCGTGCCCACGCCGCGCGGCCCGGGCGGGTCCGTTCCCGCGCGCGCCGCCGGCACGCCCGGTCCGTCCGGTCGGCAGGAGCGCCGCACCGGCCGCGCCGCCGCCCTGTTCGTCGACCGCGGCGTCCGCACCAAGATCCTGCTGCTGCTGGCCCTCGTGGTCGCGGTGGTGGTCGGCACCGGCACCTTCGCCTCGGTGCGCATGAGCTCCCTCGCGGACGACACGGGCACCGTGCAGAGCGTGTCCTCCGACGTCATCGCGCCGCTGGCGCTGGTGCACCAGGAGGAGATCAAGGCGCGCATGGTCATCGCCGAGGCGGGTGCGGGCGAGTCGACGACCGAGGCCGACCAGCAGGAGGCGCTGGACGAGATCGCCGCGACGGACGCCGACCTGCAGGCCGCGGCGGACGCGTTCGAGGAGGGTCTCGGCGGGATCGAGGTGCCGGGCTGGGCCGACTTCCAGGCTGCCTGGGCCCAGTACCGGCAGATCCGCGACGAGCAGCTCGTGCCGGCGGCGTTCGCCGGTGACGACGCCACGTTCGACGCCGTCAACGAGGGCGAGGCGCGGGCCGCGGTCGACGCGATGATCGCCGGCCTCGACGCCGCGGAGAAGAGCGCCGACGACTTCCTGCGGCAGACCGCCGCCAGCGCGGAGGCCGAGGCGAGCTCCGGCGCCCGGGTGCTGCTGTTCGTGCTGTCCGCCGGCGTGCTGCTGGTCGGCGCGGTCGGCCTGGTGATCGCCCAGGTGATCCGCCGTCAGGTGACCGAGGTGCAGCGCGCCGTCGAGGCGATGGCGGACGGCGACCTGACGGTCGTCCCCGCGGTCGACTCCGCGGACGAGCTCGGCCAGATGGCCCGCGCCGTCACCCGCGCCCAGGAGAACCTGCGCGCCACCGTGTCCGGCGTGGTGGAGACCGCGCAGACCGTCGCCGCCGCGGCCGAGGAGCTGTCCGCCGCGTCGCACCAGGTCGTCGCCGGCTCGGACGAGACCTCCGCGCAGGCGGGCGTCGTGGCCGCGGCCGCGGAGCAGGTGTCGCGCAACGTGCAGACGGTCGCGGCCGGCGCCGAGCAGATGGGCGCCTCGATCCGCGAGATCGCGCAGAACTCGACCCAGGCCGCGCGCATCGCGGGCCAGGCCACCGACGTCGCCCGGTCCACCAACGACCAGGTCGCGCGCCTCGGGGTGTCGAGCCAGGAGATCGGCAACGTCGTCAAGGTCATCACGACGATCGCGGAGCAGACCAACCTGCTGGCGCTGAACGCGACGATCGAGGCCGCCCGGGCGGGCGAGGCAGGCAAGGGCTTCGCCGTCGTGGCCGGGGAGGTCAAGGAGCTCGCGCAGGAGACCGCCAAGGCCACGGAGGACATCGCCCGCCGGGTCGAGGCCATCCAGGGCGACACCACCGGTGCCGTCGCGGCGATCGGCGAGATCTCCCAGATCATCGCGTCGATCAACGACTACCAGCTGACGATCGCGAGCGCGGTCGAGGAGCAGACCGCGACGACCAACGAGATGTCCCGGTCCGTCGCCGAGGCGGCGGCCGGCTCGGGCGAGATCGCCACGAACATCACCGGCGTCGCGTCCGCGGCCTCGGAGTCCTCGCAGACGCTCAACCAGATGGGCGGCTCCATCGCCGAGCTCGCGCGGATGTCCGAGGACCTGCGCGGCCGGGTGGCGGGCTTCCGGTACTGACGGCCCGGCCCCGCGGCGGCGGGCGCGCGAGGCGGTTCCACCCGCTCACTGAGCGGCAGAACCGCTCGCGCGCCCGCCGTCGCGGCCGATGGGGAGGACGTAGGTCCCCCCTCGACGAAGGAACGACAGATGAGCGTGCAGCACGACGCCTCCCCGCGCCGGCTCTGGGCCGACCGCCCGGTGCTGGTCAAGATCCTCACCGCGGTGCTCGTGATGGTGGCGATGACCGCCGTCGTCACCGCGGTGGCCATCGGGTCGCTGCGCCAGCTGCGCGAGGACGCCGCCGAGATGTACTCCGGCAACGTCACCCCGCTCCAGCAGCTCACCGAGATCCAGCGCTCGTTCCAGGGCGACCGCGCCCGGGTCATCCAGTACGGCATCGCCGACGCCGAGACCCGCGCGACGCTGACCGACGAGCTGACCGAGCGCCAGGGCGACCTGGCCGCCCTCATCGAGGAGTACCGGGAGAACGCGGTCAGCCAGGACGACGTCGACGCGATGGTCGCGGCCCTCGACGCCTACTACGCCGCCGCCGAGGACACGCTGTTCCCGATGGCCGACGCGGGCGACGCGGAGGGCTTCGCCACCTACTTCAACGACACCGTCCGGCCGCTGACCACGGGCGTCATGGACGCCATGCAGGTCGAGACCGCCTCGCAGGGGGAGCAGGCGGCGGCGCTCGCCGCGGAGACCGACGAGCTCGGCGCCCGCTCGGTGTGGATCACGGTCCTGGTCGCGCTGGTCGGCGCCCTCGCGGCGAGCGTCCTGGCGTGGGTGGTCGCGCGCGGCATCGTCCGCCGGATCGGCGGCGTCTCGCACGCCCTGGCCGCGGCCGGCGACGGCGACCTGACCGTCCCGTCCGGCGTCAGCGGGCGCGACGAGATCGGCACCCTCGCGGTCGACCTCGAGCGCACCCAGACCAGCCTGCGCGGCCTGGTGTCCGGCGTCGTCGAGACCGCCCAGACGGTGGCCGCGGCCGCCGAGGAGCTGTCCGTGGCGTCGCACCAGGTGGTCGCCGGCTCCGACGAGACCTCGGCCCAGGCCGGCGTCGTCGCGGCCGCGGCCGAGCAGGTGTCCCGCAACGTGCAGACCGTCGCGGCGGGCGCCGAGGAGATGGGCGCCTCGATCCGCGAGATCGCCCAGAACGCGTCCCAGGCCGCCAAGGTCGCGGGCCAGGCGACCGACGTCGCCGCGGCCACCAACGACCAGGTCACCCGGCTCGGCGAGTCCAGCCAGGAGATCGGCAACGTGGTCAAGGCGATCACCAGCATCGCCGAGCAGACCAACCTGCTGGCGCTCAACGCCACCATCGAGGCGGCCCGCGCGGGCGAGGCCGGCAAGGGCTTCGCCGTCGTCGCCGGCGAGGTCAAGGAGCTGGCCCAGGAGACCGCCAAGGCCACGGAGGACATCGTCCGCCGGGTCGAGGCCATCCAGGCCGACACCGGGGCCGCGGTGACCGCGATCGGCGAGATCTCGCACATCATCGCGAGCATCAACGACTACCAGCTGACCATCGCCTCGGCCGTCGAGGAGCAGACCGCCACCACCACCGAGATGTCCCGGTCGGTGGCCGAGGCCGCCACCGGCTCCGGCGAGATCGCCACCAACATCACCGGCGTCGCGTCGGCCACGGCGACCTCGTCGCAGACCCTCGGCCAGATGGGCGACTCCATCGGCGAGCTGGCGCGCATGTCCGAGGACCTGCGCGCCCGGGTGGCCCGCTTCACCTACTGACCCCGGCGCCGCCGCGCCGAGTGAGCAACCGACACGTCGAGCGAGTACCCGCGGGGTACTCGCTCGACGTGTCGCGTACCCCCTCGCGGTCGGGCGCCGCCCGGGCCAGCCGCCCGCGGCGGGCGTGTTCACCCGGCGTTCACCCCGGGGGAGCGCTCACATCCCCGTGATCCCGGTCGATCCAGGGGGCACGGCGGCGACAGGGAGCGTCCCGCCGGACCGGACGAGGGAGTCGAGATGAGGCACGGGAAGCGTCGCCGTGCGGGGAATGCGCTCGCCGCGTCCCTCGCGCTGGCGGCGGTGGTGACGGTCGCGGGCTGCGGGTCCGGCGACGCCGGCGCGGCCGCGGAGGCGGACGCCGGCAGCGCGGACGGCCGCCCGCTGGTCGGGGTGGCCATGCCCACCACGACCTCCGAGCGGTGGATCGCGGACGGCGAGAACGTCCAGGACCAGCTGCAGGCGCTGGGCTACGACGTGGACCTGGAGTACGCCGAGAACGACGTGCCCACCCAGGTCCAGCAGCTCGAGGACATGATCGCCGCCGGCGCCGACGCGCTGGTGATCGGCTCCATCGACGGTGTCGCCCTCAAGGACGTGCTGGCGGAGGCGGCCGCGGCGGACATCCCCGTGATCGCCTACGACCGGCTGATCCGCGAGTCGCCCGACGTGGCGTACTACGCCACCTTCGACAACGCGCGGGTCGGCGTCCTGCAGGCCACGCAGCTGCTGCAGGGCCTCGGCGTGCTGGACGCGGGCGGCGAGCCCACCGGCGCGACCGGCCCCTACAACGTGGAGCTGTTCGCCGGGTCGACCGACGACAACAACGCGAGCGTGTTCTACAGCGGCGCGATGCAGGTGCTCCAGCCGTACCTCGACTCCGGGGTGCTGGTCGTGCCGTCCGGCGAGACCGGCTTCGAGACGATCGCCACCGCCGCGTGGGACCCGAAGAACGCCACCGCCCGGATGCAGACCCTGCTCCCGCGGTACGCGGACAAGCGGCTGGACGGCGTGCTGTCGCCCTACGACGGCATCTCCATCGCGATCCTCGACGCCGTCAAGGGCATCGGCTACGGCTCGGAGTCCCAGCCGCTGCCGGTGGTGACCGGGCAGGACGCCGAGCTGGCCTCCGCCAAGTCGATCGCGGCGGGCGAGCAGTACGGCACCGTCTACAAGGACACCCGCCAGCTCGCGGAGGTCGCCGTCTCGATGGTGCGCGCCCTGCTGGACGGCGCCGAGC
The DNA here is from genome assembly GCF_011603975.1 of Cellulomonas sp. IC4_254. GTDB lineage: Bacteria > Actinomycetota > Actinomycetes > Actinomycetales > Cellulomonadaceae > Cellulomonas. The sequence continues at coordinate 20,466 of NZ_JAANNB010000024.1, read as the reverse complement.
CCGAGACCAACGACAACGCCTCGTACGACAACGGCGTGAAGGTCGTGCCGTCGTACCTGCTGGCGCCGCAGGTGGTCACGAGCCAGAACTACCGCCAGGTCCTCGTGGACGGCGGCTACTACACGCCGGAGGAGCTGGGCTGATGCGCACCACCGACCACACCCCGGCCGGCACCCCGGCCGCGACCCGGCGCAGCCGCGCCTCCTGGTTCTGGGACCGCCCGATCGCGCTGAAGATCTCCGTCTCGCTGCTGGTGCTGGGCGGCACGTTCGCCCTCGTCGGCGGCGTCGGCGCCGTGGCGCTCTACCGCGCCGGCCAGCACCTGGAGGAGATGTCCGGCCTGACCGGCGACCTGCAGTCGGCGATGTCCGAGCTGCGCACCGCGCAGACCCGCAGCCACCTGCTCGTGCACCGCGCGGCGGAGGCGACCGACGAGTCCGTGCGGGCCCAGCTGCTCGAGTCCTCCGCGTGGAACGACCGCGACGTCGCCGCGCAGATCGACGCCATCGCCGCCTACCCGCAGTCCGACACCCGGCAGTGGGCGGACTTCGTGACCCGCTGGGACGCCTGGACCGCCTACCGCGACGGCACGCTGCTGCCGTTCGTGCAGGCGGGCGACCTGACCGGGCTGCGCACCGCGCTCGGCGCCGACGCGTCGGCCGACCCCGACTGGGCGGGCCGCGCGCTCGCGCTGGCCCAGGGCCAGGTCGACGCGCAGGTGGACCAGATCCTCGCCGACAGCCGCGCGGAGGTGGACCGCACGATCGTCGCGCTGCTCGGCGCGTTCGTCGTCGGCGCCGCCCTGTCCGGCCTGCTGGCGGTGCTGGTCATCCGCCGGATCACCCGGGCCGTGCGCAGCGTGCAGGGCTCGCTCGAGGCGATGGCCGAGGGCGACCTGACCGTCCCCGCGGAGGTGCCCTGGCGGGACGAGACCGGCCGGATGGCCGAGGCGCTCGACCAGGCGCAGGAGTCGCTGCGCACGACGCTGGCGGGCGTGGTGGACGCGGCCGGCTCGGTCGAGACCACCGCCGCCAGCCTCACCGCGTCGAACGGCGACGTGGTCGCGGGCTCGCAGGAGACGTCCGCCCAGGCGGGCGTCGTCGCCGCGGCGGCCGAGCAGGTGTCCCGCAACGTGCAGGCGGTCGCCGCCGGCGCCGAGCAGATGGGCGCCAGCATCCGGGAGATCGCGCAGAACGCCTCGCACGCCGCCAAGGTGGCGAGCCAGGCGACCGACGTCGCGGCCGCGACCAACGACCAGGTGGCGCGCCTCGGTGTGTCCAGCCAGGAGATCGGCAACGTCGTCAAGGTCATCACGAGCATCGCCGAGCAGACGAACCTGCTGGCGCTGAACGCGACGATCGAGGCGGCCCGGGCGGGGGAGGCCGGCAAGGGCTTCGCCGTCGTCGCCGGCGAGGTCAAGGAGCTCGCGCAGGAGACCGCCAAGGCCACGGAGGACATCGCCCGCCGGGTCGAGGCCATCCAGAACGACACCACGGCGGCCGTCACGGCCATCGGGGAGATCTCCCAGATCATCGCGTCGATCAACGACTACCAGCTCACCATCGCGTCCGCGGTGGAGGAGCAGACGGCGACCACGAACGAGATGTCCCGGTCCGTCCAGGAGGCCGCCACGGGCTCGGGTGAGATCGCCACGAACATCACCGGCGTGGCGGGCGCCGCGGCGCGCTCCGCGGACGTCCTGGGCGGGGTGTCCTCGCAGGTCAGGGACCTCGCGTCCCTGTCCGCCGACCTGCACGAACGGGTCGCGCGTTTCACCTACTGACGGCGCCCACCGGGCCGCCCCGGCGGCTCAGGAACCGGCCGCACCGACCGATCAGAACCACGAACCCGGCCGGTGCGGCCGGTCCGCATGTGAGGGGAACTTCGTGACCAGGATCCGTGTGCTGGTGGTCGACGACTCGGTCGTCGTCCGCCGGCTGGTGACGGACTCGCTCTCGCGCGACCCCGACATCGAGGTGGTGGGCTTCGCCTCCAACGGGCGCATCTCGCTCGCGAAGGTCGAGCAGCTGGCCCCCGACCTCGTCACCATGGACATCGAGATGCCGGAGATGAACGGCATCGAGGCGGTGCGCGCGCTGCGCCGCAACCGGCACACCATGCCGATCATCATGTTCTCCACGCTCACCGAGCGCGGCGCGTCCGCCACCCTGGACGCCCTCGTCGCCGGCGCGACGGACTACGTGACCAAGCCGGCGAACGTCGGCAGCGTCCAGGAGTCGCTGGACCGGGTCGCGAGCGAGCTCATCCCCAAGATCAAGGCGCTCGTGCCGCACCGTCCCGGTGCCGCCGGGGCGCTCCCGCCCGTCGCCGGCGCCCCGGGCACCGCGGGCGGCGTGGCACCGGCCGGGGCGGTCGCGCCCCGCGCCCGGATCGGCGCCGGCGCCCCCGCGGGCCCGGCCCCGGTGGCCTCGTCGGCCCACGCCCGCCGCCCGGTCGTCACCCGCCCGGCCCCCGCGCCGCACCCGGTCAGCGCCGTCATCATCGGCTCCTCGACCGGGGGCCCGGAGGCGCTGTCCAAGGTGATCGGCGCGCTGTCCGCCCCGCCGTCCGTCCCCGTGCTCGTCGTGCAGCACATGCCGCCGGTGTTCACCCGGCAGCTCGCCGCGCGGCTCGACCGGCTCGGCCCGGCCACCGTCGTGGAGGCCGCCGACGGCGACCTGCTCCGGCCCGGCACCGTCTACATCGCCCCCGGCGACCACCACCTCGAGCTCAGCCGGTCCGCGGGCCAGCTCCGCGTCAAGCTGACCGACGGCCCGCCGGTGAACTTCTGCCGCCCCGCCGTCGACGTGCTGTTCCGGTCCGCGGTGCGCGAGCTCGGCGGGCAGCTGCTCGCCCTCGTGCTCACCGGCATGGGCGCGGACGGCCGCACCGGCTGCGAGGACGTCGTCGGGGCCGGCGGCACCGTCGTGGTGCAGGACGAGCCGACCAGCGTCGTGTGGGGCATGCCCGGGGCGGTCGCCACCGCCGGGTTCGCCCACCGCGTGCTCCCCCTGGGCGAGGTCGCCCCCACCCTCGAGTCCGTGCTGGCCCGCGCCGGCTCCGGACGCCCCGCAGCAGCAGCCCCGATCGGAGGTCGGCCATGAGCCTGACCCAGGACACCTTCGCCTTCGTCGCCGACGTCGTGCGACGGCGCAGCGCCATCCAGCTGGAGGCCGGCAAGGAGTACCTCGTGGAGAGCCGGCTGCTGCCGCTCGCCCGCGAGGGCGGCCACGCCGGCGTCGACGCCTACGTCCGCGAGGTGCGCGCCGCGCGCCGCGAGTCGGACCTCGCGGAGATCGTGGAGGCGCTCACCACCAACGAGACCTCGTGGTTCCGGGACAACACCCCGTTCAGCGCGCTCCGGACGCACATCGTCCCGGGCCTGCGCGCCGAGCGGACCGTCCTCGACGGCCTGCGGGTCTGGTCGGCCGCCTGCTCCACCGGGCAGGAGCCGTACTCCATCGCCATGACGCTGACCGACGTGCTCGGCCCGGGCGCCCGGTTCGACATCACCGCGACCGACCTGTCCGACCAGGTGCTCGCCCAGGCCCGGTCCGGCCGGTACTCCCAGCTCGAGGTCAACCGCGGCCTGCCCGCGCCGATGATGGTCCGCTGGTTCCAGCGCAACGGCCACGACTGGCAGATCGCCGACGAGCTGCGCCGCACGATCACGTTCACCAAGCACAACCTGCTCGACCCGGCGCCCGTGGGGCCGTTCGACATCGTGTTCCTGCGCAACGTGCTCATCTACTTCGACCTCGAGACCAAGCGCTCGATCCTCGGCCGGGTGCACCGCGCCCTGCGCCCGGGCGGGTACCTGGTCCTCGGCGCCGCGGAGACCACCATCGGCGTCGACGGCGACTGGGAGCGGGTGCCCGTCGAGCGCGGGTCCGTGTACCGCCCGGTGCAGGCCGGCGCCGTGCCGGCCCCGCGCCAGGCGCCCGGCACGCTCGCGGGTGCCTTCACCGGCGCCACCCCCGCGGTCCCGGCGACGGCACCCCGCGTGCCCGCCGCCGCCCCCACGTCCACCTGGCCGGTCCAGCCGCGACCCGCCACCACCACCCTGCCCACCGCGCCGCGGCGGCCCGCCGGACCGGCATTCGAACAAGGAGTGACGCGATGAGAGCACTGGTCATCGACGACTCGCGGACGATGCGACGCATCGTCGCGGGCGCCCTGGAGAACCTGGGGTTCAGCACCGTCCAGGCCGGGGACGGCCAGCAGGCCCTCGACCTGCTCGAGTCCGGCGAGGAGGTCGACCTGGCCTGCATCGACTGGAACATGCCGGTGATGGACGGCCTCACCTTCGTCACCAAGGTCCGGGCCAACCCGGCCTGGCGCAGCATCACGCTGATGATGGTCACCACCGAGAGCGAGCACGGCCAGATCGTGCGCGCCCTCGCCGCGGGCGCCCACGAGTACCTGATCAAGCCGTTCACCACCGATGCCATCCGCGACAAGCTCGACCTGCTCGGGCTCGTCCCCGCCGAGGAGCCCGTATGACCGCCGCCGCCGTGGAGCAGGACCAGGTCTTCGCGATCGCCGAGGAGGTGTTCGCGGCCATGATCGACGGTGAGCCCGGCTACCTCCGCCCCTGGGAGGGCGAGGTGCCCGCACCCGCCGAGCCGCTGGCCGCCTGGGTCGACGTGCACGGCGAGCTCGCCGGGCGCGCCGCCGTCACCACCGACGTCCCCACCGCGCACGAGCTGACCCGCGCCCTGCTGGGCATGGGCGCCGACGAGCCGGTCGGCCCCGAGGACCTGCAGGACGCGTTCGGCGAGGTCGCCAACGTCGTCGGCGGCAACATCAAGGCGCTGCTCCCCACCCAGGGCACCCTCGGGCTGCCCCAGGTCGAGTCGGCGCTCCCCGCGGCCCCCGCCGGGTCGCTCACGCACGAGCTGCGCCTCGACTGGCGCGGCCGTCCCCTCGTCGTCGTGGTGTCGCTGTTCCAGTGACCCCCGGCTCCACCCAGACCCCCGCGACCACCGTCGCGGGACCCGCCACCGAAGGGAAGTGACGAGCATGATCCGCGTGCTCATCGCCGACGACAGCCGGGTGATGCGGCAGATCGTGATCCGCACGCTGCGCCAGGCCGGCTACGACTGGGACGTCCGCGAGGCGTCCGACGGCCAGGAGGCCCTCGAGGCCGTGCGGGCCGACGAGCCCGACGTCATCCTGTCCGACTGGAACATGCCGAACCTCACCGGCATCGAGCTGCTGCGCGCCCTGCGCGCCGAGGGCTTCGGCACCCCGCTGGGGTTCGTGACCTCGGAGGGCTCCGAGGAGATGCGGACCACGGCCGACGAGGCCGGTGCGCTGTTCCTCATCGCCAAGCCGTTCACCGCCGACACCTTCCGCGAGGCGATCGACCCGGTGCTCGCATGAGCGACGCCACGCCGCTGCCCGCGGCCATGGAGGTGCGCGAGCACTGGGAGGGCCTGGTCGGGCGGGACATCACCGTCACGACCGGCGGCCCGATGGTCGACCCCGTGCTCAACGGCGGGGCGCTCGTCGGCGTCTACGTCGACAAGCTGATGAAGCTGTCCGCGCTCGTGCTGTTCGACCTGCCGCTCGCCGCCCACCTGGGCGCGTCGATCGCGCTGGTCCCGGCCCGCACCGCGCAGACCGCCGTCGAGGAGGAGCAGCTGCCCTCGGCCCTCGCCGAGAACGCCGGCGAGATCCTCAACGTCACCGCCGCGCTGTTCAACGTGGGCGACGCCCCGCACCTCAAGCTGGACCGGTGGTACGCCCCGCGCGAGCCCCTGCCGGCCGACGTGGCGCAGTGGGTGCTCGCGTACGTGCGCCGGCTCGACCTGGAGGTCGAGGTGTCCGGCTACGGGTCGGGCACGGCGTCGGTGCTGGTCATCTGAGGAGTCCCGCACGTCGCGGCCCGGTCGCCCCTCGCGGGGTGGCCGGGCCGTCGTGTTTCGGGCCGGTGAACGCTTCCCGGACACCCGCGACCGGGCCCTCACCCTTCCGCCATACTTCCCCCCATGTCCACCACCTCCCCGCGGGCGACCGCTCCGGCGTCCGCCGCGCCGAAGAACGCGGTCGACCGGTTCTTCAAGATCTCCGAGCGCGGGTCGACCATCGGCACCGAGATCCGCGGCGGTCTCGTCACCTTCTTCACGATGAGCTACATCATCGTGCTGAACCCGCTCATCCTCGGGACCGTCCAGGACGGCTCCGGGAACTTCCTCGGCGGCGGGTCCGAGCCGAACATCCCGATGATCGCGGCGACCACCGCCCTGGTCGCGGGGGTCATGTCGATCCTCATGGGCGTCGTCGCGAACTTCCCGCTGGCGCTCGCGGCCGGTCTCGGCCTGAACGCCGTCGTCGCCTACTCCATCGCCTCGCTGCCCGACATGACCTGGGCCGACGCCATGGGCATCGTGGTGCTCGAGGGCCTCATCATCCTGGTGCTGGTGCTGACCGGGTTCCGCGAGGCCGTGTTCCGCGCGGTCCCGATGGAGCTCAAGACCGCGATCAGCGTCGGCATCGGCCTGTTCATCGCGTTCATCGGCCTGTTCGACGCCGGCTTCGTGCGCATCCCGTTCAGCCAGGCGACGCCGGTCGAGCTCGGCATCGGCGGGTCGCTCGGGTCCTGGCCGCTGCTGGTGTTCGTCGTCGGCCTGTTCCTCGCGATCATCCTCATGGCCCGCAAGGTGCACGGCGCGATCCTCATCGCCATCGCCACGTCCACCGTGCTGGCGATCGTCGTGGAGGCCGTGGGCAACCTCGGCGAGCGCTCCGCGGACAACCCGGACGGCTGGTCGCTGGCCGTCCCGGCCGTGCCGGACTCCGTGGTCGCCGCGCCGGACTTCTCGCTGCTCGGCCAGTTCTCGCTGTTCGGCTCGATCGAGAAGATCGGGATCGTCGCGGTGATCCTGCTGGTGTTCTCGGTGATGATCGCCGACTTCTTCGACACGATGGGCACGATGGTCGCCGTCGGCGGCGAGGCCGGCCTGCTCGACAAGGAGGGCAACCCGCCCCGCACCCGGCAGATCCTGGTCGTCGACTCGATCGCCGCGGCCGCGGGTGGTGCCGCCTCGGTGTCGTCGAACACCTCCTACGTCGAGTCCGCCGCGGGCGTCGGCGACGGCGCGCGCACCGGCCTCGCGTCGGTCACCACCGGCGTCGCGTTCCTGCTCGCGACCTTCCTCGCCCCGCTGGTCGGCATGGTGCCGTTCGAGGCGGCCACCCCGGCGTTGGTCGTCGTCGGCTTCCTCATGGTCATGCAGGTCTCCGGCATCGACTGGAAGAACTTCGAGGTCGCCGTCCCGGCGTTCCTCACGATCGTGCTGATGCCGTTCTCGTACTCGATCACGGTCGGCATCGGCGCGGGCGTCATCTCGTTCGTCGTGCTGAAGCTGGCGCTCGGCAAGGTCCGCAAGGTGCACCCCCTCATGTGGGTCGCCGCGGCGCTGTTCGTCGTGTACTTCCTCATCGGCCCGATCAAGTCCTGGCTGGGCGTCTGACCAGCCACGTCGCCCGCTGACCACGCCCGCCCGGACCCCGCGTCCGGGCGGGCGTCGTCGTCGGGCGGGCGCGGACCGGCGCCGCTATGTTCGAGCGGTCCGAGCGCGACCGCCGAAGGGTTCTGCATGCACGTCTCCGTCATCGGCTGCGGCTACCTGGGCGCGGTGCACGCCGCGAGCATGGCGAAGCTGGGGCACACCGTCGTCGGGGTCGACGTGGACGCGGCGAAGGTCGCGCTGCTCGCCTCGGGCACCGCGCCGTTCTACGAGCCCGGGCTGCCCGAGCTGCTGCGGGAGGTCGGCGGCGACGGTCGGCTGACGTTCGGCACCGACATGGCGGCCGTCGCCGGCGCGGCGGTGCACTTCCTGTGCGTCGGCACCCCGCAGAAGCACGGCGAGTTCCGCGCGGACCTCACGCACGTCGAGGACGCGTTCGCCGCGCTGCTGCCGCACCTGCGCCCGGGCGACCTCGTCGTCGGCAAGTCGACCGTGCCCGTCGGGACCGCCGAGGCGCTGGCCGAGCGGCTGGACGGCACCGGCGCGACGCTGGTGTGGAACCCGGAGTTCCTCCGTGAGGGCCTCGCCGTGCAGGACACGCTGCACCCCGACCGGCTGGTCTACGGCGTGCCCACCGACGACGACGGCGTCCCGACCGCCGACGGCGACCGCGCCCACCGCGTCCTCGACGAGGTGTACGCCGCGCCGCTCGCCGACGGCACCCCGCTCGTGATCACCGACTACGCGACCGCCCAGCTGGTCAAGGTCGCCGCGAACAGCTTCCTCGCCACCAAGATCTCGTTCATCAACGCGATGGCCGAGCTCTGCGAGGCGACCGGCGCCGACGTCACCCGCCTCGCGGACGCCATCGGCTACGACGACCGGATCGGCCGCCGGTTCCTCAACGCGGGGCTCGGGTTCGGCGGCGGCTGCCTGCCCAAGGACATCCGCGCGTTCATGGCGCGCGCCGGCGAGCTCGGCGTCGACCAGGCGCTGTCGTTCCTCCGGGAGGTCGACGCGATCAACATGCGCCGCCGGGTGCGGATGGTGGATCTCGCGCGCGAGGTGTGCGGCGGGTCGATCGTCGGCCGGCGGATCGCGGTGCTGGGCGCGGCGTTCAAGCCCGACTCCGACGACATCCGGGACTCCCCGGCGCTGTCGGTCGCGGCCCAGATGCAGCTCCAGGGCGCGCAGGTCGTGGTGACCGACCCGCAGGCCGTCGAGAACGCCCGCCAGGCCTGGCCCGGCCTCACGTTCGCCGCGACGGCGCAGGAGGCGGTGGTCGGCGCCGACGTCGTGCTGCTCGCGACGGAGTGGCAGGAGTACCGCGACCTGGACCCGGCCGCGGTGGGTGCCCTGGTCGCCCGCCGCGCGGTCCTGGACGGCCGCAACGTCCTCGACCCGCGCGCCTGGCGCCGCGCCGGCTGGACCTACCGCGCCCTGGGCCGCCCGTAACCCGTCCGCCGATCCCGCCGAGCGGGCACTCGATGTCCCCTCGGCGGGCGCTGAGGGGACATCTGCTGCCCGCTCGGCGGGGCGCGGCGCGGAGCGGGGCGCGGCGCGGAGCGCGGCACGCAGGGCGGCACGGGTGGTCCACAGGGTGGTGGGGGCTCGGGCACTCTGCGGCGGATCGAGGGGCGAGGCTGCGGCGCATGTCCAAGGCTCCGGCTTCCCTTCCCGTCACGCTCGCCCGCTCCCCGTTCAGCACGCGGGAGGCGGCACGGGCCGGGCTCACCCCGGGCCGGCTGCGCGCCGCGGACCTGTCGTCCCCGCACCGCGGCGTCCGGGTCCCGGGAGCGCTGCCGCAGGACCTCCCCGGGCGGTGCCGGGCGGTCCTGCCGGTGCTCCCCGAGGGTGCGCGGTTCGGGCACGTGACCGCGCTCGGGCTCGTCGGCGTCGACCCCCCGTGGAGCCTCGCCGATGACGACCGGCTGCACGTCGAGGTCAGCACCGCCGGGCGTCCGCGGATCCGGGGCGTCGTCGCGCACCGGCACGGGGGCCCGGTCCCGGTCGTCGACGTCGGGGGCCTCCCGGTCCTCGCCCCGGCCGTCGCGTGGACCCGGCTGGCCGCGAGCGTCGGGCACGTGGAGCTGGTCGTCCTCGCTGACGCGCTGTGCCGTCGCCGTGACCCGGTGACCTCCCCGGAGCGTCTCGCGGCGGTGGTCGAGGCGCTGCCCGCCGGGACCCGCGGGGTGCGCCGGCTGCGCGCCGCGGTCGCGGACTGCCGGGCCGGCACCGACTCGAACATGGAGACGCGGGCGCGCCTCGCGCTCGCGTCCGTCGGCATCGAGTGCGAGGTGAACCGGCCGGTGCTCGACGCGGACGGTCGCTTCGTCGCGATGCCCGACCTGTCCGACCGCCGGCACCGGGTGGCCGTCGAGTACGACGGCGACGTGCACCGGACGGACAAGCGCACGTGGCGCAGGGACGTCGCGCGCAAGCAGGCGATGGAGGCCGCGGGCTGGCGGGTCGTCACGATCACGGCCGACGACGTCCTGCGTGGCAACGACCGCTGGCTGTCCTGGGTCCGCGCCGCCCAGCGCTCCCAGACCCCGATCGGCCAGTAGATGTCCCCTCGAGCCGCTCCCAGGGGACAGGTAGTGCCCACTCGGCGGACGTGCGTGCGTGCGGTTTTGTTAGCGAAGGTAATGACGTAGGGTAACGGTCATGAACCTCGCGCCCACCACCGAGCTCGCGGGGGAGCTGCGGGTCGCGCTGGCCAAGAGCTCCCGGCGCATCCGGTCCCGGCGCGGGAGCGCCGACCTGCCGGACCCGCAGTTCAACGTGCTGGCGATCCTGCTGCGCGAGGGGCCGCTGAGCCCCGGCGCGCTCGCGGACGCCGAGCACGTGCAGCCGCCCTCCATGACGCGCACGGTGAACGCGCTGGTGGAGCTGGGGTTCGTGCAGAAGTCCGAGCACCCGACCGACGGGCGCCAGGTCGTCGTGAGCCTGACCGAGCCGGGGGAGGCCGAGGTCCGCGAGACCCGCCGCCGCCGCGACGCGTGGCTCGCCGCCCAGCTCGACACCCTGACCGACGACGAACGCCGGACCCTCGCGCAGGCCGCCGTGCTGCTGCGCCGGATCGCGGCGGGATGAGGCCGCCCGCATGAACTCGACGTTCGCGTCGCTCCGCTACTTCAACTACCGGCTGTGGTTCGCCGGCGCGCTGGTCGCGAACGTCGGCACCTGGATGCAGCGGGTCGCCCAGGACTGGCTCGTCCTGACCGACCTGTCCGACGACTCCGGCCTCGCGGTCGGCATCACGACGGCCCTGCAGTTCGCGCCGACGCTGCTGCTGTCCGCGTGGGCCGGCGTGCTGGCCGACCGGGTCAACCGCCGCAAGCTGCTGATGTTCACGCAGGGCGCCCAGGGCGTGCTGGCGTTCGGGCTCGGCGCGCTGGTGCTGTCCGGGCACGCGCAGCTCTGGCACGTGTACGTGTTCGCGCTGGCGCTCGGTGCGGTCGCGGCGCTGGACCAGCCGGTGCGGCAGACGTTCGTCGCGGAGCTGGTGCCCGCGAAGAAGCTGTCCAACGCGGTCGGCCTGAACAGCACGTCGTTCAACGCGGCGCGGCTCATCGGCCCGGGCGTCGCGGGGCTGGCGATCGCGGCGGTCGGCACCGGGTGGGTGTTCGTCATCAACGGGGTGTCGTTCGCGGCGACGATCCTCGCGCTGCTGCTGATGCGGACCGACGAGCTGCACACGATGCCGGTGGCCCCCCGCGCCAAGGGCCAGATCCGGGAGGGCGTCCGGTACGTGCGCGGGCGCAGCGACATCCTCGTGATCATGGCGGTGATCGGCGTGGTGTCGACGTTCGGCCTGAACTTCCAGATGACCAGCGCGCTGATGGCCCGGGCGGAGTTCGGCAAGGGCGCGGGGGAGTACGGCATCCTCGGCTCCGTGCTGGCGATCGGGTCGCTGGCGGGCGCGCTGCTGGCGGCCCGGCGCGAGCGGCCGCGGGTGCGACTGGTGATCGGCGCGGCGTTCGGGTTCGGGGTGGCGACCGGCGTGCAGGCGCTGATGCCGACCTACGTGTCGTACGCGGTCGCGTGCATCCCGGTCGGTCTGGCGTCGCTGACGATGATGACGGCGGCGAACACGACCATCCAGATGTCGACCGACCCCGTGGTGCGCGGACGGGTGATGTCGCTCTACATGATCGTCATGCTCGGCGCGACGCCGATCGGGTCGCCGATCGTCGGGTGGATCGGCGAGCAGTTCGGTCCGCGGTGGGCCATCGGCATCGGCTCGATCACGGCGCTGATGGTGTCGGTCGCGGCGGCGCTGTGGGCGCGGAAGCACTGGCGGGTGCAGGTGCGCTACCGGTTCCTGAGCCGCCCGCACCTGGAGGTGCTGCACCCCGAGGTCCCGGCTCCGCGCCGGGCCGTCGACCAGGTCGCCGCGCGCGAGGCGGCCGACGCGGCGCTGTAGCCACCGCCCGCGGGCGCCCCGCGGCACCCGTCTCGAGCGGGTGAACCCGCGCCCGCCCCCTTGCCCGATTTGTCCGATATGTGACGATCGACGGATGGCAGTCCGACGGCGGGTGCTCATCGCGGTGGCGGTGCTGCTCGCGGGCGGGCTCCTGCTGGGCGGCTGGCTGGCGGTCCGGGTCTACCAGGCGGGCACGGCCCTGCGGGACCTGCGGGCCACGGCGGACGGCGCCCGGGCGGAGACCGACGCGCTCGACCTGCCCGCGCTCGAGTCCCGGCTGCCCGGTGCGCAGGACGCCGCGGCCCGCGCCGCCGACGCCGTGGACGACCCGGTGTGGCGGCTCGCCGAGCGCCTGCCGCTGATCGGTGACGACCTGCGGGCGGTGGCCGTCGTGGCGACCGCCGCCGACCGGCTCGCCCACGACGCCGCGCCCGACCTGCTGACCGCGCTCGGTGCGGTCGTCGACGGACCGCCGACGGCGCGGGCCGTGCCCGCCGGCTGGGTCGACCTGGCCCCGGTCTCCGACGCCGCCCCGGCCGCCGCCCGGGCCGCGACCGTGGTCGACGGCCTGCGCGCCGACCTCGCGACCATCGACCCGGACCGGCTCGTCGGCCCCGTCGCCGGGCCGGTCGCGCAGCTGCGGGGTGCGCTGGACGGCGCGGCCACCTCCCTGGCGGCGGTGGGGGAGGTCGCGGCGGTGCTGCCCGACCTGCTCGGCGCCGACGGCCCGCGCACCTACCTGCTGCTGTCGCTCAACCCGGCGGAGCTGCGCGCGCAGGGCGGCATCGTCGGCGCGGTCGCGGTGCTCCAGGTCGCCGACGGCGCGGTCGGGCTCGTCGGCCAGCGGAGCACGGTCGACCTGCCGGAGCTCGCCGCGCCCGCGCTGCCGCTGTCGGAGGCCGAGACCGCGCTGTACGGCGACCGGCCGGGCCGCTGGGTGCAGGACTCCGTGCTCGTCCCCGACTTCCCGCGGGCCGCCGCGCTGGCCGCCGCGTTCTGGCAGCAGTCGACCGGGCAGGTGGTCGACGGCGTGCTCGCCACCGACCCGGTCGTGGTGGCCGACCTGCTGTCGGCGACCGGCCGCACGGTGCAGGCCGACGGCGCGGAGCTCGGTGGCGACACGCTGCTGCAGGCGCTGCTCCGGGACGCGTACCTCGCCTACGGGGACCCGCGCTGGGGCGACGCCTTCTACGCGCAGGTCGCGACGGCGGCGTTCGCGGTGCTGCGGGACGCGGCCGCCGACCCGGCGACGGCGCGGGTGGCCGGGCAGGCCCTGCTCGACGCGGTCGAGGACCGCCGGGTGGCCCTGTGGACCGCCGACCCGGCCCAGCAGGCGGTGCTCGCGCGGACCCCGCTGGGCGGCGCCTTCCTCACCGGCGACGCCGTGACGCCCACCGGCCGGGTGGGCGGGGCGCTCGGCGTGTTCCTCGACGACGCCACCGCGGGCAAGCTCGACTACGACCTCGCGGCGACCGTGACCGTGACGATGCAGGGCTGCGGCACCGACGACCCCACGGCGCGGGTGGACCTGGCGCTCGACTACCGGCCGCCGGCGGACGTGGCGGGGTACCCGGCGCAGGTGCTGGGCGACGGCCGCTCGGGCGTGCCGGCGGGGTGGCTGGCGACCAACGTGTCGTTCTGGTCCCCGCGCGACGGCCGGGTCGGTCCGGTGGCGCGGGACGGGGTGGTCGTCGGCGGCCAGCAGGGGTCCGCCGCGCGGCGGGACGTGGCCGTGCTGACGTCGCGGCTCGCGCCCGGGACCGCCGAGACCTACACCGTCACCGTGCCCGCGCCGGCGGGGGCGCTGACCGTGTGGACGACCCCGACGCTCACCGGCCCGGGGGTCGTCACCGGGGAGTGCCCGGCCGGCTGACCCGTGCGGGGGACCGGCCGTGGCGGCCCCGTCGCCCGGCGGCGTGATTTCACCCGCCGTCGCCGCGGGGTCCCGGCGGACCGGTCAACCGGCGCCCGTGCAGGTCAGGCGGGCCGGGTGCCGGTCGAGACGCCCCTGACGCCCGGACAACCGCGTGATGACGCGGAAGTTCCGCCCTCGCTGGCCGCGCGCCCCCGCTCTGAGCGCGCCTACCATGACCGAAATGTCCGATTTGTACGAATCGGGCCTGAGTCCGGCAACGACGCCGGGCGCCCGGTCCTGGGGAGAGCACATGGCACACCGGCGACGCATCCTGATCGGCCTGGTCGCGGCGGCGGTCGCCGTCCTCGGCCCGGTCGCCCCGGCGCTGGCGGCGCCGGTGACCCCCGTCGTGGCGGCACCCGCCGCCCCGGCACCCGCGGTCCCGATCGGCGACTGCGAGAACCCGGACCCGGCGGTCCCGGCCGAGGGGTATGCCCCGCCGACCCGGTGCGAGCTCGGCATCGCCCGTGCGGAGGCGGTCTGCCTCGCGTCCGCGCCCGCCCTGTCCTACGCGGTCGCGCCCGTCGGGACCACCAGCAGCACCGTGACGATCACCTGGCACAACCCCGGCGGCGAGGACCTGGTGCAGTCCGGGCTCCCGCTGAGCGGCCAGGTGTACTGGCCCGGGACGGTGGTGGTGGACGGCGTGGTCACCGACTGGCCGGGGTGGACGCAGCTGCCCGACGGGTCGTGGACCGAGCACGACGCCTACGACTACACGCGGCCGCAGGTCGAGGTGACCTTCGAGGTCAACCCGAGCGCCACGACGGTCGTGTCCTACCCGCCCGCGTCGGCGGTGTGCGCGAATCCGCCGCAGTCGCAGGTGGCGGGGGTCGTCGTGACCTCCGACGTGCTCGCGGCGCCGGAGGAGGCGTCGGCCGACGTGCAGGCGGCCTCGGCGGTCCTCGCGGTCACCGGCGCGAACGCCACGCCGCTGCTCGTGGGCGCCGGGCTCCTGCTGCTGGTCGGCGGGGTGCTCGTCGCGGTCCCGGCCCGCCGTCGGCACCACGCGGGCTGACGCCGGACGACGGAGGGTGCCGGGGACCGGGCCCCGGCACCCTCCGTCGCGCCGCGTCAGACCAGCCGGTCGACGACGTGGTCGAGGCAGGCGGTGAGCGCCAGCACGTCGTCCGGCTCGACGGCCGGGAACATCGCGACCCGCAGCTGGTTCCGCCCGAGCTTGCGGTACGGCTCGACGTCGACGATCCCGTGCGCCCGCAGGATCTTCGCGACCGTCGGCGCCTCGATCTCCGGGGCCAGGTCGATGGTGCCGACGACGGGCGACCGCTGCTCCGGGTCGGCGACGAACGGCGACGCCCAGTCCCGCGCCTCGGCCCAGCCGTACAGGTGGCCGGCGGACGTGGCGGTGCGCTCGGCGCACCAGGCGAGGCCGCCGTTCGCCAGCATCCAGTCGACCTGCTCGGCCAGCAGCACGAGCGTCGCGATGGCGGGGGTGTTGAGCGTCTGGTCCGCGCGGGAGTTCTGCACGGCCGTCGTCAGCGACAGGAACTCCGGCACCCAGCGGCCCGACGACTCGACGCGCGCGGCGCGCTCGACGGCCGCGGGGGACAGCACCGCGAGCCAGAGGCCGCCGTCGGAGGCGAACGACTTCTGCGGCGCGAAGTAGTAGGCGTCGGTCTGCGACACGTCGACCGCCAGCCCGCCGGCGCCCGACGTCGCGTCGACGAGGACCAGCGCGCCCTGGTCGGCCGACCCGGGCACCCGGCGCACGGGGGCGACCGCGCCGGTCGAGGTCTCGTTGTGCGGCCAGGCGTAGGCGTCGACGCCGTCGGCGAGCGCGGGCACGGCGGACGTCCCCGGGGCGACCGAGGTCAGCACCGGCTCGTCCAGGAACGGCGCGCGCGCCGCCGCGGCGGCGAACTTCGACCCGAACTCCCCGAACACCGCGTGCGCGGACCGGCGCTCCACGAGGCAGAGCGTCGCGAGGTCCCAGAACGCGGTCGACCCGCCGTTGCCGAGCGCGACCTCGTACCCCTCGGGCAGCGCGAACAGCTCGCCGAGCCCGGCGCGGACCCGGCCGACGAGGTGCTTCACCGGCGGCTGGCGGTGCGAGGTGCCCAGCAGGGTGCGCCCCGCGGCGGACAGGGCGCGCACCTGGGCGTCGCGGACCTTGGCGGGGCCGGAGCCGAACCGCCCGTCGGCGGGCAGCAGGTGGTCCGGGATGGTCACGGCGGGCGGCGGCGTGGGCGCGGTCACGCGCCGCACGATACCCACGCACGTCCGCGCGCGGCCGGAGCCGACTAGCCTGTGGACGGACGTCCGCGCACGACAGGAGGGCACCGGCGTGAGTGACCTGATCGACACGACCGAGATGTATCTGAAGACGATCTACGAGCTCACCGAGGAGGGCATCACCCCGCTGCGCGCCCGCATCGCCGAGCGCCTCGGGCACAGCGGCCCCACGGTCTCGCAGACCGTCGCCCGGATGGAGCGCGACGGGCTCCTGGTCGTGTCGGGCGACCGGCACCTCGAGCTGACCGAGACGGGGCAGGGCAAGGCGATGCGCGTCATGCGCAAGCACCGGCTCGCCGAGCGGCTGCTGACCGACGTGATCGGGCTCGACTGGGAGTACGTGCACGAGGAGGCGTGCCGCTGGGAGCACGTCATGAGCGAGCGCGTGGAGCGGCGCCTGGCCGGCCTGCTCGACCACCCGCACTTCGACCCGTACGGCAACCCGATCCCCGGGCTCGACGAGATCGGCGAGGAGCGCACCCCGGTCGGCTTCCTCGACGGGGTCGCGCCGGTCGTCGCGGTCGCCGTCGAGAGCGGCGGCTCGACCAAGGGCGTCGTGGCCCGGATCGGCGAGCCGATCCAGACCGACGTCGAGCTGCTGGCGCGGCTCTCCCTGGCCGGCGTCCGGCCCGGGAACGAGATCGCGGTGGAGAAGAACGGCAACACCGTGACCGTCGGCGCCCCGGGCGCCGAGACCGTCCTGGACCTGCCGCAGGAAGTCGCGCGGCACGTGTTCCTCCGCACCTCCTGAGCGACGTCCCGGGCGACGTCCCCGAGGGCCCCGCGGGCTGTGGCGCACGCCACGCGCGGGGCCCTCGTGCGTCGGTGACCTGCTGGGCGATGTGAGCGTTCTCGCGGACCGGGAAACAGTCCGTGACCGGAACGTGACAATCGGCTCGGGCGTCCGGTACGGTCGGTCCTGCTCGTCGGAACCCTCCTCCGGTCGAGCCCTTGGACGGTACGCCGAGCCCTGCCGCCGCCCGAGGTTCCGTACACACTTCGCCGGCAGGGGCGGGGGAACCACATGCGGGCACCGGAGACGGTGTCCTTGGGGTGAAGCCGCGTGACGCGACCGGGTGACCGGGAGCGGATCGCGGCCGGGTATCTCCGACCCGAACCCGACAGCTCACCTCGTAGGCGCCAGGAGAGGCTGTACGTGACCGCTAGTGCTGTGCGCGCTCGACACCGTTCCGCGCGTCGCCCCGTCACCCCCCTGACCGATCTCGCCACCGCCGCCACGGGCACCCTCGCCCTGGCCGGTCGCCGCACCGCCGTCGTCGCGGCCACCACGGGGCTCATGGTCTCCGCGGTCGCCGTCCCGGCCGCCAACGCCGCGACCACCTCCGGCGACCAGGCCGCGCTGCCGTCGGTCGACACCGCCGCCCTGACGGCCTCGGCGAAGACGGTCCTCGAGACCGCGCCGGTCGTCACGGCCCCCGCGGACGCCGCGTGGTCCTTCGAGACGCCGGCCGTCACGGCCGTCGTCCCCGAGCCGGAGCCCGAGCCCGAGCCGGAGCCGGTCGTCACGACCTCCCGGTCCGCGCAGCGCGCCGCCACGGCCGAGACCGCCACGGCCGCGACCGAGGTCGCCGCCGCAGCGGTGCCGCAGTCGGTTGCCGGCAACGCCGTGCTCGAGGTCGCCGCCCGCTACGTGGGCGTCCCGTACGTCTCCGGCGGCACCACCCCGGCCGGCTTCGACTGCTCCGGCTTCGTGTCCTACGTCTACGCGCAGCTCGGCATCTCCCTGCCGCGCACGTCGTCCGCCATCAAGGCGGCCGGCACCGTGATCTCCGCCGCCGAGGCCCAGCCCGGCGACCTGATCTGGACCCCCGGGCACATCTCGATCTACGCCGGCGGCGACCAGCAGATCGACTCGCCCCGCCCGGGCAAGACGATCCAGTTCCGCAGCATCTGGCAGAGCAACCCGACGTTCATCCGCGTCGGCTGACCGCTCCGCAGCCTCTCCCGACCCGACCCCCACGGCCCGCGCGGCCGTGGGGGTCGCGTCGTCCCCCGGGGGTGCCCCGGCGGCACCGGGCGGGCCCGGCCCGGACGGCGGCCTGTGATCTGCGGCACAAAGAATGCGGTCACCGGGCCCAGGTGCGCGTACCCTGCTCTTGCTTGCCTCCCCCAGCGGGCCCGCCAGCCAGGCGGGTCCCCGAGGACCCAGGAGTGACGCCGTGCTGCTGCTGCCCGCCCCGCCCAGGACGCTGCTCCTGAACGCCAGCCTCGAACCGCTCTGCGTCGTCGCGCTGCCCCGCGCGGTGACCCTGGTGATGTCCGGCAAGGCCACCGTGCTGGAGTCCGACGGCCGCGTGCTGCACTCCGAGCACGTCGTGGTGCCCCTCCCGGTCGTGCTGTCGCTGACCCGGTACGTGCACGTGCCGATGCGTCGCCCGCTGCCGCCGACCCGCCGGACGGTGCTGCAGCGCGACGACCACCGGTGCGCGTACTGCGGCTCGCACGCGGACACCGTCGACCACGTGCACCCGCGCTCGCGCGGCGGCCGGCACGAGTGGGGCAACGTCGTCGCGGCGTGCCGCCGGTGCAACCACCGCAAGGCCGACCACCTGCTCCATGAGATCGGCTGGGAGCTGTCCTGGACGCCGTCCGCCCCCCGGGGTGCGACGGCGTTCCTGCACGGGGCGGCGGTCGACGAGCCGGCCTGGTCGCCCTACCTGGCCGCCTGACCCGGCGCCAGGCCTTCGTCGCCCAAGACTCCGTCAAGTCCTCGCCACGCCGGACCCCACGGCGAGTGCGGAACGGGCATGATCAGGGGCACACTGGGAGGTGCACCGGAGGAGGTCGTGGCGATGAAGCGGGACGCGGAGATCCTGGTCGGCGTGGACGGGTCGGCGGCGAGCATGCACGCCCTCGACTGGGCCGCGGCGGAGGCCCGGACGCGGGGCCGGACGCTGCACGTCGTGTGCTCGTACACGCTGCCGTCGTTCACGGCGGCGTCGCTCGACGGCGGGTACGCCGCCCTCGACGACACCGCCATCCAGCAGGGCGCGCGCGCCGTGCTGTCCGAGGCGCGGCAGCGCGCGCAGACGCCGGGGCTCGAGGTCGTCACGACCGTCGCGACCGGCGACGCCGCGGCCGTGCTCGTCGAGATGTCCCGGGACGCGTCGCTCGCCGTCGTCGGCACCCGCGGCAAGGGCGGGTTCGCGGACCGGCTGCTCGGCACCGTGTCCTCGACGCTGCCCGCGCACGCGTACTGCCCGACCGTGGTGGTCCCGCTGCGCGACCAGCGCCGCGGCGGCGTCGTGCCGGCCGACGAGTCGACCCCGGTCGTCCGCCCCGTGCGCCGGATGATCGTGGGCGTCGACGGCAGCCCCCAGTCCGACCTCGCGCTGCGGCACGCGATCGACGAGGCCGAGGCCTGGGGCGCCGAGCTCACCGCCGTCGCCGGGGTCCCCGTGGGCAGCGGGTCCGGCGTCATGGCCTGGCTCCCGGCCACCATCGACCAGACCCAGGTGCTCGCCGACGTCACCGAGGGCCTCAACGTGGTCGTGGACCGCGCGCTCGCCGACCGGCCCGGGACGACCGTGAAGCGGGTGGTGCTCGACGGCACCGGCGCCGAGCTGCTCACCGAGTTCTCGACGGCGACCGACCTCATCGTGGTCGGCTCGCGCGGGCGCGGCGGGTTCGCCGGGCTGCTGCTCGGGTCCACCAGCCAGGCGGTGCTGCACCACGCCGCGTGCCCGGTGATGGTCGTGACGAACCGGTGCCAGGAGCGGATGGCCGCCGCGGGCGGCGGGTCGGCGGAGCAGGCCGCGGGCTGACCCGAGTCCGGGCGGGGGTGGCGCGGGGTCGGCCCCGGGCGGCCCCGGGTCGGCCTCGGCCGCCCGCATCGGCCTTGGGCCGGTCAGGCCGGGGGCGGCGGGACGTCCGGGCGGCGCACGAGGGCCGACAGGACGATGGTCGACCGCGTGCGCGCGACGAACGGCTCGGCCGCCAGCCGCTCGACGACCTGCTCGAGGTGCCGCATGTCCCGGGCGCGCACCTGGACGACCAGGTCGACGTCCCCGGTGACGGTGCTCGCCGCCACGACCTCGGGGTAGCGCTCGACGCCCGCGCGCATCGTGGCCGGACTGGTCGAGCCGTGGCAGAACAGCTCGATGAACGCCTCCGTCTCCCAGCCCAGCGCGGCCGGGTCGAGCAGCACCGTGAAGCCGCGGACGACGCCGCGCTCGCGCAGCCGGTCGACGCGCCGCTTCACCGCGGGCGCGGACAGGGCGACGACGTGACCGATGTCGGCGTAGGACGCGCGCGCGTCGACGGCGAGCTCGCGCAGGATCGCCTCGTCGATGGGGTCGAGGTCGCCGGGACGCGTGGGGGGCACGGGGCCATCCTCGCGCACCCGGGCCGCGCGGGCCGCGCCGGGCCGTGCG
>NZ_JAANNB010000248.1 GCF_011603975.1 Cellulomonas sp. IC4_254 | reverse complement strand
GGCGGGTGGGTGGCCCGATCGGGGGAGCGGTGGCGTCCGTCACCCCGCCCGGACGCGCGGCGCCCGTCCCCGCGGCGGCCGGTACGCTCGACGCCGTGCTCACCTGGCCCGCCCCGCAGATCCCGCAGCTCCCCGGCCAGGGGGGTCCCGTCCGCGTCCGCGACACCTCCACCGGCGAGCTCGTCGTGGCGGCGCCGGGGGCGGACGCCACGGTCTACGTCTGCGGGATCACGCCGTACGACGCGACCCACATGGGGCACGCCGCCACGTACGTCGCCTTCGACCTGCTCGTCCGCGGCTGGCTCGACGAGGGCAAGCGCGTCCGGTACGCCTCGAACGTCACCGACGTCGACGACCCGCTGCTCGAGCGCGCCGAGGCCACCGGGGTCGACTGGCGCGAGCTCGCGGCCGACCAGACCGCCCTCTACCTCGAGGACATGACCGCCCTCGGTGTCGTGCCGCCCGACGTGTACACCGGTGCCGTCGAGGCCGTGCCCGACGTCGTGCGCGCCGTCGAGGCCATGCTGGCCGCCGGGACCGCGTACGTCGTGGGCGCCGCCGACTCCCGCGGCGAGGGCGCCGGCGACGTGTACGCCGACCTCTCCGCCGACCCGGCGTTCGGCCAGGTGGCCCGGCTCGACCGCGCCGAGATGCTCGCGCTGTTCGGCGAGCGCGGCGGCGACCCGGACCGTCCCGGCAAGCGCGACGCCCTCGACCCCCTGCTCTGGCGGGCGGCGCGCCCCGGCGAGCCGTCCTGGGACGGCAACGGGCTCGGCCCCGGCCGCCCCGGCTGGCACATCGAGTGCGCGGTGATCGCGCGCGACGGCGTCGGCCTGCCGTTCGACGTCCAGGGCGGCGGCTCCGACCTCCGGTTCCCGCACCACGAGATGAGCACCTCGCACGCCCGGCTGCTCGACACCGGCGAGGGCGCCCGCACCCACGTGCACACCGGCATGGTCGGGCTGCACGGCCAGAAGATGAGCAAGTCGCTCGGCAACCTCGTGCTCGTCTCGCAGCTGCGCGCCGACGGCGTCGACGCCATGGCCGTGCGGCTCGCGATCCTCGACCACCACTACGCCGCCGACTGGGAGTGGACCGACGAGGTCCTGCGTACTGCGCAGGCCCGGCTCGACCGGTGGCGCTCCGCGGTGTCCGGCAACGGCGGGCCCGCGTCCGCCGGGCTGCTCGCCGAGGTGCGTGCCGCCGTCGCCGACGACCTGGATGCCCCGCGTGCGCTGCGCGCCGTCGACGCCTGGGCCAACGCCTCGCTGGCCGGCGGTGCGGCGGCCGAGGTCGAGGAGGGCGCCCCGGGCATCGTCTCCCGGGCGGTCAACGCGCTGCTGGGCGTGCGGCTCTAGCGCGTCCGCCGGGCCCGCCCACCCCGCGGCTGCACGGGCCGGAGCGCTACCCGCCGGTGAACGCGGTGATCGCCGGCGGCGCGCCGATCTCGTCGCACGCGGTGCCGAGGTCGGTCGCGGCCTGCGACCACTCGGGCGAGCCCACCCCGGTCGACTCCGCGTACGCCCCGGACGGGACGGACGGCGCGGCCTGCTGCAGAGCGGAGACCGCTCGCTGGACCGCGCCGCCTCCGTCGGCGGGCAGCCGGCCGAGCACGCGGGTCGCCAGCTGGTACCAGCCCTGCTGCTCCTGGGCCGCCATCCGGCCCTCGGCGAGGGCGACGTCGGCGTTCTCGACGATGGTCAGCACGTCGCCGAACGCGGCGCACGCGGCCGCGTCGTCCTCAGCCGTGTCCCTCGTCGCGGCAGTCGGGGCCGGCGTGGCGGGGTGCTCGGCCGTGCTGCGCGTCGTGCGGTCCTCGTCGCCGGGACCGCACGCCGCCAGGAGCGCGGCACCGAGCACCACGGTCGACAGCGTGGCCCAGATCCTCGTCCGCATCACCGCAGGCTAGCGGTGCGGACCCCTCCGCGAGGGCAGATCCGCGCGATGCGGAGCCGCGGGCGCCGGGCAGCGGGACCGATCAGCCCCCGGTGCCCTTGTCCCGTCGACGGAGGTATCGCTCGAACTCCTGCGCGATCGCCTCGCCGGAGGCCTCCGGCAGCTCGGCGGTGTCCTTGGCCTCCTCGAGCTGGTGCACGTACTCGGCGATCTCCGAGTCCTCGCTCGCGAGCTCGTCGACGCCGTCCTGCCAGGCCGCGGCGTCCTCGGGCAGGTCGCCCAGCGGGATCGGCTCGCCGGTCAGGGCCTCGATGCGGTGCAGCAGCGCGAGCGTCGCCTTGGGCGACGGCGGGTGCGCCACGTAGTGCGGCACCGCGGCCCAGAGCGACACGGTCCGCAGGCCACGCGCCGCCGCCTCGTGCTGCAGGACGCCGACGATGCCCGTGGGGCCCTCGTAGGAGTTCGGATCGACCTCCAGCGCCGCGCGCACCGCCTCGTCCTCGCTGGTCGCGGTCACCGGGATCGGGCGGGTGTGCGGCACGTCGGCCAGCAGCGCGCCCAGCGTCACGACGGTGGTCACCCGGAGCGACGCGGCGATGTCCAGCAGCTCGCCGCAGTACCGGCGCCACCGCATCGATGGCTCGATGCCGTGCACCAGCACCACCTGACGGCGGGCGTTCGGGGTCGTGGCGACCGCGACCGCCGTCGTGGGCCAGGTGATCTCGCGACGCCCGTCGTCGCCGGCGCCGATCACGGGGCGGTTCACCTGGAAGTCGTGGTACTCCTCGGGGTCGAGCTCGTCCACCTGCTCCGCGCCCCAGGCCTCGTGCAGGTGCTCCAGCGCCTGGCTGGCCGCCGACCCGGCGTCGTTCCAGCCCTCGAACGCCGCCAGGAGGATCGTCTCCCGCTCCGGGAGCCCTGCCGGTGCGTCTGCCTGCTCGGTCATCGGGCCAGCGTAGGACGCCGTGGCGCCCGATGTCGGAACGGGCGGGGAGAATGGGACGCGTGCCGCTCGTCCTCGTCGCCGTCGACCCGGAGCGACCGGGCGGCGTCGTTCTGCGCGAGGTCCGGGACACCGCCGCGGCCGAGGCGGGCGAGGTCGGCCCGCCGGTGCCGGTCGCCGACGGCGACCTCGCGCGCGTCGTCGCCGAGCGGGAGTCCGCCGACCACCCGCGGTGGGTCTGGGACGACACGGAGCACTGGTACCCGGACCTGCTCGCGGCCGGCGTCCGGGTCGAGCGCGCCCACGACCTGCGTCTGTGCCGGACCATCCTGCGCGGGTCGACCCGGTGCGCGGGGACCGCGCTGGCGCGCGAGCCCGAGGGGCCGTGGGACCGCGCCGTCGTCGCGGGCGGGACCGGCCCGCACGAGGCCGACGCGCCGAGCCTGTTCGACGACCTGCCCGCCGCGGTGCCCGACGCCGCGCCCGACGTCGCCGACGAGCTCGCGCGGCAGCTGGCGGCCCTCACCGAGGCGGGGGACGACGGCCGGCTGCGGCTGCTGCTCGCCGCCGAGTCCACCGGTGCCCTCATCGCGGCCGAGATGCGGCACGACGGGCTGCCGTTCCGGCCGGACCTGCACGACGCGCTGCTGACCCGGCTGCTGGGCCCGCGCCCGCGGGACGGCGCGCGCCCCGAGCGGCTCGCGGCGCTGGCCGAGCAGGTGGGCGCCGCGCTCGACCGGCCCGGGCTGAACCCCGACTCCCAGCCCGAGCTGCTCCGCGCCCTGCGGGCGGCCGGCCTCGACGTG
Source organism: Cellulomonas sp. IC4_254 (assembly GCF_011603975.1). Lineage (GTDB taxonomy): Bacteria > Actinomycetota > Actinomycetes > Actinomycetales > Cellulomonadaceae > Cellulomonas. The sequence goes on along the minus strand of NZ_JAANNB010000248.1, from coordinate 1,021 downwards.
ACGTCCACGCGGACGGCCGAGGTCCGCGCGCTCGACCACCCGGTCCGCGAGCCGCTGCTCGAGTACAAGAAGCTGTCCCGGCTGCTGTCCGCGAACGGCTGGGCCTGGATGGACCGCTGGGTGCACGAGGGCCGGTTCCGGCCCGACTACGTCCCGGGTGGCGTCGTCACCGGCCGGTGGGCCAGCAGCGGCGGCGGTGCGCTGCAGCTGCCCGGGGTGATCCGGGACGCGGTGCGCGCCGACCCGGGCCGGCGGCTCGTCGTCGCCGACGCCGCCCAGCTGGAGCCGCGGGTGCTGGCCGCGATGTCCGGCGACGGGGCGATGGCCGCCGCCGGACGGCAGGCCGACCTCTACGCCGCGGTCGTCGCGGCCGGGATCGTCGCGGACCGGCAGCAGGCCAAGTACGCGATGCTCGGCGCCATCTACGGGGCCACGACCGGGGCGAGCGCGGTGCTCATGCCGCAGCTGGGGCGGGCGTACCCGCGCGCGGTGGCGCTCGTCGAGGAGGCGGCGCGCGCGGGGGAGCGCGGCGAGCAGGTCACCACCTGGCTGGGGCGGTCCTCACCGGCCCCGAGCGCCGCGTGGCTCGCCGCGCGCCAGGCCGCGTCCGCCGAGGGCGCCGCGCCGGAGGACGCCCGCGACGCCCGGCGCCGGTCCCGCGACTGGGGCCGGTTCACCCGCAACTTCGTCGTGCAGGGCACCGCCGCGGAGTGGGCGCTGTGCTGGATGGCGGTGCTGCGCCGTCGGCTCCTGGAGCTGCCCGGGCGGCCGCACCTCGCCTTCTTCCTGCACGACGAGATCGTGGTGCACGCGCCCGTCGACGTCGCGGACCGGGTCGCCGACGCCGTCCGGGAGTCGGCGGTCGAGGCGGGGCGGCTGCTGTTCGGGGCCACGCCGGTGGAGTTCGCGCTCGACGTGTCGGTGGTGGACAGCTACGCCGACGCCGTGTGATCCTGCGAGTCGGTAGGTAGACAGGTCTACTTAGTCTGCGACGGGCGAGGCGGGGAGCGCGAGCATGACG
>NZ_JAANNB010000247.1 GCF_011603975.1 Cellulomonas sp. IC4_254 | reverse complement strand
GGCACCTCTCGGCTGTCCGCGAGCCCCCTCGCACAGCCGAGAGTCGCCATCTCGCCGAGAGGGCACTCGATGTCTCTTCCCGGCCCAGGGAGGGGACATGGACTGCCCACTCGGCGAGTTTCCCGGGGGGCGAGGTGGTTCCGGGAGCGGGTCGGACGCGAGCCAGGGGCGGAGGGTGCGGGAGCCGCGCGCGGGCCCGCACCCCGCTCGCTCGGCGGAGTTCCCGCGGGGTGCTCGAGGGGGTTCCCGGGAGCGGGTCGGACCCGAGACCAGGGGCGGAGGGTGCGGGAGCCGCACGCCCGCGCCCCACTGGCGCGCGTCGCGCGCGCCGACTCACCACTCGCGCGCGTCGCGCGCGTCGCGCGCGTCGCGCGCGTCGCGCGCTCCGACTCGCGACGCGAGTGCCCCGCGCGCCGATCCACCACGCGCGCACACCGCGCACCGACCCAGCACGCGCGCGCCGACGCCGAGATGGCAACTCTCGGCTGTCCGCGATCGCCCTCGCGCAGCCGAGAGTTGTCATCTCGCCGAGTGGGCAGTCGATGTCCCCTCCCGGGGCCTGGAGGGGACATGTACTGCCCGCTCGGCGGGGTTCCGGCGGGGTTCCGGCGCGGTGCAGATGCGGGTTCCGGCGCGGGTGTGCGAGGGGTGCGCGAGCGGGTGTGCGAGGGGTTCGGGAGTGGCCCGGGAGTGGGGCCGGGAGTGGGTCCTGGAGGCGGGGCGGACCGAGGCAGGGGCGCAGGGTGCGGGATGCGCGGGCGGGTGTCCAGCGGGCTCCGCGCAGCGGACGGGCGCGGTCTCGCTCAGCGGACGCGCGGTTGCATCACGTCGGCGACCCCCTGACGGTGGAAGGGTCCGATGGTCGCGGCGCCCCCGGTGCCGTGACCGCCACCGGCCACGAGAGGAGCACCTGTGCTCACCCTGACCGAGAACGCCAGCACCGCCGTCCGCGACCTCACCACCCGCGCGGGGCTCCCCGACTCGGGCGGTCTGCGGATCGCCGAGTCCCAGCAGCAGCTCGGCTCGTTCGAGCTCGCGCTCGTCCCGGAGGCCGTGCCGGGCGACGACGTCATCGACTCGGACGGCGCGACCGTGTTCGTGTCCCCGGAGACGTCGACGGCGCTCGCGGACCTCACGCTGGACGCGGACCCGTCGGCGACCGGCGCGCCGGGCTTCACGCTCGCGCCCCAGGACTGAACACCCGGGCAGGCAGACGACGAGGGCCCGCGCAGCCGCCTGGTGCGGATGTGCGGGCCCTCGTCGCGCCGGGCAGCCCCGGGCGGTCTCCCACCGCCCCTGGGCCGGCGCCCGGCACGGTCCGGCAACGGTCTCCCACCGTCGCCGGACCGGGTCACGGCCGGCCGTGCGTCAGGCGCGAGCGCCCTTGCGGCCGGTGAGCGCGCCGTAGATCAGCAGCACGATGATCGAGCCACCGATGGCGAGCAGCCACGTCTGGATCGACCAGAACTCCTCGAGCGGCTTGTTGAACAGCACGCTGCCGAGCCATCCGCCCAGCAGCGCCCCGACCACACCCAGGAGCAGCGTCACGAACCAGCCACCGGCCTGACGCCCCGGCAGGATCGCCTTCGCGATAGCCCCCGCGATCAGACCCAGCAGCAGGAAAGCGAAGAATCCCATCTGGCACCTCCAACGTCTCGGTTCGAACGGAGAGAACCGTGACACGGGTGGTCGCGGTCCGCATCCGGAACGCCTGCGGGGTCGCTGGTGAGCGGCCCCGGACGCGCTCCGGGACCGCGCGTCAGGACATCTGGCTCATGACGAGCGCGCCGAGCGCGAAGCCGATGACGGTCGCCACGATCGCGACGATCAGGGCGATCTTGCCGAGCCGCTCCTTGCGCACGACGGCGACGATGCCGGTGACGATGCCGGCGATGCCGAACACGATCGGCAGGAACAGGATCGCGATCGCCGACAGGACGAACGTGATGATCGACAGCACCGGGGTGCCGGTGCCGGCGGCCACGGGCGCGCCGTAGCCCGCGGCACCGGCGGGCGGCGCGGCGGGCGGGGTCGAGGCGGCGGGCTGGTGCGGGTCCTGACCGTACGGGTGCGTCATGGCATGTCCCCTGTCTCGTTCTCGGCAAACGGGTGGTGAGCCTGTCCGGCCGCCATTGGGGGCGACACGCCGAAAACTAGGGCGAATGCGACACGCGCGCCCGTCGAGACCGCGCCGTCACCCGGACGGGTGGCGGCGCGGCCGGCGGGCTCAGGCGGCGGGGAGCAGGGCGAAGGCGTTGCCCTCGGGGTCGGTGAGGTTGACCCAGCGGGCGGTGCCGCCGACCGCGCCGACGCGGCGGGCGCCGAGCCGGACGAGGCGCTCGGACTCGGTCTCCAGGTCGGACGTGACGAGGTCGAGGTGCAGGGCGTTGCGGACGACGCCGCCGGACGGCACGCGGTCGAAGACGAGCCGCGGGGCGCCGGTGTGGTCGAGCAGCTCGGCGTGCTCCGGGCTGGCGCCGGGAGCGACGTCCCGGCCCAGCGCGGCGCCCCAGAACCGGGCGACGGCCTGGGCGTCGTAGGCGTCGAACGTCACGCCGTGGAAGGTGCTGGCCATGAGGGCCTCCTGGGGTGGTCGTGGTGCGGGCTCGCGGGCCGGCGTCGAGGGTGCCCGGCTCTCCCGCGGGTGGGGAGGTGACCGGACGTCGGTGGCGGCGTACCCTGGAACGGAGGAGCCTCCGTTTCGCGTTCGACTCTAACCGGAGGATCCTCCGCATCGCAAGAGCAATCCCGAGGAGCTGTCCCGTGACCACCCCGTCCGCCCGCGCCGAGCGCCCCGTCGAGCGACCCGCCGCGCGTCCCCTGCGCGCCGACGCCGCCCGCAACCGCGCCCGGCTGCTCCAGTGCGCCGCCACCGCGCTGGCCGAGGACGGCGACGCCCCGCTGGAGTCGATCGCCCAGCAGGCCGGCGTGGGCATCGGCACGCTCTACCGGCACTTCCCCGAGCGCAGCGCGCTGGTCGAGGCGGCCTACCGCCAGGAGGTCAGCGCCCTGTGCGACGCCGCGCCGGCGCTGCTCGACGGCGACCGCCCGGCCGTCGAGGCGCTGCGGGACTGGATGGGCCGGTTCGTGCAGTACGCCGCCACGAAGCGGGGGATGGGCGCGGCGCTGCGCACGGCCGTCGGCTCGGACTCGTCGCTGTTCGCCGACACCAAGGCCGGGATCGTCGCCGCGATCGACGAGCTGCTCGCGGCCGGTCGCGCGGACGGCTCGGTGCGGCCCGATGTCGACGGCGAGCAGGTCATGCTCGCGATGGGCGGCGTGTGGAACGTGCCCGACTCCGACCGGTGGGCCGAGCGCGTGCGCGGCCTGCTCGACCTCGTGGTCGACGGGCTGCGGTACGGCGCGGGCGACGCCCGCCCCTGAGCCCGAGGGCCCCGGAGCGGGCGTCGTCGTCCGGCCGGGTGCGGTCGTCCCGGGTCAGGCCCGCGACAGGTACGCGCCGATCCGGTCGAACGCGCCCTCCCAGGCGTGCTCGGCGAAGAAGTCCCGGACCTCCGGCGTCGGGAAGCCGCTCTGCACGACGCTCATGAGCGTGCCGCCGTCGACCGCCTCGAACGTCACGACCACGCGGGTCGTCATCGTCGCGCCGTCCGGGCTGCTGCCGACCGAGTCGGTGACCAGCCGGTGCGGGCGGTCGATCTCCAGGAACGTCTGGGTCTCGCGGAACAGCTCGTCGCGGCTCGGGCCCCAGACCGCGGTCTGCTGCCCGCCGACCCGGAGGTCCACCTCGATCTCGACGATGCCCGGCTCGGTGTCGAGGATCGCGAACCAGATCCGCTGCTTCTCGGCGTCGGTGTAGGCGTCGAAGACCTCGTCCGGGGTGGCGGGCAGGACGCGCTGCGCGCGGAGCTCGAGGTCGGTGGCGTCGGTGGTCATGGCGTGGGTCCTTCCTGGTGGGGTGCGCCGCCGGTCTCCCGGCCGCGCTGCAGGGTGAAGAAGGCCTCGAGCCCGTCCAGCCGGCGCTCCCAGAGCCGCTGGTAGAACCCGATCCAGGACATCGCGTCGTCCAGGCGCTCCGCCCCGAGGCGGCACTGCCGGGCGCGCCCGACCTTCTCGGTGACGACCAGGCCCGCGTCCTCCAGCACCCGCACGTGCTTCGTCATGCCGGTGAGGGTGATGCCGTACGGCTCGGCGAGCTGCCCGATCGTCGCGGGACCGTCGCCGAGGCGCATGAGGACGTCGCGCCGGGTCGCGTCGGACAGGGCGGCGAACACCTCGTCCAGGCGCTGTTGCTGAACCATGCGGTTCACCATAACGCTGAACCGATCGGTGCACAATGGCCCCGCGGATCGGGCGGGTCAACCCCGGGCGCGCCGGTACGACGGAAGCCGCAGCCGGGCCGCCCAGGTCGGGACCGTCAGGTCCCCGGGGACGTGCAGCACCGGGTCGAACCGCAGGTCCGGGTCGTCGCGGTCGCCCGGCCGCGCCGGGCACACCAGCCGGCCGAGCCGGTGCCAGCGGCCACCCGGGCGCGCGGAGAGCAGCAGCAGGTCCACGCCGCCGTCCGCGGGTGCCCCGGGCGCGGGCACCGCGGCGACGACCAGCGGCCGCCCGTCCGCGCCGACGAACGGCATCAGCGTCCCGTGCGGCCCGGCGAGCGGTCGTCGGCGCGGCACCAGGAGGAACCGGGTCAGCCGGCCGAGCCCGGTCCCGGACAG
>NZ_JAANNB010000246.1 GCF_011603975.1 Cellulomonas sp. IC4_254 | reverse complement strand
ACCCTCGTCATGGCCAAGGTCCTGACCGCCGGCAGTCCCTGGCGCGTCATCCTCGCGTTCGCCGTCCCCCTGCTGGTGGGCAACGTCGTCCAGCAGCTCTACCAGTTCGCCGACGCCGTCGTCGTCGGCCGCCACCTCGGTGTGGACTCGCTCGCCGCCGTCGGCGCCACGGGCAGCCTGCTGTTCCTGCTGCTCGGCTTCGCCTGGGGCATGACCTCGGGCTTCGCGATCCCCACGGCACAGGCCTTCGGGGCGCGCGACGCCGCCGCGGTCCGTCGCTCGGTCGCCGCCGGCACGATCCTCACCGGCGCGACCAGCGTGCTGCTCACCGTCGCCGCGCCGCTGCTGGCTGGCCCGGCGCTGGGGCTGCTGCGCACGCCGGAGTCGCTGATGGCCGAGGCCACCACGTTCGCCCAGGTGAGCTTCCTGGGCGGTGGCGCGCTGATGTTCTTCAACTTCCTCTCGGCGGTCATCCGCGCGATCGGCGACTCGCGGACCCCGCTGTGGTTCCTCACGCTGGCCTGCGTCCTCAACGTCGTCCTGGTCGTGCTCATGGTCGGCCCGATGGACCTCGGCGTCGGCGGCGCGGCCCTCGCGACGGTCGTGTCCCAGGCGCTGTCGGTCCTGCTCTGCCTCGCGTACGTGCGCCGCCGGGTGCCCGTGCTGCACGTGCACCGCGCGGACTGGCGGGTCCCGAGGGCCGAGCTGGCCGAGCACCTGCGCCTCGGCCTGCCGATGGGCTTCCAGGCGTCGATCATCGCGATCGGCACGATCGCCGTGCAGGTGCGGCTCAACACCCTGGGCGCCGACGCCGTGGCCGCCTACACGACGGCGGCCCGCGTGGACGGCCTCGCGATCGCGCTGCTGCAGTCGCTCGGCCTCGCCGTGTCGATGTTCGTCGCCCAGAACCTCGGCGGCGGCCGCCCCGACCGCATCCGCCGCGGGGTCGTCCAGGCGACCTGGCTCGCGGTCGCGGGCTCGGCGGTCCTCGGCGTCGTGCTGCTCGCGTCGGGCGGCTGGCTCGTGCGGCTGTTCGTCGGCGACGGCGCCACCGAGGTGGTCCGCCTCGCCGTCCAGTTCCTGCACGTGAACGCGGCGCTGTACGCGATCCTCGGCGTGCTGTTCGTGCTCCGCGGCGCCCTGCAGGGCCTCGGCCGCACCGGGGTGCCCACGCTCACCGGGGTGATCGAGCTGGCGATGCGGGTCGGCGCGGCCGTCGTGCTCGGTGCCGCGTTCGGCTACCTCGGCGTGGTGTGGGGCAACCCGCTCGCCTGGGCCGGGGCCGTCGTCCTCCTCGTGCCGGCGTACCTGCGCGCGCACCGGGCGCTCGCCGGCCGGCCGGTCGCGCCGATCGACCGGGTCGAGGCGACACCGGTACCGGTACCGGTCGAGGGGCCCACCGACGGGTCGATGGTCGTGGACGCGGTCGTGCCGCTGCCCGCCGGCGACGGCGCCCCCGGCCCGGCCGAGGCGCCCCGCACGCCCCCGGGACCTGCCGTGCCGACCCCCGCCGACGGCGCCGACGACGCCCTTCGGCGGCGGGACGACGTCCCCGCGACCTAGGCTGCCCCGCATGCACGAGTTCCTCGCGGGCGTCCGCCTCCTCGGCGGCGGCTGGTCCTGGTGGCGGCGCCGGCCGGGCGCCATGGCGCGGGGCCTGATCCCCGCCGTGATCGTGGGCGTCGTCGTCCTCGCGGCGCTCATCGCCCTGGTCGCCAACCTCGGCACCATCGGCGACCGGCTCACCCCGTTCGCGGACGGCTGGTCGCCCGGGTGGGAGCAGGCCGCCGAGCTCGCCGCGCAGGGCGTCGTCCTCGTGGCCGTGGTGGTCCTGGTCGTCGTGACGTTCACCGCCCTCACCCTCGCGGTCGGCGAGCCGTTCTACGACCGGATCTGGCGCGCCGTCGAGCAGGACACCACGGGCACCGTCCCCGAGGGCTCCACCGGCGTGTGGCGCGGCGCCGTCGACGGCGTGGCGCTCGTCGCGCGCGGCCTCGTCGCCGCCGCGATCGCCGGGCTGCTCGGCCTGGTGCCCGTGGTCGGCGCCCCGCTCGGCTGGCTGACGGGCGTCCTGCTCACGGGCTGGGTCCTCGCCCACGAGCTGTCGTCCCGCGCGCTCGTCGCCCGCGGCCTGTCGCGGCGCGAGCGGAACGCGCTGCTGCGCGGTCACCGGGCTCGTGCGCTCGGGTTCGGGGTGGCGACCCAGCTGTGCTTCCTCGTGCCGGGCGGCGCCGTCGCGACCATGCCGGCCGCGGTCGCGGGGTCGACGCTGCTGGCGCAGTCGCTGCTGCCCCGCGGAGCAGCGACCGGCGCGCCGGGGACCGCGGGACCCGGGGCTGTCGGCACGGCGACTTCGGGCACGACGGCACCCGGGACGGTCGGGACGACGACTCCGGGGACGACGGCACCCGGGACAGTCGGGACGACGACTCCGGGGACGACGACACCCGGGACGGTGCGGAGCACGCGAGACTCCGGGCCTCGGTGACCGCGGGCCGCGCGCGGCGACCCGCGCCCGTCGGCCCGAGGCTCGCAGCAGGTACCGTGTCCGCTCCCACCCCGACGCCCGCAGCGGGCCGTCCCGCACCCGAGGAGCCGTCGTGCCCGTGAAGCCGCCCGCCGAGGTCGACCTGACCACCGACCTCGTGCGTGCGCTGCTCGCGGACCAGCACCCCGACCTCGCCGCGCTCCCCCTGCGCCTGGCCGCCCACGGCTGGGACAACGCGACGTTCCGGCTCGGCGACGACCTCGCCGTGCGGCTCCCCCGTCGGGAGGTCGCCGCGCACCTGGTCGAGCACGAGCAGCGCTGGCTCCCGACGCTCGCCGCCCTCTGCCCGGTCCCGGTGCCCGCGCCGGTGCGGGTCGGCCGGCCGAGCGGGCGGTTCGGCTGGGCATGGAGCGTGGTGCCGTGGCTCGCCGGCGCCCCCGCAGCCACCCAGCCCGTCCCGGACCGCACGCCCTGGGCACCCGCGCTGGCAGCGGCGCTCGACGCGCTGCACGTGCCGGCACCAGCGGGCGCGCCGGTGAACCCGTTCCGCGGCGGCGCCCTCGCCGGCCGGACCGCCGCGTTCCGGGAGCGGCTCGCCGCAGGGCACCTGGACGCCGCCTTCCGTGCTGCCTCGGGCGCGGACACCTCGGCGGCTGACGGCCGCCAGCGGCTGGAGACGCTCTGGCACGACGCGCTCGCCGCCCCCGCGTGGCCGGGCCCGCTCGTCTGGTTGCACGGCGACCCGCACCCGGCGAACCTCGTCGTCGCGGGGAACCGCCTCACGGGGCTCCTCGACTTCGGCGACCTGACCGCCGGCGACCCCGCCTGCGACCACGCGACCGCCTGGCTCACGTTCGACGTCGCGGGCCGCACCGCCTTCCGGGACCACGTCGACACCCACGCCGACGCCCGCGGGCCCCTCGACCCCGGGCGCTGGCGGCGCGCCGCCGGGTGGGCCCTGGTCATGGCCTCGGCGCTGGTCACGCACGGGGACGACGACCCCGTCGTCGCGGCCGCCGGGACGCACGCGATCACGGAGCTGCTCCGCGAGGCCTGACCCGCGCCGAGGCGAACCGCGCCGAGGCGAGCGACGCCGAGGCGAACCACGGCGGGGCGAACCGTGGCTGGAGTGGCCGACCTCCGCGTGCGCGGCGCGCGGCTGCGCGAGGACGACATCGTCGACCACTTCTTCGTGACGACGACGCACCCTTGGGGCCCGGGCCCGGCGGCAGGAGCCGCGGGCCAGGTCGCTCGACGGGCTCCGGCATCATGGGCACATGGCCGACGCCCCGAAGACCGCGCCCACCGACGCCGACGTCGACGCGTTCCTCGCCGCCGTGCAGCCCGAGCGCCGACGCCGGGACGCGCAGCGAGCCCGCACCCTGCTCGAGCGCATCACGGGCGAGCACGCAGTCCTGTGGGGGCCGTCGATCCTCGGGTTCGGCTCCGCGCACTACCGCTACGCGTCCGGTCGTGAGGGCGACTGGCCGCCGGTCGCGTTCTCACCCAGGAAGAGCGCGCTCACGCTGTACCTCATGGACGGTCTGGAGCCGCACACCGACGACCTCGCCGTGCTCGGGCCGCACACGGTCGGCACCGGCTGCCTCTACCTGAAGGACCTGGACGCGGTCGACGACACCGCCCTGGAGCGCATCGTCACCCGCAGCTGGCAGTCCCGCGGCACCAATCCCCGCACCTGACCCGCCGGCATCCGGACCACCACTCGCCGAGATGGCAACTCTCGGCTGCACGCAGCACGCTCCCGACAGCCGAGAGTTGCCATCTCGCCGTCCAGCCACGCGCCTTCGCCGGCACGTACGCGCCGCGTGAACGCGTGCGCCACGCGCAGACGTGGTCACGTGCATGCGTGCCACGTACATGCGTCCGCCACGCGGACGCGCCCGGTGGCGGGCAGAACCGTCGCGTAGGTCCGACCAGCACCCCGCTCGCAGCCGAGCACCTCGCTGCCGAACCCGCCCCAGCGCCGTCGAGTGGGCAGACGCTGCATTGATGACCGCCCAGTTGGGGACATCAAGTGCCCGCTCGGCAGATGACGAGCCGGTTCGGGGGCGTGCCTGGGCGGCGTGGGCTGACGCGCGTGCGGTGCTTTGAGGGCCTTCCGGGAAACAGAAAGAGCCACCCCCGAAGGGGTGGCTCTTTCTGAATGATGTCCGGCGGCGTCCTACTCTCCCACACCCTGGCGAGTGCAGTACCATCGGCGCTGAAGGGCTTAGCTTCCGGGTTCGGA
>NZ_JAANNB010000245.1 GCF_011603975.1 Cellulomonas sp. IC4_254 | reverse complement strand
GCCCGCGGCCCGGCCGGCACCACCGGAGACGCCGACCCCGGGGCCGCCCGCCCCGCACGACCCGCGGCCCCCCGCCGCAGCACCGCCGCATGACGCACCGCCCCGCACGACCCGCACCCGCACACCACGCCCCTGGGAGCTCCACCGTGGCAACCGCACCCGACCGCCCCGCCGCGGTCCTCGACGGCCTCGACGCCGTCCTGTTCGACCTCGACGGCGTCCTCACGCCCACCGCCGTCGTGCACATGCACGCCTGGGCGCGGCTGTTCACGCCGCTGCTCGACGCGCGCGGGGCGGCGCCGTACACCGACGCCGACTACTTCGCGCACATCGACGGCAAGCCGCGCTACGAGGGCGTGCGGTCCCTCCTGGCGTCGCGCGGCATCGAGCTGCCCTGGGGCGACCCCACGGACTCCCCCGACACCGAGACGGTGTGCGGCCTCGGCAACCGGAAGAACGCCGTCTTCACCCAGGTGCTCGAGACCGAGGGCGTCACGCCCTACCCCGGCTCGGTGCGCCTGGTCGACGCGCTGCTCGCGCAGGGCCGGAAGGTCGCCGTGGTGTCGAGCAGCCGGAACGCGGTGCCCGTGCTGGCCGCCGCGGGCCTGACCGACCGGTTCCCGCTCGTGGTCGACGGCCTGGTGGCCGCGGCGCACGGCCTGGCGGGCAAGCCGGACCCGGCGACGTACCTGTACGCCGCCGACCAGCTCGGCGTCCCGCGCGAGCGCGCGGTCGTCGTCGAGGACGCCGAGTCCGGCGTCGCCTCCGGCCGCGCCGGGGCGTTCGGGCTCGTCGTCGGCGTGGACCGCGGCGCCGGCGCCGACGTGCTGCGCGAGCAGGGGGCTGACCTGGTGGTGGACGACCTCGCCGAGCTCGTCACCACGACCGGAACCGACGAGCACGAGAGCACCCTGCCGTGAACCCCACCTCCCTGTTCACCCCGGACCCCCTGGACCGCAACCGGTTCCCCAAGGACGAGTGGCGGCTGCGCGAGACGCGGCACGACGCGTCCGACCTGGGCCGGACCGAGACCCTGTTCGCCGTCGGCAACGGGTACCTCGGCATGCGCGGCAACGTCGAGGAGGGGCGGGACAGCCACAGCCACGGCACCTTCCTCAACGGGTTCCACGAGACCTGGCCGATCCGGCACGCCGAGGAGGCGTACGGCTTCGCCCGCGTCGGCCAGACGATCGTCAACGTCCCCGACGCCAAGATCATGCGGCTGTACGTCGACGACGAGCCGCTGCTGCTCACGGTGGCCGACCTGCACTCCTACGAGCGCAGCCTCGACTTCCGCGACGGCGTGCTGTACCGGGACCTGGTCTGGCAGACCCCGTCCGGCAAGCGCGTGCAGGTCCGCACCCGGCGCATGGTGTCGTTCGCCGAACGGCACCTCGCCGTCATGACGTACGAGCTCACCATGCTCGACGCCGACGCCCCGGTGGTCGTCAGCAGCCAGATCCTCAACCGGCAGGACGGCCAGGACGAGTACCACGTCCGCTCGGCCGCGATGGGCGAGGGCTTCGACCCCCGCAAGTCCGAGACGCTCACCGCCCGGGTCCTCGAGCCGAAGACGCACTGGGGCGCGGACGGCCGGTACGTCATGTCCTACCGGGCCGCCGCGTCCGGCATGACCCTGTCCGTGGCGGCCGACCACGCCATCGAGACCGAGAACGCCTACGAGGAGCTCTCGCTGGTCGAGGAGGACCTGGCCAAGCACGTCTACCGGGTCGACGCGAAGCAGGGCCAGACGGTCCGGATCACCAAGGTCGTCACCTACCACTCCTCGCGCGGCGTGCCGGCGCGGGAGCTCGCCGACCGGTGCCGCCGCACGCTCGACCGCGTGCAGGCGACCGGCGTCGACCGGCAGTTCGCCGACCAGCGCGCCTGGCTCGACGACTTCTGGGCGCGCAGCGACGTCGAGGTGCCCGGCCAGCCGGACCTGCAGCAGGCGATCCGGTGGAACCTGTTCCAGCTGGCGCAGGCGACGGCGCGGGCCGAGGGCAACGGCATCGCCGCCAAGGGCCTGACCGGCTCCGGGTACAGCGGGCACTACTTCTGGGACACCGAGGTCTACGTCCTGCCGTTCCTGACCTACACCTCGCCGCGGATCGCCCGGAACGCGCTGCGCTTCCGGTACACGATGCTGGACGCCGCCCGCCGCCGGGCGGCCGAGCTCAACCAGAACGGCGCGCTGTTCCCGTGGCGCACGATCAACGGCGAGGAGGCGTCGGCCTACTACGCGGCCGGCACCGCGCAGTACCACATCGACGCCGACATCGCGCACGCCGTGCGGCAGTACGTCGCGGCGACCGGGGACGACGACTTCCTCGCCCGCGAGGCGATCGACATCCTGGTCGAGACCGCCCGGATGTGGGCCGACCTCGGGTTCTGGCGCGGGACCAACGGCGACGCGTCGTTCCACATCCACGGGGTCACCGGCCCGGACGAGTACACGACCGTCGTGAACGACAACCTGTTCACCAACGTCATGGCCCGCGCGAACCTGCGCGGCGCCGTCGAGGCCGTGGACCGCCTGGCGCACGAGCACCCCGCCGAGCACGCCGCGCTCGTCGCCCGGCTGCACCTGACCCAGGACGAGCTCGACGAGTGGGCCCACGCCGCCGAGCGGATGCACATCCCGTACGACGAGCGCCTGGGCATCCACCCGCAGGACGCGAACTTCCTCGAGAAGGAGCTCTGGGACCTGGCCAACACGGACCCGGCCAAGCGCCCCCTGCTGCTCTACTACCACCCGCTGGTGATCTACCGGTTCCAGGTGCTCAAGCAGGCCGACGTCGTGCTGGCGCTGTTCCTGCAGGGCGACCAGTTCACCGCCGAGGAGAAGCTCGCCGACTTCGACTACTACGACCCGCTGACCACCGGCGACTCCACGCTGTCCGGCGTCGTGCAGTCGATCGTGGCCTCCGAGGTCGGGTACCAGGAGCTCGCGCTGCGCTACTTCACCTCGGCGCTGTACGTGGACCTGGCCGACCTGCACCACAACACCGCCGACGGCGTGCACGTCGCGTCGGCCGGCGGTGTGTGGAGCGCGCTGGCGTGCGGGTTCGGCGGCATGCGGGACCACGAGGGCGTCGTGTCCCTCGACCCGCGGCTCCCCGAGGTCTGGGACGGGCTCACCTTCCGGCTCACGCTGCGCGGCAGCCGGGTCCGGGTGGACGTCCGGCACACCGAGCTGCGGCTCACGGTCGAGGAGGGCGACGCGGCGGACCTCGTCGTGCGCGGCGAGCCGGTCAAGGTCACCGCGGGCGACCCCGTCGTGCTGCCGCTGGCCCCCGCGCCGCGGCTCATCGGCACGCCGACGGTCCGGGACATCGAGGGCACCCGGCGCGCCGACGGCACCCTCATGACGGCCAGCGTGCCGGACCACCCCACCGTGCTGACCCCGCCGCCGGTCTCGCACGACTGACCGGCGGAGACAGCCGGCCGGCCCCGCGGCGGTGCGGGGCCGGCCGGCGTCTCGTCGCCGTGCGGGGCCGGCCGGCGTCCCGCCACGGTGCGGGGCCGGCCGGCGTGCTGCCGCACCGGGCCGTCGGGTCGGCGGCGGCCGGCTCGCTCAGCCGGAGAGCGCCTGCTCGAGCATCCGGAGGACCTCGGCGTCCTCCGGGACGTAGCCGAAGTCCGTCACGGGCTGCTGCGGGGTGCGTCGCGGGAACGCCGAGGTGCGGGTGCTGCCCGCGGCGCCGTCGGTGCCCGGGGTGCGGGTCGCGCGGTCGGCCAGGCGGACGACCGGCTCGGCGGGCAGCGGGGTGCCGCCCGCGGCCTCGAGGGCGTTGGTCACCAGACGCCGGACGAGTGCCAGGTTGAGGCCCTTGCCGGCCTCGACGACGAGGGAGCCCGTCGCGTCGACGTGGTGCACCAGCACGGTGCGCGTCGGCGTCTCCACGAGCAGGTCGGTGCCGCCGGCCGCGAACTCGCCACCGACGTCGGCCAGCACGCGGCCCAGCCCGGTGAGCAGCTGCGCGACCGGCGGCGACGGCGCGCGGTGCTGCGCGCCCGCGCCGGCCGTGGTGGCGCCCGCAGCGCCCGCAGCGCCCGCAGCGCCCGCAGCGGCCCGGGAGGGCAGGGCGGGTGGTGCGGGCGCGTCGGTGCCGAACCACGACACCGACGCGCCCGCGGGTACCTGCTCGTCCAGGATGCCCAGCACCCGGTCGACGTCGATCGCCACCACCCTCGTCCCTCCTCGGACCGCTGCGCGGGGTCCCGCTACAGGTCGACGCCGGCCTCGGCCAGCTCGTGCAGGCGACGACGGGCGAGCGCGAGGTTGCCGCGCCACCGGTCGAGCACCAGGTAGGTGAAGACCCCGGCGTAGCGCGGGTCCGCGCTGAGCACGATGAGGTGCATCTCCTTCGACGTCTGGATGAGGATGTCGTCGATGATCTGCCCGCCCTCGAGCTGCTCGAGCGCCCGGACCTGCGCGCGCACGACCTCCGTCGCCGTGGCGGCCGCGAGCTCCATGTCGTACTGGTGCACGATCTGGCTCTGCAGCACCATGCCGCTCGTGTAGTCGACCGACGCGATGGCGAGCAGGCCGTCGAGACGCATCATCATCTCGGTCGCCTCCTGCAGGGACATGGCCATTCGGGGTACTCCTTCTGAGTTCTCACGTACAGGGATTCCCGGACGCTAACAACGGCGGAGCACCACTCAACGGGGCGCCGACCACTCAGGACGGGGCGGCCCGACCACCTACCGGCCACCGCTCGGCGAGGGCCGGCGGGTGGGGG
>NZ_JAANNB010000244.1 GCF_011603975.1 Cellulomonas sp. IC4_254 | reverse complement strand
CGGCCGCGCTCGGCCCGCGAGTGCGTACGAAACACGTCGAGCGCCTACCCAGCGGATAGGCGCTCGACGCGTGTCATGTCCACTCGGCGGCCACGCGGCCGCCCGCGCCTCAGGAGACGAGCGCGCGCATCACCGAGGTGAAGAACCGGAGGCCGTCCGTACCCGAGCGCGGGCCGCGGGCGCCGTCGGGACCGAAGCCGGCCTCGACCGCGTGCTCGGGGTGCGGCATGAGGCCGACCACGTTGCCGCGCGCGTTGCTGATGCCGGCGATGCCGCGGCGCGAGCCGTTCGGGTTGGTGTCCTCGTAGCGGAACACGACCCGGCCCTCGCCCTCGAGCTCGTCGAGGGTGTGCTCGTCGGCGACGTACTGGCCGTCCTGGTTCTTGAGCGGGATCGTGATCCGCTCGCCCTGCGCGTACTCGGCGGTCCACGCGGTGTCGGCGCGCTCGACGGACAGCACCTGCTCGCGGCAGACGAAGTGCAGGTGGTCGTTCTTGATCATCGACCCGGGCAGCAGGTGCGCCTCGGTGAGGACCTGGAAGCCGTTGCAGATGCCGAGCACGGGCATGCCCTTGCCGGCGGCCTCGACGACCTCGCCCATGACGGGCGCGAACCGGCTGATGGCGCCGGCGCGCAGGTAGTCGCCGTAGGAGAACCCGCCGGGCAGGACCACGGCGTCGACGCCGCGCAGGTCCGCGTCGGCGTGCCAGAGGGCGACGGGCTCGGCCCCGGCGAGGCGCACGGCGCGCGCGGCGTCGCGGTCGTCCAGGGTGCCCGGGAAGGTGACGACGCCGATCTTGGTCATCAGGCCAGGCCCTCGGAGAGGACGGTCCCGGCGGCGTCGGCCTCGGAGTCGGCGACGCGGACGACGTCCTCGATGACCGGGTTGGACAGCACCTGGGTGGCGGCCTCGGCGGCGGCGGCCAGGACCTCGGGGGTCACCGGCCCGTCGACCTCGAGCTCGAACCGCTTGCCCTGGCGGACGCTGGTGAACTGGCCGAAGCCGAGCCGCGGCAGCGCGCCGGCGACGGCCTTGCCCTGCGGGTCGAGGATCTCCGGCTTGGGCATCACATCGACGACGACTCGTCCCACGGGTGAGCTCCCTGGTTCGCGGCGGTGGGGATGGTCACAGCGTACCCACCCCGCGGGGCACCTCCGCGCGCGCGTCCGTCAGGCGGCGCGGACCACCCCGACGTGCGCGTTCCCGCCGCCGGTGAGGTAGGCCATGATCGCCGGGTTGTCCGAGGTGGCGAGGTCGGTGGAGTACCCGACGACGACCACGGCCCAGCCCCGGTCGAGCAGCGCGTCCAGCCAGGCGTCGTCGTGCTCCGCCGCGAGCTCGACCTCGTCGCCGACCCAGAGCGTCGCCCAGCCACCCGCGGCGGTCAGCGAGGCCCGGTAGTCGTCGACCTCGCGCAGCGCGGTGTCGTCCGTGCCGGACAGGCCGAGCGCGGCGGCGTACCGCTCGAGCCGCGGCACGACGCCGGGCTCCCGGTGCGTGGGGTGCACGACCCAGCAGGCGACCGGGCGCCCGTCCCGGGGGTGGTACCCGAGCGCGGTGCGGCCACCGATGCCGTGCGGGGCGAGGACGTGCAGGTCAGGGCGCATATGAGCGGGGACGTTACGACCCGGTAGCGGCGCTGTCCTGGGACCTCTGGGTGCTAGCACCCACGCCCGTCGGGCGGACCACCCGAACGGTCGACGCCGACCGGGTGGGTGGGTCGGTGACCCGGCGGCGTGGCGGGGAGTCGACGGAGATCGGCAGCGCAGCCCCTCGCCGGTCGGGGCCGCGACCAGCACGATCGCCGCACGGACCTCTCCCCGGACGCCGCCCTGGTCGTGATCGACGTGCAGCAGGGCTTCGACGACGCCGCCTTCTGGGGCCGGCGCGACAATCCCGACGCCGAGCGGAACATCGGCGTACTCGTCGACGCGTGGCGGCGCACCGGCCGCCGCGTCGTGGTCGTGCAGCACGCCTCGCGCACCTCGCCGCCGCTGCACGCCGGCACCCCGGGCTACGACCTCAAGCCCGTCGTCGCCGACGTCGAGCCGGCGCTGCACGTCACGAAGTCGGTGAACTCGGCGTTCTACGGCGAGCCGGACCTGCACGCCTGGCTGACCGGCGCCGGGATCGGGCAGCTCGTGCTGTGCGGCATCCAGACCAACATGTGCGTCGAGACCACCGCCCGGATGGCCGGGAACCTCGGCTACGACGTGCTGCTGCCGGTCGACGCCGCGCACACGTTCGACCTCGCGGGGCCGGACGGCGTCGTGCTGTCGGCGGAGGAGCTGACGCGCGCGACCGCGACGAGCCTGCACGGCGGCGGGTTCGCCCGCGTGGTGCGGACGGCGGAGGTGGTCGCCGCGGCGTGACGCACCGGGGCTCAGAACCCCCGGTGCGTCCACCGCCCCGCGAGCAGCGTCCCGGCGACCGGCATCTCCCGCAGCGGCGCCTCGGCCTGCAGCGGGTCCGCGTCGAGCACGGCGAGGTCGGCGGGCGCCCCGACGGCGAGCGTCAGCGGCTGCCGGTCGACGGAGGACCGCAGCGCGGTCAGCAGGTCGAGCCGCTGCTCCGGGTGCCACGGCTCGCGGCCGTCCCGGGTGCGCTCGACCGCGGCCGACACCGCGACCCACGGGTCGAGCGGTGCCACGGGGGCGTCCGACCCGAGGACGAGCTCGACGCCCGCCGCGGCCAGCGACGCCAGCGCGAACGCCCGCCCCGTGCGCCCGGCCCAGTGCCGGTCGGCGACGTCGCGGTCGTCCATGGCGTGCTCGGGCTGCACGGACGCGACGACGCCAAGCGCGGCGAACCGGGCGACGTCGTCGTCGGTCAGCAGCTGGGCGTGCTCGACGGACCCGCGGGCGCCGGAGGCCGCGAACGCGTCGAGCGCGAGGGTGTTCGCGTGGTCGCCGATCGCGTGGATCGCGCAGGTCAGGCCCTTGCGGCTGGCGTGGGCCATGAGCGGCACGAGGTGCTCGGGCGGGACGGACAGCACGCCGTGCGCGTCGGCGCCGGACAGGCCGGGGTACGGGTCGTGGCAGAACGCGGTGCGGGTGTTGAGCGAGCCGTCGGTGACGACCTTGAGCGGGCCCTGCTGGAGCAGCCCGCCGGTGCCCACGATCACGTCGCCGGACCGGAGCTCCTCGGCGAGCACCCGGTCCAGGTACGGCTCCCAGACCCCTGCGCGGACCCGCAGCGCGTCGGTGCCGGCGGCGATCCGGCGGCGCCAGGGCGTGAGGTTCTCGGTGATCTCGAGCTCGACGACGCCGACCACGCCACGTGCGGCGGCGGCCCGCGTGGCCTCGGCGACCCACTCGTCGGCGACGTCGTCGGGCACGTGGTCGACCACGCTGGTCAGGGGCAGCCACTCGGCCTCGCGGAGCAGCCCGGTCGCGTGGCCGGAGACGCCCGCGTACCGCAGGCCCGCGGTGCTGAACCAGGCGCAGTGCAGGTCGCCGGACACGAGGATCACCGGCACGTCGCCGACGGCGGCGTCCAGCAGCTCCGCGGTCGGCACGTCCGGCCACAGGCCGTCGCGGAACCCGTAGCCGACGAGCGCGGTGCCGGGCGTCAGCGGGCGCGCGGCGAGCCGGTCGAGCACGATCCGGATCGCGTGCGCGGCGGAGGTCGCGGCGGACACGTCGAGCCGCTGGCGGGCGAGCGCCCACTGCGTCATGTGGGTGTGCGCGTCCCACAGGCCCGGCATCACGGTCCGGCCGTCGAGGTCGACCTGCTCGACGCCCGCGCCGGCGCCGTGCGCGAGGTCCGGCCCGACGGCGTGCACCCGGCCGTCGCGCAGCAGCACGTCGACGGTGCGGGCGGCGCCGAGCAGGCGGGCGCGGGTCAGGACGAGCGGTGCGGTGCTCACGGCGGTGACGCCTTTCGTTCGACGGTGGTGGGGTCCGCGCCGGCCTCGGCGCCGGTCAACCCCGGATCAAGCGCCGGTCAGGTCCAGTCCGGGCGGCGGTCGAGCTCGGCCCGCATCGCGGCCGCGAGCGCCGGGTCGGCGTAGTGCGGGTCGGTGCCGAGGTGCTCGACGACCCGTTCCGCGACCGCGCGCGGCTTGTCCTGGCTGAGCTTGGCCTTGCCCTGCCAGCGGGTCACGGACAGCCGGAACCCGACGGCGCCCGGCGCGATCCGGCGGGCGTAGCCCTCGACGTCGGGCATCCGCACCGGCTCGGGCATCGGCTGCTCGTACCGGTCGACCGTCGCGCCCATGACGGCGTACGAGTCCTCGGCGTCGAGCAGCTCGAGCGTGCCGTAGAGGTGCACGGCGAGGTAGTTCCAGGTCGGCACGGCCGGGGTGTAGCCGTACCAGCCGGGCGAGACGTACCCGTACGGGCCCTCGACGACCAGCAGGTGCTCGCGGCCGGAGCCGGCCTGGTGCAGCAGCTCGTCCGGCCGGCCGAGGTGGCTGAGCACGGTGAGCGGGGCGGACGGGACGGTGAACCGGTCGGGCAGGCCGTGGGCGTCGCGGGCGGGCCGTGCGGGGGCGGGCGGCGCCGGCTCCCCGGCGCCCGCCCCGGGCCCCGACGGCAGCGTGACGTCCTCGCCCAGCAGCACCGGCACGTGCGACGCCACGGGCCCGTCGTCGGTCACGGAGACGAGCGTCGCCCACCCGTGGGCCCGCACCAGGTCCCGCACGCGCCCCTCGTCGGTCAGCACGTAGTCGGTCGTGTGGATCACGCGGCCCATCGAACCACCACGGACCCCTCGGGCGGCACCCAGGCCCTGTGTCACGCACGTAAAACTTTCATTGCCTACTGAACTCTCAGCATCCCGGCTATTGACTCCGGCACGGGGTCCCGGGGTTGACTGTCGGGCACCGCCGCCGGGCGCCG
>NZ_JAANNB010000243.1 GCF_011603975.1 Cellulomonas sp. IC4_254 | reverse complement strand
GCCCCAGGGCGTGGACGACCCCCCGTGTCCACGCCACCGCCGCGCGCCCGGCGCGCCGACCCGCCGCGCTCGTGCCGTCCGACGCCCCGGATCAGGGGCGTCCCGGCCCGCGCGCGGCGGGCGTGTCTCAGCGCACCTTCAGCACCCCGATCGTGAGCGTCGGGGTGTAGCCGCCGTCGCCGGTGTACAGCGCGGTGACGGTGGTGGTGCGGCTGACCGCCGGCAGGGTGACCGTCGCGGAGCCGTCGGTCAGGGCGACCGTCGCGACGGGCCGGATGCCCGCCAGGACCGTCACCTTGCCACCGGCGGCCGGCGCGCCCTCGGGTCCCGCGACCGTCACGGTGACCGCGGGCGTGGCGCCGCGGGACACCGTCCAGGACGGGGTGTCGAGGGTGATCGTCGGGACCGTCGCCAGCACCCGGTAGGCGCGCTGGGTCTGCGAGCCCTCGACGTCCGCGCTGCCCGTGTACACCGCGGTGAGGGTGTGCGACCCGGACTTCAGGTCGCGGGGCAGGGCGATGGTCGCGGTCGCCTGGTCGCCCTGGCCGGCCGTGAGCTCACCGGTTGCGAGGACGGTGTCGCGCTCGCGGATCTCGACGGTGCCGGCCGGGACGGCGCCCTGGCCGGTGACGGTCACGGTCGCGCTGACCTCGGAGCCGTACCGGCCCGAGTTCTGCGACAGCGTGACCTTCGTGGTGGAGCCGGCCTTCTTCACGTCGACCGTCACCGCCGCCGACTCCGACCCCGCGAACGCCGCGGTGTCCGGCGTGAAGACGGCCGTCAGCGCGTGCTTCCCGCCGCCGAGCCGCGCCGTCGCGGTCGCGGTGCCGCCGGAGACGGCCGCGGTGGCGACCTCGGTGCCGTCCGCGCGGAACGACACGGTGCCGGTCGCCTCGGCGGGCGCCACCGTGGCGGTGAGCGTCAGGTCCTTGCCCACCTTCGCGGGGCCGGAGACCTTCAGCGTGGTGGTCGTCGCGACGGCCTCCGGCGCGGCGACGTCGAGCACCTGGGCCCGGGTCGTCGGGTCGGCGTTGTGGCTGTGCAGCACCAGGAGCTGGTCCGCCGGGGCGGCCGTGGTGGTGGACCGGTGCACCGTGAGCTCTGTGGCGTCGGACGCCGCGAACCACAGCGCGTCGGTGACGCCGCCGTCGAACCAGTACGGCGGGTCGAACGGGTCGACGGTGAACGGCTCGGCCGCGTCGACCTGGCCGCTGGGGTCGGCCGCGTAGTCGGACGAGGTCCACACCGTGACGGCCGGGGTGGCGCCGGGCTCGAGGCCGAGCGCGGCGATCCCGACCGGCGCGACCAGCACCGAGTTGTCGAACACCGTGGTGTCCACGTCGCCGAACGCGCCGTTCACGCCCTGGACGTCGAGCACCTCGCCGGTGTCGTAGTCGAAGGTCGCGGCGACCGTGACGTCGGCGGCGTCGCTGAGCTTCTGCACGACCGTCTGCGCCTCGGGGGTGCCGTCCTGGTCGACGTCCCAGTCGATGACCGGGAGCACGGCCTGGCCGAGCGTGGCCCAGTCGCCGTCGACCGCGATGCCGACCCCGAGGTAGCCGTCGGCCGGGTCGCCGCCCGCCGCCGCCTGCTGCGGGGCGGTGGAGGTCCAGCCGACCCAGCGCAGGTCGCCGGACGCGACCGCGGACTCCGAGGTGACGAAGCCGGGGACGTCCTCGAGCTTCGGGCTGGTGGCCCCGAGCGTGAGCGGCGCGACCAGCGAGGTCCAGCCGCCGGAGTCGACGCCCCGGCCCGACAGGGTGAGCGCGGCCGTGTCCGCACCGGCGTCCGCGAAGGACACCGGGTCGGCGGTGAGCTCGGAGACCAGCCGCGGGGCGGCCTGCACCGGCACCCGGAGCTCGGCGTCGCCCGAGGTGAGCACGAGCCGGCCGGACAGCGACGCCACGTACTCGCGCGGCACGCCGCCCTGGGTGGTCGCCTGCGTCGGGTCGATCTCCCGCTCGAGGCTCGCCGGGTCGGCGGTGAGCGTCAGCGTGACGAGCCCCTGCTGGCCGGCCGGGACCGTCAGCGTGGCGGGGGAGGTGGTGATCGTCGCGCCACCGGTCGTGGTGGCGGCGGCGAACGCGGTGTCGTAGGTGACGTCCGTGTCGCCGGTGTTCTGCACCGTGACGGTCTTCTTGAGGGTCACGGGCTCCGCGCCCACGTCCACGACCCCGAAGGTCACCGACACCTGGTCCGGGTCCTCCGAGCCGTACGCGAGCACGGTGTCCGCGACGGCCGCGCGGGCGTCCACCCGGCCGGAGCCGACCCGCTGCGGGCCGTACGCCGTGCCGGACTGGTGCGCACCGGTCCAGACGTCGTGCGTCGCGGTGTTCATGATCGCGGCCTTGACCTGGGCCGGGGTCCAGCCGGGCTGGGTCGCGCGGACGAGCGCCCCGATGCCCGCCACGTGCGGCGAGGACATGGACGTGCCGGACAGCGACTGCGCCTGCGCGCCGGTGCCGGAGGCCGCCGAGAAGATCAGCGTGCCGGGCGCGGCGACGTCGGGCTTGATGATGCCGAGGGAGCCGTGCGCGCCGCGGGACGAGCCGGGGTTGAGCGCGTCGCCGATCTCGTCCGAGGTGACCGACGCGGCGAGCGACGGGCCGAGGTGCGCGACGACGCCGCCGGCCTGGATGGACGGGAGCAGCGCGTCGGTGGACGACGCGGTGAGCTGCGCGCCGGGGATCGTCGGGTTGCCCGAGATGCCCGCGGAGAACACGGTCGACTCGGTGCCGATCAGGACGCCGACGGCGCCGGCGGCCTCGGCCGCGTTCCACCGGGCGACGGAGCCGCACGCGCGGGTGGCGTCGTCGTCGTCCCACCACAGGTAGGCGATGTTCCCGGCGAGCTGGTCGGCGTACGGGGTGAGCGGGGTGCAGCCGTCCACGCCGTCGCCGAGGTAGACGACCGGCGCGGTGACGTCCGCGGTGCCCGCGTAGGAGATGGAGTTCTGCGCGGCCCAGGTGCCCACGGCGGCCGGGTCGGGCGCCGCGGTGACCTCGACGCCGTCGTAGGTCTGCGGGCTGCCGACGGAGTTCGCGACGGTCAGGCCCGAGGCGGCGGAGCCGGGGGACCCGCCGACGTCCGTGATGTCGGAGGAGTTGCCCGCGGACAGCACGGCGAGCGTGCCGAGGTCGGACAGCCGGTCGATCAGCAGGTTGTCCGGGTCGTCGGACGGGGTGGCGGAGGCGCCGAGCGACAGGTTCACCACGTCGAGGTGGTCGCCGAAGTCGCCGTCGCCGTCGGGGTCGGCGGCCCGGTCGAGGGCGAGGCCGGTGAGGTCGGTGGACCCGCCGATGTCGCCGAACACCTTGAGGGCGTAGATCCCGGCGCCCGGCGCGGAGCCCGGGCCGACCTGCCAGTCGGACAGGTCGGTCAGCGTGCTGTAGTCGCCGGTGAACGTCGTGCCGTCGGGCTGGACGCCGTAGCCGGCGGCGGTGCCGGCGACGTGCGTGCCGTGACCCGAGTTGTCGGACGTGTAGAGGCTGTCGATCGGGTTGTCGTCCGGCGTGGGCGTCAACGTGGCGCCGGGGAGCTCGGAGTTCGGGTCCGCGTCGTACAGCGGGCCGGCGAAGTCGTAGCCGCCGAGGTACTTGGCCGGGTCGTAGAGGCCGTCGGGCACGGGCTGGGTGCCGTCCTCGCCGTACGCCTGCTGGTAGGCCTCGACCGTCCCGGGGCCGCCGAAGTCGGCGTGCGTGTAGTCCAGGCCGGTGTCGATGACGCCGATCCGGACGCCCTCGCCGGTCTGGCCGGTGTCCTGCCAGACCTGCAGCGCACGCGTGAACGCGTCGGTGGAGGAGTTGTCGGCGGTCTTGGTGGTCACCCGGTACACCGCGACGACGTCGTCGGACGCGGCCAGGTCCCGCACCTGCGCGGCGTCGCCCGTGACGAGCGTGCCGGCGACGAGGTTGGACAGCGTGGCGATCCGCTCCGGCGCGACCGCGGCGGTGCGGGCGGCGGGGTCGGACTCGGCGGGGACGACGGCCTCGGCGACCTGCTCGACCTGGGCGGTCGCGGCCTGGACCGCGGCCGGGTCGCCGCCGTCCTCCGCGACGTCGAGGCCGGACGGGGCGTCGAGCTGCACGAACGCCGTGACGGTGCCCTCGGCGTCGGCCAGGCCGGACGAGACCTTGTCCTCCGTGCCGGCGAGCACGTCGTCGGACGCGATCGGGTCGCCCGCGCCCGCGGCCAGGCCGGGGTCGAGGGGGAGCGGCGGCGACGCGGCTCCGGGCCCGGCAGCCGTGGCGACGCCGCCGGCCCCGAGCGTGGTGGTGGCGGCCAGCGCCAGGACGGTCAACGAGGCACGGAGCGGGCGACGCGTCATGGGAATCCGTTCTTCGGGCAGGAGCAGACGTGCACCCCGGCATGACATCTCGTCACGCCAGACGGTGACTGCGGCCTCACCGTACAAACTTCTGGGGGATTCGTCACGGTTTCGCCACACATTGGCCGCTCAGTCGTCGCACAGGCGTCGCTAGCATGGGTGATCCGGGCCACAGCGGCGTCGACGTCGACGACCGGCCTGCGCGCCGGCGCCGGAGACGGCCGGCGGTCGACGGGTGTGGCGATCTCGTGAAGATCGCCTGCCCGCATCGTCACGGGATCTTCGCGTCGTGGCCGCGCCCTCCTTGAACGACCCCGAGGTCCGCTGCCTAACCTCGACGACCGTGAGTGACAGCATGCCCGCCGCGCGGCGCACGTCCCGCGGCAGGCACGCAGTCCTGCGCGACGAGCGCGACCCCGCGGCACCGGCCACCGCGACGACACCCACGCCCGCCTTCCCCGGGGAGGTGGGCGCGGACGTGCCCACCGGCCGGACCGACGCCCGTACGCCCGCCCCCGGGCCGGACGCGTCGACCGCCCCGTCC
>NZ_JAANNB010000242.1 GCF_011603975.1 Cellulomonas sp. IC4_254 | reverse complement strand
GTGTCCGGGGGTGGACGCGACGACGCCCGCCGTGCCCCGGAGGGAGGGGCGCGGCGGGCGTCGGGGTCGTGCTGCGAGCGGGGTGTCAGCTCGCGCGGCGCTGGCGGGCGGTGCGGCGCTTGAGGGCGCGCCGCTCGTCCTCGGACAGACCGCCCCAGACACCGGCGTCCTGGCCGGACTCCAGCGCCCACTTCAGGCAGGTGTCCACGACGTCGCACCGGCGGCACACGGCCTTGGCCTCCTCGATCTGCAGCAGGGCCGGGCCCGTGTTGCCGATCGGGAAGAACAGCTCCGGGTCCTCGGTCAGACACGCTGCCTGGTGACGCCAATCCATCGAAACACTCCTCAGCACAGGGGCATGCCACGACCAGGGGGCTGGGCGGCATGGGAGCACGAGCACACGTCCGACGCACGGAAGAAGGCGGGGGGCGTGAGCGTCGGCGCTCGGGGGAATCGAACTGCTGAGTACAAGATTCACATGGCCGCCGGAGGGCGCACAAGGGGTTACGCGCAGGTTTCTTGCGCGTGACGACTGAGGCGTCTGTCACATCTGTGTGCACCCTGAACGCCTGGGGCGCACGCTACTCCCACCCGGTCGCCGCGCGCCAACTCGTCCGGCCGCCGGGACCATCGTCCCTGGTCCGGAGCGCGCCACCGCGGGGACCTGCGAGGATGCCCGACGGTTTCACCCGCGGCCCGCGTAGGGTCTGCGGCGTGACCGGATCCGACACCCCTCAGCCGTCCCGGCCCGCCCCCGTCGCGCCCGGCGCCGTCCGGCTGCTCGCCGGCCTCGTGCTCCTCCAGGCGCTCGCCGTGGCCGTGATCGCGGGGGCGCTCGTCGTGGCGCTCGTGCGCGGCACCTCGATGCCGGGGCCCGTGGTCTTCCTGATCGTGCTCGCGGCGGGCGTCGCGGCCGTGCTCGGCGGCGCCGGCCGGGCGCTGCTGCAGGGCCACCGCTGGGGTCGCGCGCCGGTGATGACGGTCCAGATCCTGCTGGTCGTGCTCGCGGTGGGCTGGCTCGGCGTCGAGGTCGCCGTCTGGTCGGTGGCCGTCCTGGCCCTGGCGGTCGTCGTCGGTGGCCTGCTCGTGACCCCGACCGTCGTCGCCTGGACCACGGTCGGCGCGGGCCGCGAGGACTGACCCCAGCCCGGCCTTTCGGGCCAGCCAGCCCGCACCCGCCCCCGCCCCGTTCGCCGAGATAGGACCCGCGGGCTGAGATAGGGCCGCGGACTGTCCTACCTCGGCCTGGAGGCCCTATCTCGGCGGATGGTGTCGATCGCGGGAGGGGCGGACTCGGCGAGCGCCGGGACGACGGACGCCGCGCCCGGCGGGGGAGGTCCCCCGCCGGGCGCGGCGTGCGTGCGGGTCCGCGCGTCAGTCGACCGCGAGGGCCGCCACGGGGGGCGTCCGGGCCGCGGTGCGGCCGGGCAGCGCCGATGCGAGCACGCCCGCCACCAGGGCCACCCCGAGCACCAGCCCGAGGTCCGTCCACGGCACCCGCAGCTGCAGGTCCGCGATGCCGGCGAGCACCGCCGCGGACCCGAGCCAGCCGTAGGCCATCCCGAGCGCGACGCCGACCATCGCGCCGACCCCGGCGATCAGGGCGCCCTCGACCGCCATCGACGCGCGGAGCTGCCGGCGGGTGAGCCCGAGGGCCCGGAGCGTCGCCGACTCCCGGCGCCGCTCGATGACCGACAGCGACAGCGTGTTCGTGACGCCGATCAGCGCGATCACGACGGCCACGGCGAGCAGCCCGACGACGACCGCGAGCAGGGTGTCGATCGCCCGCTGGTACAGCGCCCGCTCGAGCGCCGCGCCGGTGATGTCGAGCGCGGAGTCCGCCGTCAGGTCCTGCACCCGCTGCACGACCTCGCCGGAGGCGTCGACGTCCGCGACCCGGAGCCAGGCGGTGCTCTCGGCCCCGGGGGAGCCGAGGGCGTCGAGGGTGGCCGGGGTGACGAGCACGACCCAGTCGTCCAGCGGCACGACGACGGCGGTCAGGTCGACGGTCCCCGCCGAACCGGCCGAACCCGCCGAACCGGCCGAACCCGCCGAACCCGCGGAGCCCTCGCTGCGCGCGAGCGCCACGGTGTCGCCGTCCTCGATGCCGCTGTTCGTCGCGAGCGCCTTCGGCACCACGACGGTGTCGTCGCCGATCGCGTCGACCAGGTCGGTGTCGCGGAGCACGTCGGCGGCCTGCTCCGGGGTGATCCCGAGCGCGTCGACGAGGTTCCCCGTGCCGCCGAGGTCGACGCTGTCTCGCCCGAGGGCGGCCACGGCCGCGACCCCGGGGATGTCGGCGAGCGCGCGGACGGTGCCGGCGGGCAGCGGCTCGGCCACCGCGGTGCCGTCCTCGCCGGCCGTGTACGGCGCCGAGACCGCGAGGTCGACGGGGAACCGGGTGTCGAGCTCCTCGTCCAGGGTGGCGCGCGCGGTGACGGCGCCGGTGCTCATCATCGCGACGAGCGTGACGCCGATCAGCAGCGCGGTGCTGGTGGCGGCGGTGCGTGCCGGGTTCCGGCCGGTGTTGGCCGCGGCGAGCCGCGCGGGCATCCCGAGCCGGCCGACGAGCGCGCCGATCGCGGCGACGACCCTCGGCATCCAGAACACCGCGCCGACGAGCAGGCCGACGAAGGACGCGGCGCCGCCGAGGATCGCGACGCCGACGGCCGCGACGAGGAACTGCTCGGACAGGGCGACCCCGCCGGCCAGCAGCAGCGCGCCGCCGACGACCAGCACGAGGCTGACGACCAGCCGGAACCGGCCCGCGCGGCTGCCCGCCGCGGGCGCGTCGGCCGGGCGCAGGGCGGCGATGGGCGCGACCCGGGTGGCGACCCGGGCGGGCGTCAGGGCGGCCAGCACGGTGACGACCAGGCCGACCGCGAGCGGGGCGACCACGCTCGCGACCGTCGGCCGCACCACGCTCGGGACGGGGAACGGCAGGTCCGCGTTCTGCATGACCAGCAGCGCGATCTGCACCAGCCCGGTGCCGAGCAGCGCGCCCGCCACGGAGGCCGCGAGCCCGAGCAGGCCCGCCTCGAGCAGCACGGACCCCCGGACCTGGGACCGGACGGCCCCGACGCAGCGCAGCAGGGCGAGCATGCGGGTCCGCTGCGCGACCAGCACCTGGAACGTGTTGGCGATGACCAGGCCGGCGACGATCATCGCGACCGCGGCGAACGCGAGCACCACGACCAGGATCGGACCGGTTCCGTCGCCGCCGGACAGGGCGCGCTCGGCGGCGGCGTCGCGGGTGAGCACGACCGGGTCGGTGCTGCCGGAGGAGGTGAGGACGCCGGCGACGGCGTCGGTCACGGTGGCCGTGTCGGCACCGGTGTCGACCGCGATCAGCAGCTGGGAGGTCTGGGCGTCGGCGAGCGTGGGCGCGGCGCCGTCCTGGCCCCAGCCCGACCAGAGCAGCGTGTCGGCGGTCGTCGCGAGCGCCGCGCCGCCGTACTGGGCCCACGCGGACGTCGGGTCGGTGGTCAGGCCCACGACCTCGGCGTCGGCGTCGACCTCGCGGTACGTGCCCTCGGGCTCGCCCGGCGCGGCCTCGTCGGTCGCGGCCCCGTCGGTCGCGCCGGCCGTGGCCTCCTCGGTCGGGGCCGCGGTGGCGGCGTCGGCCGCGGCACCCTCCGTGGCGGAGGCGTCGGGCGCCTGCCACGCGTAGTACGACACGGTGATGGTGTCCCCGACGTCCACGCCGAGCCGCTCGGCCGCCCGCTCGGGCAGCGCGATCTCGCCGTCCGCGGTCGGCAGCGCGCCGGCCGTGACGTGCTGGGTGTCGAAGGCGGGGTCGCTCGACACCGGGATCAGCGTCTGGGAGATCGCGCGGTCGCCCGCGGACATGCTGACGTAGGGGGCGATGACCCGGGGGTCCGCCGCCGCGACGCCGGGCGTCCCGCGCACCGCCTCGACGGTCTTCTCGGTCAGCGCGACGCCGTTGCCGGCGTCGGCGATGAGGTCGGCGGTCCCGTACGACGCGGTGAGCGAGTCGTAGGAGATCCGCTGCATGACGTCACCGGCGAGCAGCGTCGCGGCGACGAACGCGGTGCCGATCGCGACCGCGACGCCCGCGGCGGTCAGCCGGCCGAGGCTGCGGCGCATCTGCGCCAGGGTGAGCCGCCACATCAGGCACCTGCCGGCACGTCGGTGACCTCGAGCTGGCGCAGCGCGTCCAGCCCGGCGAGCACGGCCTCGGGGGTCGGGTCGACGATGTCGCCCGCGATCCGCCCGTCGGCCAGCAGCACCACGCGGTCGGCGTAGGCGGCGGCCGTGGGGTCGTGCGTGACCATGATGATCGTGCGGCCGAGCTCGCGGACGGAGCGGCGCAGGAAGCTCAGCACCTCGGCGCCGGACCGGGAGTCCAGGTTGCCGGTGGGCTCGTCGGCGAACACGACCTCCGGCTTGGCGATGAGCGCGCGGGCGATGGCGACGCGCTGCTGCTGGCCGCCGGACAGCTCGGAGGGGCGGTGCGTGAGCCGCTGCCCGAGCCCGAGGGTGGCGACGAGGGTGTCGAACCACGCGCGGTCGACCTGGGCGCCGGCGAGCTCGAGCGGCAGCAGGACGTTCTGCTCGGCCGTGAACATCGGCAGCAGGTTGAACGACTGGAAGACGAAGCCGACGCGGTCGCGGCGCAGCCGGGTCAGCGCGTCGTCGTCGAGCGTCGTGACGTCGGTCTGCCCGAGGAACGCCGACCCGGAGGTCGCGGCGTCGAGCCCGGCGAGCAGGTGCATGAGCGTCGACTTGCCGGAGCCGGACGGGCCCATGATGGCGGTGAACTCGCCGGCGGCGAAGTCGACGTCCACCCCGGCGAGCGCGCGCACCTCGGCCTCGCCGCGGCCGTAGACCTTGGTCAGCCCGCGGGCGCGGACGGCGGCCTGCCGGTGCTGCGGGGCCCCG
>NZ_JAANNB010000241.1 GCF_011603975.1 Cellulomonas sp. IC4_254 | reverse complement strand
GTGCGGGGTGGTGCGGGCGGTGCGGCGCGGTCAGCCGCGGCCCTTCGGGTCGAGGACGTCCCGCAGGACGTCGCCGAGCGTGATCATCGCCAGGACGGTCACGGTCAGGAAGATGCTCGGGAACAGCAGCATGTGCGGGGACGTCTGGAAGTAGGTCTGCGCGCTGGACAGCTGCAGGCCCCAGGAGATCGACGGGGCGCGCAGGCCCAGGCCGAGGAAGGTCAGCGTCGACTCGGAGACGATGACGCCGCCGACCATCGTGGTGGCCACGGCCAGCACGGGGCCGATCGAGTTGGGCAGCACGTACCGGGCGATGATCCGTCGGTCCCGCAGGCCCATCGCCTTCGCGGCCTCGACGTACGGGGCGTCCCGGACGGCGCGGACCGAGCCGCGGACCAGCCGGGCCATCGTCGGCCAGGAGAACAGCGCGAGCACGAGCGCGACGGTCACGGCGGACCGGCTGCCGATCGAGGTCAGCACGACCACGGCGCCGAGCAGGAACGGGAAGCCGAGGAACACGTCGGTCAGCCGGGCGATCAGCCGGTCCGCGAACCCGCCGTAGAAGCCCGCCGCCGTGCCGACCACCACGGCGACCAGCAGCGCGACCGCGGTGGCGAGCACGCCGACGGTGAGCGACGCCTGGGTGCCGTAGATGACGTTGGCGTACACGTCGCAGCCCTGCACGTCCGTGCCGAACACGTGCGCGCCGCCCGGGCGCAGCGCGCTGTCCGCCAGGTCGCAGGCCCGCGGGTCGGGCTGGCCGAACCAGCCGGCGAACCACGACGGGGCGACCGCGATCAGCAGCAGCACGCCGAGCACGCCGGCGCAGAGCCAGAACAGCGGGCGGCGGCGCAGCGTGCGCCACACGCCACGGGGCGCAGCGGTTGCGTCCGCGTCGACCTCGGTGACCGCGGTGGCGGTGAGGGTGTCACTCATGGCGGATCCTCGGGTCGAGCACCGACGACAGCAGGTCGACGACCAGGTTCGTCAGCAGGAAGATGATGATCAGCGCGGTGGAGACGCCGACGACGGTCGGCCCCTCGTGCGCCCGGATCGCCTGGAACAGCAGCTGGCCGACGCCGGGCAGGTTGAACACGCCCTCCACGACCACCGTGCCGCCGAGCAGGTAGCCGAGGTCGATGGCGAGGAAGGTCAGCACCGGGATCGCCGAGTTCCGCAGCACGTGCACGCCGACGACCTGCCGCTCCCGCAGGCCCTTGGCCCGCAGGGTGCGCACGAAGTCGGACTGCAGGGTGTCGACGACCGAGCCGCGCATGAGCCGGGTGACCGAGGCGAGGCCGAACACGGCGATGACGGCCGCGGGCAGCAGGTACGAGGTGGGCCACCCGTCGGAGGAGCCGGCGACCGGGAACCAGCCGAGCCGGACGCCGAGCACCAGCTGCGCCGTCACCGCGACCACGAACACCGGGATGCTGGTCGCGAGGATGGTGCCGGCGAGGACGAGCCGGTCGCCCGCACGGCCGCGGCGCAGGCCGGCGAACAGGCCGAGCAGCACGCCGAGGACGACCTCGATGCCCCACGCGGTGAGCGCCAGGGTGATGGTCACGGGCCACCGGGACTCCATGCGGCCGGCGACGGACTGCCCGCTGAAGTTGGTGCCGAGGTCGCCGGTGAACAGCCCGCCGAGGTAGCGGGCGTACTGCTGGAGCACCGGCTCGTCGAGGTGGTACCGGGACCGGAGCTCGGCGACGACGTTGTCCGGCAGCGGCCGGTCGCCGCCGAGGGAGCGGATCGGGTCGCCGGGCAGCGCGAACACCATGAGGTAGATGACCAGCGTGACGCCGAGGAACACGATCAGCAGCTCGACGGCGCGGCGGACCGCGTACCTGCTCATGCGCGCGTCCCGGCCGGTCCGCGCGCGGCGAGCACCCGGGACATCGCGAGGGTGGCGCCGTACTGCACGCCGACCAGCCGCTCGACCGGCAGCACGGTCAGCCCGGTGAGCGAGTCCGCCTCGGCGGTCCAGCCGGCGTAGACCTCCCGCGCCCGGTCGGCGACCCGGCGGACCCGGGCGGTCGCGATCCCGGCGTGCACCTCCGCGTCGAGCGCGCGCAGCAGCATCCCGCCGAACCGCAGCCGGAAGCACCGGACGACGTCCTCGTTGCTGAACACCTCGGCGGCGGTGGCCGCGCGGCGGAGCTCCGGGCGGTCGGCCCGCAGCAGCTCGGCGCGGCCGCCCTCGCCCATCATCGGCACGAACGCCTCGCTGGCGCGCAGGAACGGCGAGCGCAGCGTGAGGTCGGGCCGGGCGTCCTCGAGCAGCGCGGTGAGCGTCGCGCCCAGGTCCACGAGCTCCTCGCCCTTGGCCCGCACCACGTCGGCGTAGTCCGCCGAGGTCGGGGTGGTGTCGTCGGCCAGCGGGTGCGACCAGTACGGCAGCTCGGCGACCAGCGAGACCGTGCCGTGCCGGCGCGCGTACGCGCTGGACGACTCCCCGCCGACCATCGACGCGGCGGCCAGGCCCAGCGACTCGAGGTAGTCGTACTCCTCGCGGGTGCTGGACATGTGGAACACCGCCGGGGCGATGGACCGGATCGACGGGGACTCCGGCTCGCCGACGTCCAGCGGCAGCCCGAGGGCGCGCGGGACGGCGTGTAGCGCGTCGACGGCGCCCGGCACCTCCTCGGACAGGTAGTAGTAGACGCCGCCGAGCTCCGCGTTGTGCAGGCTGACCATGAGCTCCGGCCGCACGTCGTCGATCACGCGCATCAGGGCCTGGGTCTCCGGGATGACGTCGTCGAAGTACGCGTCCTTGTACGCGAACGGGAACGTCCACTCGACCTGCTCCGACGGCGCCGGGCGGTAGAACCGCCGCGAGTACGCCGTGCGGTCCGACGGGTCGGCGAACCAGGACTCGTTGAGCCGGGTGCCGTCCGGGTCGATGCACGGGACCAGGTGCCAGGTGGCGCCGGACCGGGCGAGCAGGTCGGGGTCGGCCACGAGCTCCGTCGCCAGGTGCTGCAGCGTCCGGAACCCGATCGGCTCGTTCGGGTGCACGCCCGCGAACAGCAGGTGGGGGCGCGGCCCGGAGCCGATCGAGAACATCGGGATCGGCTCGCCGAGGCGGGAGGTGCCGACCCGGCGCTCCATGACGAGCCGGGGGTGGTCGGCGGCGAGCGTGCCGAACCAGGCCAGCAGCTCGTCGACCGGGGGGAAGCCGGACATCGGGGGGACCCGGCGGGCCCGCTCGAGGACGTCCTCGAGCGAGCCCGCCGGGAGGGTGCCCTGGCTCATGCGCCCTCGGCGAGGACGACCTGGGTGTAGGTCGGGTTGCCGACCGCCGACGTGGGCAGCTCGGCGACCCGGTCGGACACCACGTAGGAGTAGGTCTCGAAAAACAGCGGCGGGGCCGGGAAGTCCTCGAGGATCCGCTCCTGCACGGCGGCGTACGCCTCGGCCGCGGCGTCCGCGTCCACCTCGGCGTCGGCGGCCGCGATCAGGTCGGCCACCTCGGGCTCGTAGTACGGGATGCAGTTCGGGCAGCCGCCGCCCTCGACGTAGAACGCCCGCAGGGTGTTCTGCTGGCTCGGGTACAGCGCGCCCCACCGGGAGAAGAACGGCCCGGCGATGTCGCCCGCCGTGCGCTTGTCGGCGAACTCGGCCCAGTCGGTGCTCGGGGTCGCGACCGCGTCCACGCCCAGGTTCTGCCGGAGCTGGTTGGCGATGGCCGTGTACAGCTCGTCCAGGCCGGAGCCGCCCGGGTAGAAGATGTCGATCGTGCCGTCGAACCCGCCGGCCTCCTCCAGCAGCGCCTTCGCGCCCTCGGGGTCGTAGTCGCAGTACTCCGCGCAGATGCCCTCGGGGGTGCCCGCCTCGACGGCCGGGGTCAGCGCGGTCGCCGGGGTGAACAGCCCGCCGTAGATGACGTCGTTGATCGTGTCCCGGTCGATCGCCATGGAGATCGCCTGGCGCACCCGCACGTCGGAGTAGCGCGCGTCCCACAGGGGCAGGCCCAGGTAGGAGATCCCCGCGGCCTCGAACGAGTACAGCCGGTCGCCGAAGTCGGCCGCCGCCTGCGTCTGGCGCGCCACCGGGACGCCCGCGACGTCGATGTTGCCGGCCTGCACGTCCGTGTACGCGGTGGTGGTGTCGGTGTACGGGACGAAGGTGATCGCGTCGACCGTCGGGGCGGGGCCCTCGTAGTCGGCGAACGCCGTGACGGTCATCTCCTCGTTCTCGGCGTAGTCGGTCTCGACCTCGAACGGGCCGTTGCCGACCGGGTGCGTGTTGTACGCGTCGAAGTCGTCGAACGCGGACTCCGGCATCGGGTAGAACGCCGTCTGCGCCTGGGAGAGCTGCATCGGGAACTGGCCGTCGGGGCCGGAGAGCTCGACGGTGAAGGTCGTGTCGTCCACGACTGTCAGCCCGGACATCTCCGTGGTCGTCGGCTCGCCCTCGGCGGGGTTGAGGTCCGCGTAGCCCACGATGTTCGCGAGCTGGCCGGAGTTCTCCCACGCGTTCGGGCCGTAGGCCACCGCGTTCCACGCGTCGACGTAGGACTGCGCCGTCACCGGGGTGCCGTCGTGGAAAGTCCAGCCGTCCTTGAGCGTGATCGTCCAGGTGGTGCCGTCCTCCGACTCGACGGAGTCGGCCGCGACGTAGGTCATCTCGCCGGCGTCGTCGATCCAGGTCAGGGGGGCCCAGACGGCCATGGCGAAGTCGAAGGCGATCGACTGCCGGCCGGGGATCAGCTGGACCGGGTCGGTGACGGCGACGCGGATCGCGCCGCCGCCCGAGCCGGTCGCGCTGGTGTCGGCGGCGTCGTCACCACCGCCGCCGGAGCAGGCGGCCAGGGCGAGCGCCAGCACGGCGGCACCGGCCGCGAGCCGGATCCGGGTCGTTCTCATGGGTCCTCCACTGCAGGGGGAGCGGCGGCGGGGCCG
>NZ_JAANNB010000240.1 GCF_011603975.1 Cellulomonas sp. IC4_254 | reverse complement strand
CCGCGGTCGTCGAGATCGAGCGGCACGTCGCCACCGGCGGCTGGGACGGCCCCGTGCGGGTGTTCGCCCTGGTCCGGACGCAGGCGGCCCTCGACGCCGAGCCCGCGCTCGCGTCGCAGCTGCCGCCGGACGTGCTGGCCGCCGCGGCCGCCGACCCCCACCACCTGACCTCGGTGGAGCAGGAGGGGCTGCCCGCGAGCGACGACCTGGAGGGCCTGCTCGGCGCGATCGCCTGGCCCGAGGGCGTGGACGGCGCGGCGCTCACGGTCGAGCGGATCGTGCTGCCGCCGGAGGCCGAGGAGGGCCTGCCCGAGGACCCCGACGCCGCGCTGACCGCGCTGCTCGCCCACCCGCAGCGCCAGGACGTGCGGCTCGCGGTCGGCGTGCTGCGCGACGGGCCGTCGTGGTGCGCCGTGCGGCAGCGGTCCGACGACCGGGACGACGCCGTCGGCCAGGGCGAGGACGTGGTGCCCGGGCTGGTCGAGGGGCTGCGGGCGACGTTCGCCTGAGCGGGCCTCAGCCCGCGTCGGCCGCGTCCGCCGCCGTGCAGGTCGGCAGGTCGTCGGCCTCGCCGGCGCCGATCGCCTCGACGGCCTCGCGCGCCTCGTGCAGCGTCGACACCTTCACGACGGTGAGCCCGTCCGGCACGTGCCCGACGACCTCGTCGCAGTTGCCCGCAGGCGCGAGGAACCAGTCCGCCCCGTCCCGCAGCGAGCCGGCCATCTTCTGCCGGATGCCGCCGATCGGGCCGACCGCGCCGTTGAGGTCCATCGTCCCCGTGCCCGCGATGACCCGGCCGTCCGCCTCGTCCTCGGGGGTCAGCTTGTCGATGATCCCGAGCGCGAACATCGTGCCGGCGCTGGAGCCGCCGATCTGGTCGATCCGGATGGACACGTCGACCGGCGGGTCGAACGTCGGGTCGATGTAGACGCCGAGCTGGCTGCCCCCGCCCTCCTCGCGCTCACCGGTGACCACGTCGAGGTCGACCTCGGCGCCGTCCCGCTGCACGCCGAGCGTGACGGTGCTGCCCGGGTCCGTCTGGTCCAGCAGGTCGATCAGCTGCCCGTAGGACGTCAGCGCGGTGCCGTCGTAGGACAGCAGCACGTCCCCGGGCTCGACCACGCCGACGGCGCCCGTGCCCTCGACGGCGTCGTGCACCGTGAGCGTGACCGGGACCGTGTACCCGAGCTCCTCCAGCGCGGCGACGGTCGCGTTCTCCTGCGAGGACACCATCTGGGCCTCGTTCTGCTCGTCCAGCTGCTCCTGGGTCGCGTCCTGCGGGAACACCGACTCGACCGGCAGCACCCGCCGGGACGGGCTCAGCCAGCCCTGCAGCACGCCCAGCACGCTCGACGGGTACCCGGGTCCGCCCGTGGTCGACACCGTGGTCAGCCGGAGCTGCCCGGTGGAGTCGTAGGTCTCGGCGCCGTCGATCGTGATGAGCGCCTGGCCGTCGTGCTCCCCCAGGGTGTCGAGGGTCGGGCCCGGTGAGTTCACCGCGTACGGCACCGGCATCAGGAGCAGCACGACGAGCAGCACGGCCGTGAGCAGCACGCCCCCGGACAGCAGCGCCGCGCGCCGGGTCACGGGCGGCGCGGGCTCGCGCGGCTCGTCCGGCTCCCCGGGCGCCTGCGCGGCCGCCGGGTCGGCGCCGGTCGGCGTGGGGGCGGCGAACGGGTCGGTCCCGCCCGCGGGCGACGCGTCGGGGTCCGAGGGGGTTCCGGGCTGGGCGTGCACCGGACGATCATGCCGCACGGACCCGTGAGGGTCGCGTGCGCCCTCAGCGAACCGGAGGTGACGACCGGGTCCCGCGGCGCGGGGGTGTGGTTACGGTGGCACCACGACGAGCCCGGGAGCACCGAGATGACCGACGACCCCACCGCGCGCCAGCCCGGCGAGCCCTCCGACGGCGCCGCCTGGGAGCAGATGCTGCGCCAGATGTTCGGCCCGGGCGCGGACGAGGCGCTCCGCCAGATGCGGGAGCAGGGCCTCGACCCCGCGGAGATGGCCCGCGCGTCCGGCCTGCCCGACGACCCGATGCTGATGAACCAGGTGATCGCCCAGGTGCAGCGGATGCTGTCGTCCAGCGGCGACGGCCCGGTGAACTGGGACGTGGCGCACGACATGGCCCGCCAGGTGGCGGTCACCGGCGGCGACCCCACGCTCAGCCCGGCCGAGCAGCGCCAGGCGACCGAGGCGCTCGGCGTCGCGGAGCTGTGGCTCGACGCGGCCACCGACCTGCCGCCCGCCGGCGGGCACGTCCGCGCCCTGTCCCGCTCCGAGTGGGTCGAGCAGACCCTGCCGACCTGGCGGACGCTGACCGAGCCGGTCGCCACGTCGATGTCGACCGCGCTCGCCGCGACCCTCGCCGACCAGCTGCCCGAGGGGATGGACCTGCCGCCCGGCCTCGGCGTCGGTGGCCTGGACCCGGCGGCGATGATGCGCCAGCTCGGCGCGCTCGTGTTCGGCATGCAGGTCGGCCAGGCGGCCGGCTCGCTGTCCCGCGAGGTGTTCGGGCTGACCGACGCCGGCCTGCCGCTGGTCGCCGAGCCCGCGACCGCGCTGGTGCCGGGCAACGTCGCCGCGTTCGCCGACGGCCTGGAGATCCCGCTCGAGGAGGTGCGGCTGTTCCTCGCGCTCCGCGAGGCGGCGCACGCCCGGCTGTTCACGCACGTCACCTGGCTGCGCGGCCACCTCCTCGCGGCGGTCGACGCCTACGCCCGCGGCATCACCATCGACGTCGAGAGCCTGGAGGAGTCGGTGCGGGCCATCGACCCCACCGACCCGACCGCGCTGCAGGGCGCCCTGTCGTCCGGGGTGTTCGCCCCGCAGACGACGCCCGAGCAGCGCGCCGTGCTCGCCCGGCTGGAGACCGCGCTCGCGCTGGTCGAGGGCTGGGTCGACGAGGTCGTCGCCACCGCCGCCCTCCCCCACCTGCCGCACAGCGTCGCGCTGCGCGAGATGATCCGCCGCCGCCGCGCCGCCGGCGGACCCGCGGAGCAGACGTTCGCGACGCTGGTCGGCCTGGAGCTGCGACCCCGCCGGTCGCGCGACGCCGCCGCGCTGTGGGCACGCATCGCCCGTGAGCAGGGCCAGCAGGCGCGCGACGCGATCTGGGACCACCCGGACCTGCTGCCCACCGCCGAGGACCTGGACGACCCGGCCGGGTACGCCGGGCGGCGCACCGCGGCCGAGGGCGAGCACGCCGACCTGGACCGGGCGCTGGCGGAGATCCTCGGCGAGGGCGAGCAGGGCGGCCCCGCCGAGGGCGGCGGTGACCCGGAGGCCCCGGCCGGCGACGACGAGCGCTAGGCGCTGCGCCGCTCCACCGTCCGGCCCGTCGTCTCCTCGAGGCGGCGCCGGACGGCCTCGGCCTCCTCGGCGGACGCCAGGACGATGACGCTCGACCAGCCGCGGGCGGGCTGGATCCGCAGCGCCGGCCCGGGCCGGTTCACGAACGCCACGACCTTCCCGCTCGCGAGGCGCAGGCCCAGCCCCCCGTACTGCAGGGGACGGGCACGCTCGATCAGCTCGAAGCGCACGACGTCGCGGGTGGCGATGCGGCGGGTCAGCAGGGGTCGGTAGCGCAGCCGGACCTCGTCGCCCCGGATCTCGAGCCAGTGCCGGGCCGGCAGCATCCCGCCCGCGACCACGGCGGCGGTGCCGACGAGCGCGACGACGACCCACGCGGTCGGGTCCGTGCTGCCGAGCAGCACGGCACCGAGGGCGATCAGCGGGCCAGCGACGCCGAGGACGAGGACCGGGGTCGAGAACGGGATCTTGGTGGTGGTCAGGTGCATGGTGCTGCCTCTCATCCGGGGTCGACGGGTGTCGGATGGTTCAGCGGCTGACGACCAGGGTCGAAGGTCCTGGGTCGCGGCACAACCCCGGTTCGGGAACCGCGAAGGGGCTGGTCGAGCGGCCCGACCTGTGCGCAGACTGGCCCCAGCCGCTCCACCCCGACGGGAGGCCGGTGATGGTCCAGCTCACCCACCTGGCGACGTTCGTCGCGGTCGTCGAGCACGGGTCGATGACGACCGCGTCAGCAGCGCTGCCGTGCGCGGTCAGCACGGTCAGCACGCACGTCGCGCTGCTGGAGCGCCGGCTCGACGTCCGGCTCCTGCAGCGGAGCGCGGACGGCTGCACGCCCACACCCGCGGGCGTGGTGGTGGCGCGGCGCGCGGCCGAGATCCTCGCCCTGCACACCCGGATGGTCGCCGAGGCGCGAGCCGGGTCGGCCACCGCGCTGCCGACGCAGCGCGACGCCCCGCACCCCGCGGCGGCCGGACCGGGGTCGGCTCAGTCGGCCTCGGGGTCGGCCGCGTCCTCCTCGGCGACCGTCGCGTCGCCGGGCGCGGCGTCCTCGTCGGCGTCCCCCGGGGCCCGCTCGGCGAACGAGTAGCCCTCGAGGAACCCGCGCGCCCGCTCGGTGCGGGGGTACGCCTCGAGCTCGGCCCAGAACTCCGGCCCGTGGCCGGCGTGCAGCAGGTGCGCGAGCTCGTGCAGCAGCACGTAGTCGGTGACCCACGCGGGCATCCCGCGCAGGCGGTCGGACAGCCGGATGCTGCCGTCCGCGACGGTGCACGAGCCCCAGCGCCGGCCCTGGTTTCCGGACCAGCGGACGCTCGACGGCACGGCGCGGCCGCCCAGGTAGCGCTGGTTGAGCTCGGCCGCGCGGCGGACCAGCTGGTCGTCCGACGGACGGCGGCGCTGCTCCTGGGTGGCGAGCCGGTCGAGCATCCGGCGCACCCACTCGCGCTCCTGGGCGCGGGTGAACCGGGCGGGGATGGCGACGATCGTCCGGCCGCCCTCGCGGTAGGCGGTGACGGTGCGGGACCGGCGGCGGGAGCGGCGCACCTCGACCGGGCCGAGCCGCGGGTCGCCGTCGGCGGGCCCGGCGGACCCCGGCGACCC
>NZ_JAANNB010000023.1 GCF_011603975.1 Cellulomonas sp. IC4_254 | reverse complement strand
CCGGACCCACCACGACCAGGACGTATCCCGCGTTCAGGACCGCGGTCGCCACCCCCGCCCGCCAGCCTCCCCCGTCCTGCGCGTCGGCGAGGACCCGCACACGGGACCGCACGAGCCGCAGGACGCTCGGCCGGAGCAGGACGACGAGGACGGGCACGAAGCCGAAGAGCGACCGCCCGTTCCCCCGGTACGCGAAGGGGGATCGAGAGCGGTCTCCCGCCGCGTCGAGGAACGGCTGGTACAGCAGATCCAGCACGCCGACCAGCAGCAGGCCCGCGAGCACGACGACCCACCGGCGCCGGTACCAGTGCGGCCGCAGGTGGCCGCTCGCGTGCCTGATCTCAGGTCGGTACCGGCCCGGGTCACGTGCCGGACCGGTCACGAGGTCAGCCGCCCATCAGGTAGCGCCACATCCGCTCGGCGACCCGGCCGTGGTTGCTGGCGATCATCGAGGCGTAGTTCGCGCGCTGCGTGAACGACCGGACGCTGAGGTAGGTCATCTCGGCCACCCCGAGGGCGACAGCGCCGAGGAAGGCGACGGGCCCTCCACCGAACGCGGCCCCCACGACCACCGCCCTCAGCACGTCGAGAGCGAGCTCGCGCTGCTTCGCCTCCAGCTTGTCCCCGGACAGGTCGCCGGCGACCAGAGCCCGGACGACCCGCTCCGGGTCGTCCGACGTCGACCCGAGGTAGATGGTCCATGCCTCCATCGCGTCGGTGAGATCCCCGCTCAGCACGTCGACGACGTCGTATGCGTTCTCGGCCACCCGCGCGAGATCTCGAAGGCCGTCGCGCGTGACGACCGACACCACGTCGCGCAGCCCGGCCAGGGCCTTGGCCGAGTCGACCAGCGCGTTGCCGCCCTCCAGCGTCGCGTTCGTGGCGAGGAACCGGTCGTAGACCATCCGGTCGTCGTCGGAGATCCACGCCGCGTAGTACTGGTGGTAGTCCGAGTGCGCGTCGAGCCCGGGCAGCGTCCCGCGCGGCGTGTCCACGTAGTGCGAGAGGTACATGTACACGACCTCGCGCTCGATCGGCCCGGCGCGGCGGTCGCGCTTCGCGTTGACCTCCGCGATGTGCAGGGCGTAGGCCAGCCGCTGGCGGGTGAGGTCGTCCTCCTCGCTCCCCACCCGCGTGGCGGACGCCGCAGTGCCCCGGGCCCCGACCGGGACCTCGGCGACGCCGTCCGCCTGCTCGCCGGCCTGCTCGGCGAGCCACGCCTGGAGCCCCACCGCGACCTGCGCGTACAGGTCGTCGTCCCGCTCGGGCAGCACCAGGTCGTCGGCGGTGAGCCCGATCTGCTCCAGCGCCTCGGCGGCCGCCCAGGACTCGCCGACGATCTCGCTGACCAGCGTGTGGTCAACGGGACTCGTCGTGCTGCGCGGCTCGGGGGGTGCGGTCGCCGTCGCGGGCACCGCGGTCGTCACCCCCAGCGCCATCGCCACGCCGATCGCCATCCCTGCCGGACGTGTCAGTACGCGCACAGAACTCTCCCTCGAGTCGAGCCCCGGCGGCTGCCCTCCTCACCCGGGTCGACCGACCCGACGCCCGAAGGCGGAGCGGCCCCAGGCTAGGAGCGCACTGGCACCACCCAGGCTCCGCACTGGCGGTGCGTAGGTGGCTCACGCGGGGGGCGCGCCCCAGCCGCAACCCCGGCCAGGCGGTCGGACGTCTCCTGCGAGCCATCGGCGACGACGACCGGCGATCCCTGGCTCGCGGAGGCCGCGTCGTGTCCGGGCTCAGTCCCGTTGGCCCC
The DNA here is from genome assembly GCF_011603975.1 of Cellulomonas sp. IC4_254. GTDB lineage: Bacteria > Actinomycetota > Actinomycetes > Actinomycetales > Cellulomonadaceae > Cellulomonas. The sequence goes on along the minus strand of NZ_JAANNB010000023.1, from coordinate 27,785 downwards.
GGCTGCGGTGACTCCGGGCGTCCAGGTGGACGAGGCCGGCGTGGGCCGCCATCGCCAGGAGGAGGAGACCTGTGCCGCGGTCGACGTACCTGGCCGCGGCCTCCGCCACCACCTCGCTGGGCGCCTGGAACCGTTCCGACCCCGTCGCGTACGCCGTGAGTGCCGCCGTGACCACCCAGCGGCCCGGACCCGCTACGGCGACGACGTAGACCGCGTTGAGCACCGCGGTCCAGGTCAGAGCCCGCCAGCCCCCGACCTCCTGCGCATCGGCCAGGTGCCAGGAGCGCGACCGGACGAACCGCAGGACGCGCGGCCGGAGCAGGACGACGAAGACGGACACCAGAGTGAGCACCGTCGACCCGTTGGCGACGCGCTGGAAACGCTCGGGGTAGCTGCGGCGGAACGACGCGTCGTCGAGGAACTGGTCGCGCAACGGGATGGATGCGACGGCGAGCAGCAGGAGCAGGACCAGGAGCAACCACCCCCGGCCGCCGGAGCGCCGCATCGCAGCGGCCACGCCGTCAGCCGCCTGTCGGGTCGTGCCACATCCGCTCGGGCGCCAGCGCCTCGGCGACGGGCACCCCCAGCGCCATCGCCACGCCGATCGCCATCCCTGCCGGACGTGTCAGTACGCGCACAGAACTCTCCCTCGAGTCGAGCCCCGGCGGCTGCCCTCCTCACCCGGGTCGGCCGACCCGACGCCCGAAGGCGGAGCGGCCCCAGGCTAGGAGCGCGCGAGCACCACCCAGGCGCCGGCCCCAGACGCTGCGTAGGTGGCTCAGGCGGCGGGCTCGCCCGGGGCGCGGCGGGTCGCGGTGAGGACGATCGCGACCGACACGCACAGCAGCCCGACGACCTCCCACCCGTGCGGCCACTGCCGCAGGGCGACGGCGCCGACCACCGCGGCCGTCGCGGGCAGCATGGCCAGCAGCACGGCGAAGGTCGCGGCGGTCACCCGGCGGAGCACGACCTGCTCGATCGCGTACGGCACCACCGAGGACAGCACCGCGATGCCGAGGACGGCGAGCGCCAGGCCGGCGTCGGTCAGCACGGGGGCGGCGAGGGCGGCGAGGAACGGGGCGCCGACGAGGGCGCCGGCGGTCATGCCGACCGCGAGCGAGGTGATCCCGTCGGGCGCGGGGCGCGCGTCCGACCCGGGCCGCGCGTCGGCCGCGCGCCGGGCGTCGGAGCCCGCAGGCGCCTCGCCCGGCCCCGCCCCGGCCCGCCGGCCCTGCGCGACCCGGCGCCCGAGCAGGATGTACCCCGCCCAGCACGCCGCGGCGATGCCGATGGCGACCAGCCCGCGCACGGAGTCCGCGCCGCCGGTGCTCAGCTCCACGCCGGCGAGCAGCACGACGCCGACTGCCGCCACCACGATGCCGAGCCGCTCGCGCCAGGTCCGGCCGGTGACGGCGGCGACGGCGACGGGGCCGAGGAACTCGATGGCCACGGCGGTGCCCAGCGGCAGCACGTCGATGGCGACGTAGAAGGACACGTTCATCGCGGCGAGCACCACGCCGAACGCGGCGGCCGCGCCGAGGTCGGCCCGGGTCCACCGGGCGCGCCAGGGCCGGCGCCAGGCGAGCAGCACCAGCGCGGCGACGGCGATCCGCAGCCAGGCGACGGTGGGCGACGGGATGACGGCGAACAGCGCCACGGCCAGCGCGGCGCCGCCGTACTGGGCGAGCCCGGAGACCGCGAACAGCGCGGGGGCCGGGACCCGGCCCAGCACGCCGCCGTGCACCGCCGGCTCCGCCACGCCCACCCCGTCCCGCCGTCGTCCCTCGTCGGGGCCGCACTCTACGGGCCGGGACGTGGGTGGAGCGCCCTGCCGGACCCGCCGCAGCGTGTCGGGCAGGACGCTCCACCCCGGAGGCGCCCGGCGGGTCAGCCCTTGACGGAGCCCGCCAGGAGGCCGCGCACGAAGTACCGCTGCAGCGAGATGAACACGATGAGCGGCACCACCATCGAGATGAACGCGCCGGCGGTGAGGACGTGCCAGTCGCCGCCGCGGCTGCCGGCCATCTCGGCGACCGCCACGGTCAGCGGCCGGGAGTTCGGCGACGCGAACGTCAGGCCGACGAGCAGGTCGTTCCACACCCAGAGGAACTGGAAGATGCCGAACGCCGCGATGGCCGGGACCAGCAGCGGCAGCAGCACCCGGAAGAAGATCTTCACGTGCCCCGCGCCGTCGACGCGGGCCGCCTCGACGAGGGACGCCGGGATGTCCTTCATGAAGTTGTGCAGCAGGAAGATCGCCAGCGGCAGGCCGAAGATGGAGTGCGACAGCCAGACCGTCCAGAACGACCCGGCGACGCCCGCGCTCACGTAGTCCCGCAGCAGCGGCACGAGGGCGACCTGCAGCGGCACGATCTGCAGCGCGAACACCGCGACGAACAGCAGGTTGCGGCCCTTGAAGTCGATCCACGCGAACGCGTACGCGGCGAGCAGCGCGATCGTGATCGGGATGATCACGGCGGGGATCGTGATGACGAACGAGTTGACGAAGTACGTCGCCAGGTTCGCCCCGGAGCCGAACAGCGCCTGGTCGTAGTTGTCGAGCGTGAACTCGGCCTCGCCGTTGAACAGGCCGCCGAACACGGTCCACCAGCCGGAGCGGCGGATGTCGAGCTCGGGGCGGAACGAGGTGACGAGCAGGCCGATCGACGGGATCGTCCACAGGATCGCGATGAGGATCGCGGCGAACGAGGCCCACGGCGACGACAGCCGGCCCTTGGTGGCGATCGCGCGCCGCTCGAGGCGGCTCAGCCGGCGCTGGCGTCCGGGCTCGCCGCCGGCGTCGGCGGTCTCCTCGAACGCCTCGGCGAACGGCCCGGTCGGGGGGAGCGGTGTGGTGGTCATCGGATCTCCTCCGACTTGCGCAGCTGCCGCACGTTGTAGACGACGATCGGGATCACCAGGATGAACAGGATCACCGCGAGCGCGGCGCTCAGGCCCTGGTTGTTCTGCCGGAACGCCTGCGTGTAGAACTCGTTCGCGATGACCTGCGTGTCGAACTGGCCGCCGGTCATGGTGCGGACGATGTCGAACACCTTGAGCGTCCCGATCGCGATCGTGGTGAGCACGACCACCAGCGCCGGCCGGATGGACGGCACGGTGATGTACCGGAACATCCGCATCCCGCCGAGCCCGTCGAGGCGCGCGGCCTCGACGATGTCGTCCGGGATGGCCTTGATGGCCGCGGACAGCACGGTCATGGCGAAACCGGTCTGGATCCACACCATCACCACGATGAGGAACACGGTGTTCCACGGGGAGTTGATGAGGAACTGCTGCGGCTCCAGGCCCACCCAGACGAGCACCTGGTTGAGCAGGCCGGTCTGCTTCACGCCGGGCTGGTCCGGCTTGAACTCGTAGACGAACTTCCAGATGATCGACGCGCCGACCATCGAGATCGCCATCGGGATGAACACCAGCGCCTTGGCGAGCTTCTCGAACCGCGTGCGGTCCACCAGGACGGCGTAGACCAGGCCGATCAGCGTCGAGGCGATCGGCACCAGGATCACCCAGATCGCGGTGTTGGTCAGCACGCTCTGGAACTGCCCGCCGGTCAGCACGCGGGTGTAGTTGTCGACCCCGATGAACTCGTTCCCGCGCTTGTCGAAGAACGAGTTCCACAGGGTGAGCACGGCGGGGCGCACGAGCCCCCACGCCAGCAGCAGCAGGGCGGGCCCGGCGAACGCCGCGGCCACGACCCACCGGGGGACCCGGCTGGGCCGGTCCACCAGGAACAGGATCGCGCCCATGACGACCACGAACAGCGCGATCGCCAGGAACATCAGGGCGAACTTCTCGCCCACCGAGCTCGCGCTCGTCAACCAGTCCATGTACGCCTCCGAGCCGGACGGGCCCGCCCGGCGGGCGGGGGTCGTTCCCCCCACCCGCCGGGCGGGCCGTCAACCGATCAGTCGAGTGCTGCGGCGGTCCGTCAGGAGCCGGCCGGCCAGGAGTCCTCGACGGACTTCGCGGCGTCCTCGGTGGAGGTGCCGGTCAGCCAGTTGACGATGGCGGTCCAGAACGTGCCCGCACCGACCTCGCCGGGCATCAGGTCGGACGCGTCGAACCGGATCACGGAGTTCGGGTCGGCGAGGATCTCGGCCGACAGCTTGTCGAACTCGGTGGCCAGGTTGTCCGGGTCCAGGCCGTTGTTGGCGCTGACCCAGCCGCCCATCGGGGTGGTCTTGGCCTTGGTGTTGGCCCAGTCCGCGCTCGACAGGTAGGTCTGGAACGCCTGCACCTCGGGACGGTCGTCGAACGCCGCCACGAACTCGCCGCCGCCCAGGACCGGCTTGATGTCGGTCTGGTTGGTGGGCAGGTAGAACGCGTAGACGTCACCGTCGGGCGCGACCTCGGTGCCCTCGGGCCACTGCGTCTGGTAGAAGTTCGCGGCCCGGTGCAGCCAGCAGGTGCCGTCGAGGATCGGGAAGCCCGCGTCCGTCCACGGCGTGGTGGCGATCGAGTCGACGCCGCCGAGGCCGGCGTTGACGTACTCGTCGTTCTTGAGGATCTCGCCCGCAGTGTCCCAGGCCTCGACGATCTGGGGGTCGTTGAACGGGATCTCGTGGGTGTACCACTGGTCGTAGACCTCAGGACCGGCGGTGCGGAGCACGATGTCCTCGATGAAGTCGGTGCCCGGCCAGCCGGTCGCGTCGCCGGACTCGACGCCGGCGCACCACGGCATGCCGCCGTCCTCGACGATCTGGTCGGACAGCGCGATGAGGTCGTCCCAGGTCTCCGGGACCTCGTAGCCGGCGTCCTCGAACATGGACGGGGAGTACCAGACGTACGACTTCACGTTGGAGCCGAGCGGGGCCGCGTAGAACGTCCCGTCGACCGTGCCGTACTCCTTCCAGGACTCGCTGAAGAACTCGTCGACGTTCGCGACGGTGGCGTCGGGCGCCGGGACGATCGCGTCCGGGAAGTCGGTGACGATCGTGTTCAGCAGGCCGGGCTGCGGCAGGTACGCGATGTCGGGCGCGTTGCCGGCCTGGATGCGGACGAGCAGCTGGGCCTCGAACTCGCGCGAGCCCTCGTACTCGACGGTGACGCCGGTGCACTCCTCGAACGGGTCGTAGGAGTCCTCCTGCGTCTGCTGCTCCGGCTCGACGATCGACGTGTACACCGAGACGGTCTTGCCGCTCAGGTCACCGAAGTCCTCGTACGCGGAGCAGTCGATCTCGTTCGCGGCGCCGGTGTCCCCGCCGCCGCTGGTGCCCCCGTCACCGGAGTCGCCGGAGTCGCCGGAACATGCCGTGAGCGCGAGCGCCAGCCCGAGCCCGCCGGCCACCGCGGCGCTCGCGCCGCGACGACGGATCCTCATCATGCGTCTGCCTCCACCTCGTCGTGGTTGCTCGGCCGAGGCGGGTGCGCCTCGGTGCGTGGGCTACATGCAAGCGTTTACATGGCTGGCGCACAACCTTCTTCGGGGTGCTGCGTGGTCACAATTCGGTCACGCGGCGGGGCGGTGGACCCGCGCTCGACCAGCGAGGTCGGGAAGACGACCTCCTCCGGGACCGGCGCGCCGGTGATCATCTCGAGCAGCATCGACGCCGCGGTGACCCCCTGGTCCTGCGCGTTCTGCACCATCGTGGTGAGCCCGAGGTGCTCCCCCATGTCGTGCCCGTCGACCCCGACCACCGACACGTCGTCGGGCACCCGCAGCCCGCGGTCCCGCAGCGCGAGCAGCGCGCCCATGGCCATCTCGTCCGACGCGGCGAACACCGCGGTCACGTCCGGGCGCGCGTCGAGCAGCCCGTGCATCGAGGCTCGGCCGCCCCGGACGTCGAAGTGCCCGTGCACCTCCAGCCCCTCCGAGGCGAGCCCGCGCGCGGCCAGCTCGGCCCGCCAGCCCTCGGCGCGGCGCACGGCCGGCGACCACGGCAGCGTGTCGTCGGGCTCCCCGGACAGGTGCGCGATCGCCGTGTGCCCCAGGTCGGCCAGGTGCGCGACGGCCCGGCGCGCGGTGCCCACGTCGTCCAGGCCCACGGTGACATGGCCCGGCGCGCCCGCCCCGACGAACACCAGCGGGTAGCCGAGCTGGTCGAGCGCCGCGACCTCCTCGGCCTCCAGCGGCAGGCCGACGACCAGCACCCCGTCGACCCGGCGGCGCAGGACGTCCGGGTCGAGCCGCAGCCGGCGCACGTCCCGGGAGACCTCGAACGTGTAGAGCAGCGCGTCGAAGTCCTCGACCCGCAGCGCCCGCTCCGCGCCCTCGATGACGTTGGCGAAGAACCAGTGCGCCACCCACGGCGTGATCAGGCCGATCGTGCGGGTCCGCCCCGAGGCGAGCGACGACGCCGACGGCGAGGGCACGTAGCCGAGCTCGTCGGCGGCGCGGCGCACCCGTTCGCGCGTGGCGGCGGTGACGTTCGGCAGGCCGCGCAGCGCGCGCGACACGGTCGCGGTGGACACCCCGGCAGCCCGGGCCACGTCGACGATGCCGTGCGCCATGGCGGGGATTGTGCTCCCCGGCGCGGGGGCCGGTCCACCCTGTCGGGCGACCGGTTGCCGTGGGAGCGCTACCGCTCGTCCCGCCCCGTCAGGCGGGTGCGTGCCCCACGCTGCGCAGCACCGCGACCGCGCCGTCGTCCTCGATCGTGCCCGTGACCTCGTCGGCCGCGAGCCGCACGAACTCCGGCGCGTGCCCCATCGCCACGCCGCGCGCGGCCCAGCGGAGCATCTCGACGTCGTTGCCCCCGTCGCCGACCGCGACGGTCGCGAACGGCTCGACGCCGAGCTCCCGGCGCAGCTCCTCCAGGGCGCTCGCCTTGGACACCCCGCCGGGGGTCAGGTCGAGCCACGCGCTCCAGCCGACCGCGTAGGACACCTGGTGCAGGCCGACGCGCTCGACGAGCTCGCGGAACTCCTCCGGCGTGCTGCCCGGGTCGCGCACGACGACGCGGGTGGCCGGCTGCGCCACCAGCTCGTCGAACGGCAGCACCCGCTGGTCGCCGGTGAGCTCGTGGTCCGGGAACGGCCGGGACACCCGGAAGCCGCGACCCAGGTCCTCGACCGCGAACAGCGCGTCCGGCAGCTCGGCCTGGAGCACGCGGAGCGCGGGCTCGGGGTCGAACGTCGTCGTGCTGGTGACCTCGTACCCCTCGGGCGCGTCGGGGTCGAGACGGGCCGTGACGGCGCCGTTGGAGCAGACGATCCAGCCCGTCGTGAGACCGAGGTCGGTGGCCACGGGCACGGCGCTGCGCACGCCCCGCCCGGTCGCGAGCACGACGTGCGCCCCCGCCTCGCGGACCCCGGACACGGCCTCGCGCACGGCGGGCGACAGCGCGCCGTCGTAGGAGAGCAGCGTGCCGTCGACGTCGAGGGCGACGAGCGTGCCGACCGCCGTGCGCGGGTGGGTCATCGGGATCCGCCTCCCACGGGCTCCAGCACCTCGAGGCCGCCGAGGTACGGCCGCAGGCCCTCCGGGACCCGCACCGAGCCGTCGGCCTGCTGGTGGTTCTCCAGGATCGCGACGATCCACCGCGTCGTCGCGAGCGTGCCGTTCAGCGTCGCGACCGGCCGGACCTCGCCCTCGGCCGTGCGCTCGCGCACCCCGAGCCGGCGCGCCTGGAACGTCGTGCAGTTGGAGGTGGAGGTGAGCTCCAGGAACCGCTGCTGGCTGGGCAGCCACGCCTCGCAGTCGAACTTGCGGGCCGCGCTCGACCCGAGGTCGCCCGCCGCGGTGTCGATGACCCGGTACGGCAGGTCCACGAGCCGGAGCATCTGCTCCTCCCAGCCGAGGATCCGGCGGTGCTCGTCCGCGGCGTCCTCGACGGTCGTGTACGAGAACGCCTCGACCTTGTGGAACTGGTGCACCCGGATGATGCCGCGGGTGTCCTTGCCGTACGACCCGGCCTCGCGGCGGTAGCAGGCCGACCAGCCGGCGTACCGCAGCGGCCCGGCCGACAGGTCGAGGATCTCGCCCGAGTGGTAGCCGGCGAGCGCCACCTCGGAGGTGCCGACCAGGTACAGGTCGTCGGCCTCGAGGCGGTAGATCTCGTCGGCGTGCGCGCCGAGGAACCCGGTGCCGGCCATGACCTCGGGCTTGACCAGCGTCGGCGTGATGACCGGCGTGAAACCGGCCTGGAGCGCCAGATCGACGGCGGCGTTCAGCAGCGCCAGCTCCAGGCGGGCGCCGATGCCGGTCAGGTAGTAGAACCGGGCGCCCGAGACCTTGGCGCCGCGCTCGGTGTCGATCGCGCGCAGGCCCTCGCCGAGCTCCAGGTGGTCCCGGACCGCGAACTCCGCGCCGTACTCCGCGGCGAAGTCCCGGGGCGTGCCCTCGTGCCGCAGCACGACGTAGTCGTCCTCGCCGCCGGCCGGGACGCCGTCCTCGACGACGTTGCCGATGCGGCGCGCCAGCTCGGTCGCGAGCTCGTCCGCGGCGTCGGCGTCGGCCTGCAGCGCCTTGACCTGCTCCGCGAGCTGCTTCGCGTGCGCCAGGAGGGACTGCTTCTCCTCGCCCTGCGCGGAGGCGACCTTCTTGCCGAGCGCCTTCTGCTCCGCGCGCAGGCTCTCGAAGTCGGTGAGCGCGGCGCGGCGGCGGGCGTCCGCGTCGAGCACCTGGTCGACCAGGGCCGGGTCGTCGCCGCGGGCCACCTGGCTCGCGCGCACGACGTCGGGGTCCTGGCGCAGCAGCTTGAGATCGATCACGCTCCCGAGCCTACCGACCGCCACCGCACGGCCGCCCCCGCGGGTCGCCGGGTGCGCCGAGCCGCGCGCCGGGCGCCGAACTGCGGGCGGCGCGGCGCACCTGCCGCGTAGATTCCTCGCATGACCTGGGAGGGATGGCTGGCCGTCGTGGCCACCGTGCTGGCCGTCGTCGCCCTCGTGGTCGCCGGCGCGACGTGGCGGGCGACCGCCGCGAGCCGCCGCGCCGACCGGGCCGGCCAGATCCTGGGGACGGCGGCGAGCAACCACGTCTCCGTCGTCACGCCCGCCCAGCCCGAGCCGCACCGGCCGCTGGTCGCGTTCGTCGCGAACCCGTCGAAGCCGGACGTGCCCGACCTCCGTGCGACCGTGCGGCGCGCGTGCGCCGAGCAGTACCTCCCCGAGCCGCTGTGGCTCGAGACCACCCTGGAGGACCCCGGGATCGGGCAGACCAGGGACGCCGTCGCGCGCGGTGCCGACATCGTCGTGGCGCTCGGCGGCGACGGCACGGTGCGGGCCGTCGCCGAGGCGCTGGTCGGCACCGGCGTCCCGATGGGCCTGGTCCCGGTCGGCACCGGCAACCTGCTCGCCCGCAACCTGGACATCCCGATCGGCGACCCGCTCGCGGCGCTCCAGATCGCGCTGGACGGCGCCGACCGCACGATCGACGTCGGCTGGCTCAAGGTCCTGAGGTACGAGTCGCGGGTCGACGACGACATCGCGGAGGCGGCCGACGACCTGCCCGCCGACACCGACATCCCGCGGGACCACATCTTCCTGGTGATCGCCGGGGTCGGCTTCGACGCGGCGATGGTCGCGGACACGGACGACGACCTCAAGGCGAAGGTCGGCTGGGTCGCCTACTTCGTCGCCGGCATCAAGCACCTGCACGGGCGCCGGCTGCGGACGACGGTCCGGCTGGACGACGCCCCCGGTGAGCCCGCGCGGGTCCGCAGCCTGCTGATCGGCAACTGCGGCCGGCTGCCCGGCGGGATCACGCTGCTGCCCGACGCCGTCCTGGACGACGGCTGGCTGGACGTCGCGGCGATCGACACCCGCGGCGGCGTCGCGGGCTGGGCGCAGCTGTTCGGCGAGGTGGTGCTGCAGGGCGTCGGCGTCCGCAGCCAGCTGCCCGCGAAGATCGGCCGGATCGACCACGCCCGCGCCCGCGAGGTGCACGTCGAGGTGTCGGGCGGCGAGTACGTGCAGGTCGACGGCGACGTGATCGGGCAGGTCACCGAGCTGTCGGCGCGGGTCGAGCCCGGCGCCCTGGTCGTCCGGGTCGCCCCGGCCTGACGCCCCGGCTCAGACCGACGCGCCCCCGCGCACCGAGCGCAGCCAGTCCCGGGCCGCGCGGAAGTCGGCGTCGGCGGTGCCGATGTGCACGTCGGCCGCCTGCCGGTCCGCCCGCGGGTACGAGCCCAGGTAGCGCACGTGCGGGCACACCCGGTGCAGGCCCATGAACGCCTCGCCCATGCGCTCCTCGGAGATGTGGCCCTCGGCGTCCATCGAGAACGAGTACCGGCCGAGCGAGTCGCCGATCGGCCGGGACTCGATCCGGGACAGGTTCACGCCGCGGGCCGCGAACTGCTCCAGCATCGTGAGCAGCGCGCCGGCCTCGTTGCTGGGCAGGTGCACGACCAGGGTGGTCTTGTCGGCGCCGGTGGGCGGCGGGACCTCCCCCGGGGGGCCGACGACGACGAACCGGGTGACGGCGTTCGGGTTGTCGGCGACCCCCTCGGCGAGCACGCGGTCCTCGAGCCCGTAGTGCGCGGGCGCGGCCGGCGGCACGAGCGCGGCGTCGAAGCCCAGCGTCTCGGCGTCCGCGCCGGGGCCGGCGTCCGCGAGCAGGGCCGCGGGCGCGGTGTTCGACGACGCGGCGACGTGCAGCACCCCGGGCAGCCGCTCGCCGAGCCAGCGCCGGCACTGCACCCAGGCGTGCGGGTGCGCGGCCACCCGGCGGACGTCCGCGAGCGCCACCCCCGGGCGCCCGACGAGCGAGAACCCCACGGGCACCAGCACCTCGCGCTGCAGCACGAGCGGCTCGCCGACGGCGAGCGCGTCGAGCGTCGCCGTGACGCCGCCCTCGATCATGCTCTCGATCGCGACGACCGCGTGGTCGGCGGCGCCGGACCGGACGGCCTCGATCGCGCTCACCACGTCGGTCTGCGGGAGGTACTCGGCGTCCTCGGGGCCGACGACCTGCCGCAGCGCGACCTCGGTGAACGTGCCCGCGGGGCCGAGGTAGGCGTAGCGCGGACGCGGCATCGTGGACCTCCTGGGGGCGGGCGCCGGGCTGGCGGTGTGGCCGGGCCGTGCGCGCCCTGTGCGGCGCGCGTGGACGTGCCGCGACGGGTCGCTCCCGACGACGCGTCCGACAGTAGTGCGCCCGTACGCTGGGCCGGTGCCCCTGTCCACGCCTCAGCCGCGCGCGTCCGCGCGACCCGCGCCCGCCCGCACCGCCACGGCCCGGGCGCTCGCCGCGACCCTCGCGGCGCTGCTGACGGTGGCCGTCGGCTGGGTCGCGGGCGCACCCCGGGCCGCCGCGGCGGACGGCGCGGACGAGGCCGACCGCGCCCCCGTGGTCCTGGTCGGGGTCGCCGGCCTGCGCTGGGACGACCTGGGCTCGCTGACCACCCCGGCGCTGTGGGAGCTGTCCCGGTCGGCGTCCCTGGGGACCACCGTGGTGCGCAGCGCGATCTCGTTCACCTGCCCGTCGATGGGCTGGCTCGCCGTCTCGGCGGGCGGGCGCGCCACGGACCTCGCGGTCGCGGACGGCACCTGCCGCACCCTGCGGGACCCGCTGTCGAACGGCGCGGTCCCCGGCTGGGCGGACTACCAGGAGGCGATGCGGGCGTCGTCGTACGACTCCCGGCTCGGGCTGCTGGGCGACACCGTCGCGACCGCGGGCGTGCCGGCCACCGGCATCGGCCCGGGCGCGGCGATCGCGCTCGCCGACGCGGACGGCGACCCGGTGGGCACCCACGTGCGCGCGCCGGCCGACGCCGCGGGGCTGGAGGACGCGGTCACGACCGCGCTGGCCGGGTCCGGCCTGGTGGTCGTCGACGCCGGCACCGTGCGCGACCCGGGCTACCAGACGCGCGGCCGGTCCGACGCGGACTCCGACGTGCCCACCGACGCCCAGGACGAGCCGCCGCTGTCCGGCGCGGACGTGGTGATCGAGCCGACCCGCGCGGAGCAGGTGCAGGAGATCGACGCCCGGATCGGGGCGGTGCTGGACGCGGTCGCCGAGGCCGACGAGGACGCGACGGTGCTGCTGTTCTCGGTCGCCGACTCCTCCCGGCGCTCGAACCTGCAGGTCGCCGCCGCGTCGGGCCCCACGGCCGACGGCGGCCGCTACGACGGCGGGCTCATCGGGTCGTCGTCCACCCGGCAGGACGGCTTCCTGCAGACCACGGACATCACGCCGACGGTGCTCGAGGCGCTGGGGATCCGCGACCGGGCACCCACCGGCGCGCTCGTGGGCTCCCTGATCCGGCACAGCCCGGACGACGCGACGGCGGGCGCCCGGGTGGCGTACCTCATCGACCAGAACCGGCACGCGCAGGCGGCCGCGCCGCTCGTCGGCGGGTTCTACGTGCTGTGGGTCGGCCTGAACCTCGCGCTGTACCTGCTGGTGGTCGTGGGCCTGAACAACCGGGTCCGGCTCTGGTGGTCCCGCCTGCTGTCCCGGGTGCGCCGCCGGCCCCCGGGCGCCGGGCACCCGCGCCGCGTGCTGCACGGCCTGCGCGTCGGTGCCGTCGCGGTGGCCGCGGTGCCGGTCTCCACCTTCCTGGCGAACCTGCTGCCGTGGTGGCGGTCCAGCACCCCGTCGTGGGCGCTGGCCGGCGCCGTGGCGCTGTTCGTGGCGGCGATCGTCGCGGTGACGCTGGTCCCGCCGTGGTGGCGGGGACGGCTGCTCGGCCCGATGGGCGCGGTCGGCGGCCTCACCGCACTCGTGCTCGCGGTCGACGTGGCCACGGGTGCGCGGCTCGCGCTGGACTCGATGATGGGGCCCGGCTCGCTGGTGGCCGGCCGGTTCTACGGCTTCGGCAACCCGGCGTTCGCGCTGTTCGCCACCGCGATGATCCTGACCGCGGTGGCGTTCGCCGACCCGCTGCTGCGCGCGGGGCGCCGGGGGCTCGCGGTGGCGGTGGTCGCCGCGGTCGGGGTCGTCGCCGTGGTGGTCGACGGCGCGCCGTCGATCGGCGCGGACTTCGGCGGCCCGCCCGCGCTGGTGCCGGGCTTCGCGATCCTCGCGCTGCTCACCGCCGGTGTCCGCCTGACCTGGCGCCGGGTGCTGGCCGTCCTGGCCGCGGGTGCCGTGACCGTCGTCGGCATCGCGGTGGCCGACTGGCTGCGGCCGCCCGACCAGCGCACCCACCTGGGCGCCTTCATCGAGACCGTGCTGGACGGCGGTCTGTGGACGGTGCTGGTGCGCAAGGGCGAGACGAACCTGCGCATCCTGTTCGGCAGCGAGCAGACCCTGCTCGCGATCGGCGGCCTGCTGCTCGTCGTGCTGCTGGTCGGCCGCCCGGCGCGGTCCGCGGTGAGCGCCCCGGACGGTGGCCCGTACGCCTGGCTGTCCGCGGGCGCGCCGCTGCGCCAGATCGGCACCGACGCGCCGATGCTGATGAAGGGCCTGGTCGCGCTCGCCACCACGCTCGGCCTCGGCTTCGCGCTCAACGACTCCGGCGTGGTGGTCCCGGCCACCGGCATCGGGCTCGCGGTCCCGCTGCTGGCGGCGGCGTGCGCGACCTGGATGCTGCTGCAGCAGCCGGCGGCTCAGCGCGGGGCGGGCAGCCTCGCGCCGACCATCCCGGGCAGCACCGGCCCGGGGACGGACACCGGCCGCACCGCGTCGGCGAACGCGCAGGGCCTGCCGAACAGGTAGCCCTGGGCGAGGTCGCAGCCCAGCGAGCGCAGGGCGGCGTACCGGGGCTCGTCCTCCACGCCCTCGGCGATCACGTCGGCGCCCAGCGACCGGCCGAGCGCGACGACCGCCTCGACCACGCCCGCCGCGCGCGGCCCCGCGGCGCCGGAGCCGCCGAGCTCCTGGACGAACGACTGGTCGATCTTGAGCAGCGTGACCGGGTAGTCGTGCAGCCGGGACAGCGAGGAGTACCCGGTGCCGAAGTCGTCGATCGCGACGCCGACCCCGAGCTCGCGCAGCGCCCGCAGCATGGGCACGGCCCGGGCGTCGTCGGCGAGCGCGCTCTCCGTGACCTCGATGCCCAGCCAGCTGGCCGGGGCGTCGTAGGCCGCGAGCAGGTCGACGACGAGCGTGATCAGGTCCGCGCGGTCCTGCCCGGCGGCGAACTGCCGCGGCGAGACGTTCACCCAGACCCGCAGCCCGGCGCCGGTGCTCCGGTTGTGCGCGGTGACCTCGGCCAGCGCGCGGTCCAGCGCCCAGGCGCCGAGCTCGCCGATCAGGCCGGTCTCCTCGGCCACCGGGATGAACTCGGCCGGCGACACGGGGCCGCGGGTGCGGCTGGTCCAGCGCATCAGCGCCTCGACCCCCTCGACCCGGCCGGTGACCAGGTCGACCTCCGCCTGGTAGACCAGGGACAGCTCGCCCTCCTCCGTCGCGCGACGCAGGTCGGCGGCCATCGTCAGCCGCTGCCGCGCGTGGTCCGCGCCGTGCTCCTCGTACCACTGGTGGCAGCCGCCGCCCGCGGCCTTCGCGCGGTACATCGCGACGTCGGCGCACCGCAGCAGCTCGTCCCAGACCATCTGGCCGGGCTCGGCGTGCACGACGCCCACGGAGCAGCCGACCGCGAACTCCTCGTCCCGGACGGCGAACGGCTCGTCGAACGCCGCCACCAGCCGCAGCGCGACCTCCTCGGCCGTCGCGGCGGTCGCGTCCGGCAGCAGGACCACGAACTCGTCGCCGCCCAGCCGCGCCGCGACGGCCCGGTCCGGCAGGTCGGCGCCGACCCGGGCGGCGGCGCGCTGCAGCAGCTGGTCGCCGACGACGTGGCCGTACGAGTCGTTCACGAGCTTGAACCGGTCGAGGTCGAGCAGCAGCAGCGCCGTCCCGGTGCGCGAGGTGGCCAGCGCGGCGACCGCCCGCTCCCGGGCGACGTCCCGGTTGGCGAGGCCGGTGAGCGGGTCGTGGGTCGCCGCGTGGGTGAGCCGGTCCTGCGCGTCGCGGAACCGGGTGACGTCCCGGGCCACGACCAGCACCGAGTCGACGGTGCCGTCCGCGCCCCGCTCGGGCACCGCCCGGACGTCGTACCAGTGGCCGCCGACGTGCGCGGACATGCTGATCAGCCGCCGGGGGTCCGTGTCGGCGTCCCCGCCCGGATCCGCCGAGATCGCGATCATGTGGTGGGCGAGCGCGCGCACCGAGTCCATCACCGGGGACCGGCCGGCCAGGTCCCCCACGAGGGAGCCGAGGTCCACGTCCGAGACCCGGGCGGCGCGGCGCATCGCGGCGTTGACGAACCGGAGCCGGCCGTCGCCGTCCACCCGCGCGAGGGCGTCCGGGGTGTTCCGGGTGATCGACTCCAGGTCCCGGGTGCGGGCGGCGAGCGCCCGGGTGCGGTCGGCGGCGAGCTCGACCGCCCGGAGCTCGGCGGCGGCCCGCGACGCGATCAGGCTGACGACCAGCGCGGTCAGCACCGCGCCGCCGAGCAGCGGGAGCGGGGCCAGCGGCCCGCGGGCGTCCCTCGGCTCCGCGGCCAGCGTCCAGGTGCGTCCCGCGACCGGCACGGCCACGACGAGCGCGCCGCCCGCCTCCGCCCGGGCGTCGCGGTCCTCGGCCAGCACCCCGAGCACCGTCCCGCCGTCACTGACCAGGGCGGCGTCCCGCGGCCGGGCGGTGACCGCGTCGAGCAGCGGCGCGACCGCGAACGTGGTCACGGTCCAGCCGAGCAGCCGTCGTCGACGCTCCCCGGTGCTGCCGGGGGCCTCGCCCGCGTCGTAGACCGGCACCGCGATCGCGGCCTCCACCTGGGGCGCGCTGCCCGCGCGCGCGACCTTGCCGGCGTCGGAGTCGTCGACCGCGAGCGCCTGCGACGGGTACGCGGCGCTGAGCACCGGCTGGCCGGAGTCGCGCGCGTCGGCGAGCGCGTCGGCGAGAGCCGCCACCCCCGGGGCCGCCGCTCCCGGGGCCGCCGATCCCGCGCCGCCGGCCGGACCACCGGCGAGCGCGTCGAGCAGCGAGGACGACCCGAGCCGCACGACCCGGGTCACGTGCACGTCGCCCGGCACGGCCGCTCCCCCCGCCGGCCGCAGGTCGACGGCGCCGGCGCGGTCCGCGGGGCTCGCGGGCGCCGGCAGCCACCCGACCCCCGAGGTGAGCACCGGCCCGGGCCGGGGTCCGGCGGCCGGGTCCGCCTCCAGGGCGGGTGCGCCGGCCAGGACCCGCAGGTGGCTCTCCCACGCCGCGGCCGCGTCGTCCCACGAGGCGCCGGCGGCCGGGGTCAGGAGCGACGCCGACGTGGACGCGACCCGGACCTGGCCGCCGAGCCGCGCGACCAGGGCCTCCGCCGACACGGCGAGGCCGGCGCGGGTCGCCTGCTCCGCCCGCTCGCGCTGCTGGTACGCGTCGACGGCGGAGGCGAGCAGCGACAGCGCCAGCCCGACCGGCACGAGCACGGCCACGACCAGCCGCACCCGCCTGCGGGCACGACCACGCGCGTCGTCGTGCATGCGCACCCCCTCCCCGGGCCTGCGGCGGCGCGCCCTGCCGACCCGGGCCCGCCGTACCCGTCCCATCGGCCACCGGGCCCGGGCAGGCGACCTCGGGCGCGAAGTTCACCCGGGTGGCGCTCCGGGGACCACCCATCCGCGAGCCGCTGCCCCGGAGCAGGCCCGTCTCACCTACACTCGCGTCCGTGATCTTCAAGTCCGTGGGCGAGGGCAGGCCCTACCCCGACCACGGCCTGGTCACGCCCAAGCAGTGGGCCGACGTGCCGCCGCGCCAGGTGCGCCTGGACGAGCTGGTCACGACCAAGCGCACGCTGAACCTGGACAACCTGCTGTCCGAGGACTCGACGTTCTACGGCGACCTGTTCGCGCACGTCGTGCAGTGGCGCGGCGTCCTGTACCTGGAGGACGGGCTGCACCGCGCGGTGCGCGCCGCCCTGCAGCAGCGGCCCGTGCTGCACGCCCGGGTCCTCGTGATCGAGTCCGATGAGCGCTGACCGCACGCCGGACGCCGCGCGCCAGCGCCGCCGCCGGCACACCCGGGAGCGCCAGGCCGTCGTGTTCGGCGTGCTGCTGGGCGGCCTCGCCGTCGCCGCGTTCGGCGCCGCCGCCGTCTACACCGGCAACGTCTCGCTGCCGTTCCTGTCGCGGGACTTCTCGTCCCCGGAGCCCACCGGCCTCGCGGCCGTGAACTCGCCGTGCCCTCCCGAGGGCGCGACCCCCGTCCCGTACGGCGAGGTGTCGGTGAACGTGCTCAACGGCACCAGCCGGGTCGGTCTCGCGGGCGACACCGCCTCGGCGCTCGCGTCGCGCGGCTTCACCATCGGCCAGCAGCTCAACGCGAGCCAGATGGGCTACACGACGTACACCGGCACCGCGCTGATCCAGTTCGGCACCCAGGGCGTCGCGGCCGCGTACACCGTCGCCGCGCAGTTCGACACCCCGCAGCTGGTGCTGGACACCCGCGCGGACGCCACCGTCGACGTGGTGGTCGGGTCCTCGTACAACGCGCTCGTGGCGGCCGCCGACGTCGTGCTGGTCGCGGACCAGCCGTTCGCCGTGCCGGAGGGCTGCATCGCCCTGGACCAGGTCACGCCCGTCGCGCAGGCCACCCCGCCTCCCGCGACCGAGCCCCCGGCCGAGGAGCAGCCCGCGGCCGAGGGCTGAGCCGCCCCCGGCCGCTGGGGCGTCAGCGCTCCAGCTCGACGCCGCCCGGGACGGACGCCGGCGACGCCGGCTCCTGGCTGGTGCCACGCCACCGGGCCACGCCGCGCATGACGTGGTAGACGCCGATCGCGGCGGCGGTGCCGAGCGCGATGCCCTCGAACGTCAGGTCGCCGACCGCCCAGGTGTAGTTCGCGATGCCGACCACCAGCGCGACGGCGGCGGTCGTGAGGTTCACCGGGTCCGAGAAGTCGACCCGGTTCTGCACCCAGATCCGGGCGCCGAGCACGCCGATCATGCCGTAGAGCACGGTGGTGGCCCCGCCGAGGACGCCGGCCGGGATCGTGTTGATCAGCTCGCCGAACTTGGGCGACATGCTGAGCACCAGCGCGGTCGCGGCGGCCACCCAGTACGCGGCGGTCGAGTAGACCTTGGTCGCCGCCATGACGCCGATGTTCTCGGCGTAGGTGGTCGTGCCAGACCCGCCGCCCAGGCCGGCGAACGTGGTGGCGAGGCCGTCGGCCAGCAGCGCGCGGCCGGTCAGCGGGTCGAGGTCCTTGCCGGTCATCGCGGCGACGGACTTCACGTGGCCGACGTTCTCGGCGATCAGGACGAACACCACGGGCAGGAACAGCCCGAGCAGCCGGGGCTCGAAGGTCGGGGCCACGAACTGCGGCAGGCCGAACCAGTCGGCGTCGCCCACGGCGGTGAAGTCGACCTCGCCGCGCAGCGTGGCGACGACGTACCCCACGACCACGCCGACCAGGATCGACAGCCGGCCGAGGATGCCACGGAACAGCACCGCGGACAGCACGATCGCCCCGAGGGTGACGATGGCGGTGACGGGGGCGGCGCGGAACCCGCTGCACGCGCCCGTCTCGTCGCAGGTGCCCCACGCCGTCGGCGCGAGGTTGAAGCCGATCAGGGCGACGACGGTGCCGGTCACCACGGGCGGCATCACGACGTCGATCCACCGCGAGCCCGCGAGGTGCACCACCAGGCCGACCGCCGCGAGCAGCAGGCCGGTGGCGAGGATGCCGCCCACGGCCGCCGACTGCCCGCCCGAGGCGGTCGCCGCCACGATCGGGCCGATGAACGCGAAGCTCGACCCCAGGTAGGACGGCAGCCGGTTGCCGGTCACCAGCAGGAACACGACGGTGCCGACGGCCGAGAACAGCAGGGTCGTCGCCGGGGAGAAGCCGGTCAGCAGCGGCACCAGGAACGTCGCGCCGAACATCGCGACCACGTGCTGCATGCCGATGCCGATGGTCCGCGGCCAGGACAGCCGCTCGTCCGGGGCGACGACCGCCCCGGGCTCGACCCTCCTGCCGTCGCCGTGCACCCGCCAGCCGATCGCGCTCACCACGGTCCTCCTCCGCCACCGGCGCCCCGGTCGGTCCGCGCGCCGCAGGGCAGGCTAGCGGGTGACGCGTCACCCGCTCGGGTCCGCCCACCGGGCGCGCGTAGGGTGTGGCCCGGCCCGTGACCGACCGCCGTGGAGGTGCCCCATCGACCGGCTGCTGCGCTCGCGCGCCGCGCTGTGGACCGCGTTCGTCGCGGTGCACGGCTGGATCGCCTACGTGGGCACCGTGCTGATCCCGCTGCGGGCGTTCTGGGACCTCGACCTGTACCGCTGGTGGATGTGGCAGGGGCTGCACCAGGGCGTCTGGCCGGTCCTCGACGGCGACTGGGTCTACCCCGCCGGCGCGGTGCTGCCGATGCTGCTGCCCGCGCTGGTGGACGCCGTCGGGACCCAGCCGTACGCCGTGGCGTGGTCGGTGCTCATCACGCTGCTCGACGCGGTGGCCGTCGTGGTCCTGCTGCGGTTCGCGGGGCGCCCGGCGCGCGACGGCGCGGTCCGCGGCGAGGTCGTGCCGCCCGCGCGGGACCCCGCCGTCGGCGCGTGGTGGTGGCTGGCCTTCGTGCTGCTGCTGGGCCCGGTCGCGGTCGGCCGGCTCGACGCGGTGGTCGCACCGGTCGTGGTGGTCGCGCTGGCGGTGGCCCTGCGGCACCCCGCGGTGGCGTCCGCGCTGCTCACCTTCGGCGCCTGGGTCAAGGTGGCCCCCGGTGCGCTGCTGCTGCCGCTGGTGCTCGTCCTGCGGCGGCCGTGGCGGGACCTGGTGCTGCCGGCCGCGGCGGTCTGCGTGGTCGTCGCCGGCGTCGTCGCCGCCGGTGGCGGACTCGGGCACCTCACGAGCTTCCTCACCGAGCAGGGTGAGCGCGGCCTGCAGGTCGAGTCGGTCGCGGCGACGCCGTTCGTCCTGGCCGGCATCGCGGGCGGGATCGGCGGGGAGCCGGTGCGGGTCGTGCTCAACCAGGAGATCACCACGTGGGAGATCGCCGGCCCCGGCACGGCCGCCGTCGCCGGCGCGCTCGGCGTCGTGCTGCCGGTGGCGCTCGCCGCGGTCACCGCGCTGCTGACCTGGGTCCGGCTGCGCGGCGGCGACCGGCTGGACACCGCCGGGTTCCTCGCGCGGGGGGCGCTGCTGGTCGCCGTGACGCTGATCCTCGCGAACAAGGTCGGCTCGCCGCAGTTCGTCGGCTGGCTCGCGGGGCCCGTGGTCGTCGGCCTGGCGCGGCCCGGCGCGGGCGGCCTGCGGTCCTGGCGGGTGCCGGCGGTGCTGGTGCTCGTCGTCGCCGGGCTGACGCAGGTCGTGTTCCCGATCGCCTACGACGGCATCACCGCGCAGCAGGCGGGGCCGTCGCTGGTCCTGGTGCTGCGGAACGTGCTCCTGGTCGCGCTGGCCGTGACGGTGGCCCGCGACCTGGCCCGCGCGGGTGGCGCGGGGTCGCGGGCCACCGGGACGCCCGGGGCGCGGGAGGTCAGCGCACCTGCGGCATGACCTCGGACGCGACGAGCTCGAGGTGGTCCAGGTCGTGCAGGTCGAGCACCTGCAGGTAGACCCGGCTGATGCCCTGCTCGGCCAGGGTGCCGAGGCGGTCGACCATGGCGGTCGGCGTCCCGGCGATGCCCACCGCGCGGAGCTCCAGCGGGTCGCGGCCGATGGCCGCCGCCCGGCGGTCGACCTCGGCGTCGTCCCGGCCGCCCGCGAGCACGAGCGCGGCCGACATCGTGAGCGTCTGCGGGTCGCGGCCGATCGCGCGGCACGCCTCCCGGACGGTCTCGAGCTTCTCGCCCACGACGTCCAGCGGCGGGAACGTCAGGTTGAACTCCGAGGCGAACCGCGCGGCGAGCGCCGGGGTCTTCTTCGGGCCGAGACCGCCGACGATCAGCGGCACCCCGGGCGTCGTCCCGTCGAGCGGCGACGTCTGCACCGGCTTCGGCAGCGCCGGGCTCCGGGTCAGGGTGTAGTGCTCGCCGGCGTAGTCGAACCGCTCCCCCACCGGGGTGCCCCACAGGCCGGTGACGACCTCGAGCTGCTCGGTGAACAGGCCGAACCGCTTCTCCGGGAACGGGATGCCGTAGGCCGCGTGCTCCTCGGCGTACCAGCCGGTGCCCAGGCCGAGCTCCACGCGCCCGCCCGACATCTGGTCGACCTGCGCGACCTGGATCGCGAGCACGCCCGGGTGCCGGAACGTGGCGGACGACACCAGCGTGCCGAGCCGGATGCGGCTGGTCTCGCGGGCCAGGCCGGCGAGCGTCGTCCATGCGTCGGTGGGGCCGGGCAGGCCGTCGCCGGAGCCCATCGACAGGTAGTGGTCGGAGCGGAAGAAGGCGTCGAAGCCCAGGTCCTCGGTGGCGCGCGCGACGGCGAGGAGGTCGTCGTAGGTGGCGCCCTGCTGCGGTTCGGTGAAGATCCTCAGGTCCATGCGGGCAGCCTTTCACGGCGCCGGGGGTGGGGCGCGCCACCGTCCCGGCGGTAGCGTCGGGGCGTGCTGCGCGGCGTCCGGTGGTCGAGCCTCGCCGTCGTGCTGGCCGCGACGGCGCTGGCCCTCGTCTGCCTCGTGCTGGCGCTGCGGGGGCGCCCGTGGGCCTGGGTCGTCGCCCTGGTGTGCGCGGCGACCGCGGTCCGGGAGGTGCGTGCGCTGCAGCGTCTCGACCGGCGCGCTCGGGCCGCCCGCCGGCCCCGCGCGTGAGACGGTGAGGGCATGGTGACGCAGCTCGGCCTGGCCCTCGACGCACTCGCGGTGGCGGACTGGCGGCGGCGCACCGCGCAGATGTACGCCGACGTCCGCCGGCTCGCCGAGGACGACCCCGCCGCCGCGCACGCCGAGTGGGTCGCGCGCCGCGACGAGCTGTTCGCCACGCACGCCGCGTCCCCGCTGCACCACGCCGCGAAGGCCGTGTTCGAGGGCCTGTCGGTCGCGCCGTACGACCCGGCGTTCCGGTTCGAGGTCCGGGTGCGGGCGACGTCCGCGCAGCGGCTCGAGGTCGCGACCGGGACCGACGGCGTCGTGCCGTTCGACCGGGTCGGGCGGGTCGAGCTCGAGGGCCTGGGCTCGCTGTCCGTGTGGGCGCTGCGCACCTACGGCGGCGGCATCTTCATCCCAGTCAAGGACGCCACGGCGGGCAAGGGCACCTACGGCGGGGGGCGGTACCTGCTCGACACGATCAAGCACGCGGACCTCGGCCGGGCCACCGACGGCGGGCTGATCCTCGACCTCAACTTCGCCTACAACCCGTCCTGCGCGTACGACCCCGCGTGGGCGTGCCCGCTGGCGACCCGCGGGAACGTGCTGCAGGCGGCGGTGCCCGTGGGCGAGCAGCAGCCCGACCCGAAGCTCGTGGCGGACTTCGAGCTGGAGTAGCCGTCAGCGGTCGCGGCGGCCGGTGCGGCCGGCCCGGCCCGCGCGGCGGATCCGGAACGTGCCCGCCGCCAGCCCGATCAGCAGCATCGCGGTCAGGGCCACCCACAGCGGCGTCGTGACCGTCGTGGCGAGCAGGTGCACGCGTACGGGCTGCCGGTTCTGCGCCACGAACACCACCGCCAGCACCACCAGCAGGACGCTCAGCCAGCGGCGCTGCAGGAATGTGACGACCGGGTTCGGGCGGCTGACGGGCGTCTCCGTGCTGCTCATGGCGGGGTCCTCCTCGGCGCGGTGCGGTCAGGGGCCGGGCCGGGGCGCCCCGGTCCCGAGCATGGCCCACCGGGCCCGGGTCCACCAGCGCCTACGCTGGCCGGCGTGCCCCTGACGATCGAGACCCGCACCCCCGCCGACCTCACCGCCGCCGAGCTCTACGCCCTGCTGCGGCTCCGCGTCGACGTGTTCGTGGTGGAGCAGACCTGCCCCTACCCCGAGCTCGACGGCCAGGACCTGCTCGACGACTCGCTGCAGGTGTGGGCGCACGAGGACGGCGTCCTGCTCGGCACCATCCGGGTGCTCCGCGCCGGCAGCGACCACCCGGCGATCGGCCGGGTCGCCACCGCCGAGGCCGCCCGCGGGCGCGGCGTCGCCGGGGCGCTGCTGGAGCACGGCATCGCCCTGTGCGGTCCGGACGCGACGATCCACCTGCACGCCCAGGCGCACCTCGAGGCCTGGTACGGCCGGTACGGGTTCGAGCGGGCGGGCGACGACTACGACGAGGACGGCATCCCGCACGTGCCGATGGTGCGGACGCCGCGCTGACGGGCGTCGCGCGAGCGGGTCAGCGCTGGCAGGTCGGGCACCAGTAGAGCTTGCGGCCGGCCATCTCCTCGACGACCACCGGCGTCCCGCACGTCCGGCAGGGCTCCCCGCCGCGGCCGTAGACCCAGTGCCGCTGCGCCGGGTCGCGCAGCGCCGCCGCGCGGCCGGCCTCGTCCAGGTCCTCCCGGGTGAGCATGACGCCCGTGGCGATCCCGTCGGCCAGGAGCACCGACCAGTCGTCCCAGAGCGCACGTGCCGTCTCCGCGGGCACCCGCTTGCCGGGGGTGTGCGGGTCGAGCCGCGCCCGGTAGAGCAGCTCGGCGCGGTAGATGTTGCCGATGCCGGCGACGACGGCCTGGTCCATGAGCAGCTGGCCCACGGGCGTGCCGCGGGCGGTGAGCCGCTGCACCATGACCTCGGCCGCCGTGCCGGGTCCGGGCGCGACCGCGTCCGCGACGGCGGGGTCGGACTCCCCCGGCTCGACGTGCGCGGCGGCGCCGGTCGCGGCGGCCACCGCGTGCGGGTCGGCCATCCGGGCCCGGACGTCGTCCTCGACCGCCGGGTCCGGGCCCAGCTTCGCGAGCGCCGCGGCCGTCGCGGCGGGGTCCAGCACCTCGCACGCCGTCGGGCCGCGCAGGTCGGCCACGGTCTGCTCCGTGGCGAGCCGCACCCGCACCTGGCCGACCGGCTCCGGCGGGAAGTCCTCGGTCTCGGCACCCTCGTCGCCCTCGCGCTCCCCCTCGCCCATCCGCACCGACCGGCGGACGCGCGGCGCGCCGAGGCTGGCGACGGCGCCGCCGCCCTCGGTCAGCGGCGACACCACGCCGAGGAAGTCCCACGCGCCGTACAGGCCGAGGTGCACCCGCAGCACGTGGCCGCCCGCGAACCCGAGGAACAGCTGCTTGCCGACCGCCGCCGAGGTCAGCAGCTCCCGCCCGTCGAGCAGCGCGGCGCCCTGGGCGAACCGGCCCTGCGGCGAGGACACCGCCACGCGGTGCCCGACGAAGTCCCGGGCGAACTGGCGGGCGATGCGGTGGACGGTGTGACCTTCGGGCATGCGCCCAGGCTAGGGGCCACCCCCGACACCCGCGGCCCGGGGGCTCAGTCGTCCCAGAACGCGGTCCACAGCCCGGCCAGCAGCGCGACCGCCACGAGGGCGACCGCCGGCCACACGGCCGCCGACCACGTCCACGCCGCGGCGAGCTCGTGCACGGCGGCCCGCCCGTGCAGCACGTGGCCGACGAGCGCGGCCGTCACCCGCAGCAGCAGCTCGAGCGCCTGGTCGACGACGCCGGTCAGCACGGCAGCACCCGGAGCGCGCGGGCCCGGCGGGCGTCCTGGCTGGTCATGGGTCCATGGTGCCAGGCACAGCGGGCGCACAGCCAGAGCCGCGACCGCGTCTGCCCGCCGGTACGCTGCGCTTGCACCGCTCGGACCGGAACAGGGGGCACGACATGGCCACGAGCACGCCGCCGGCGACCACCACGACCACCACGCCGGGTGACCGCGCGCGCCGGACCCGGCTCGCCGTCGCCGCCGTCGTCGTGGTCCTGCTGCTCGTCGCGGGAGGGGTCTGGTTCGCGTCGGCGCAGCGGTCGCAGGCGCAGGACCGAGCCGCACTCGACGCGGCGCTGGCCGACCTGGCGCCGGTCGCGCTCGAGCTGCAGCAGCAGATCGACTCCTCGCACGAGGGGCTGGCCTCCGCCGAGGGCCGGATGCTCGACCCCACCCTGGGGACCGCGCTCGCCGACGCGCTCGCCGAGGCCGAGGCCCTGGACACCACGGCTCCGACCGAGGGCTCCCTCGCCGAGCAGGCCGCGGCCGTGACGGAGACGCATGACGCCGCGGTGGCCCACCTGGCGGCGGTGCAGGACGCCACGCAGGCCGTCTTCGAGGACACCTACTACTACGACGTGCAGCAGGAGGAGCAGGCCCGGCAGGCCGCGCTCGCCGCGCTCGACGGGTCGGTGGCCGCCGGGCAGCAGGCGCTCGCCGCGGGCACGGGCGACGCCGACGCGCGCGCCGCGCTGCAGAGCGCGCTCGACGCCGCCGCGACCGCCCGCGCCGCCGAGGTCGACCCCGAGGACATCGACACCGTGATCGGCGCGGCGACCGCCGCCCAGGAGGCGCGGACGGCGGTCGAGGCGGCGACGGCGGCCCTCGCGGGCTGACCCCGGGGGCTCAGCCCTGGTCGGCGAGCGGGACGTCGGGCTTGACGTCGTCGTAGCCGTGCGCGTTCGGCAGCTCCCCCGGCGCGTAGACCAGCCGGACCACGCCGGTCGGGAAGATGTCCGAGCGGAGCAGCCGCAGCGGGTAGATCGGCGACCCCTCGTCGAACAGCCGCTCCCCGCCCCGCGCGGCGACCGGGTGCACCAGGAGGCGCAGCTCGTCCAGGAGCCCCGCGGCGAGCAGCTGCCGCACCACGGACAGCGAGCCGGGCACGACGACCTTGCCGACGCCGGGCTCGGCCTTCAGCGCCGTCACGGCCTCGACCAGGTCCCCCTCGACCCGCTCGGCGTTCCGCCAGCCCAGGTCGGCGGTCCCCCGGGTCGCGACGAGCTTGCGGGTGTCCCCGAGCTGCTTGGCGTAGGCGGCGTCCACGTCCCCGGCTGCCTCCCGCTCCGGCCACGCGCCGGCGAAGCTGTCGTAGGTGACCCGCCCCAGCAGCAGCACGTCGGCACCCGCGTAGTCCTCGGTGACCGCGGCGCCCATGTGGTCGTCGAAGTACGGGAAGTGCCACGCCGGGTCGATCTCGGCCACGCCGTCGAGCGAGATGAACAGGGTGGAGACGATCGTCGCCATCAACGGTCCTTCCTTCGGGCGGTGGACGCGCGCCGCGCCGGTGCCGGGTCCCCCATGACACCCCACCCGCGCGGCGCGTGCCTAGCCCCCCGCTCGCACCGGGTCCGCGTCAGCGGGCGGGCGTCGCGTACGCCCCCGCCGCCAGGTCCGCGAGCAGCGTCGGCCCGGTCGGCTCCCAGCCCAGCCGCTCGCGGGTGAGCGCGCTGGACGCCGGGAGGTCGAGGGCGAAGAACCCGCCGATCCAGCCGAAGTGCGCGGCGGCGTCCTCGGGCGCGACCGACGCCGTGGGCACCCCGGCCGCGCGGCCGATCGCCTCGGCGATGTCGCGCGCGGGCACGCCCTCCTCGCCGACGGCGTGCACCACCGGGACGTCGCCCGACGCGGCCGCCCGCGCGAGGGCGAGCGCGACCAGGCGCCCGGCGTCCGCGCGGTGCACCGCCGGCCACCGGTTCGCTCCGTCGCCGACGTACCCCGCGACGCCGCGCTCGCGGGCGACCCGCACCAGCTCGGCGACGAACCCGTGGTCGCCCAAGCCGTGCACGGTGGGCGCGAACCGCAGGGCGACCGGCCGGACGCCGCGGGCGGCGAGCCCCAGGGCGTAGGTCTCGCTCGCCCCGCGCGGGGCGTCGGGGTCGGAGTACGGCGAGGCCGTGTCCTCGGTGAGCAGCCGCCCGGGCGCGATCCCCGCGATGCCGGACGCGAGCAGCAGCGGCCGGTCGGTGCCGGCGAGCACGTCGCCGATCGCCGCGACGGCGGCCCGCTCCGTGCGGCCGGACGCCTCGAAGTCGCTGAAGTCGTGCTTGAACGCGAGGTGCAGGGCGGCGTCGGCGTCCTCGGCGCCGGCCCGCAGCGCCCCGAGGTCGTCGAGGTCGCCGCGCCGGACCTCGACGCCGGCCGCCGCGAGGGCGGCGGCGGACGCGTCGGAGCGGGCGAGGCCGACGACGTCGTGCCCCGCGGCGAGCAGCTCGGGGACGGCGGCCGAGCCGATCCAGCCGGACGCACCGGTGACGAACACACGCATGGGAGTCCTCCAGGGACGAGCACCCGGGCGAACCCGGGGCGACCGTGATGTCAGTCGCTGTCATCACCGTACGCCTGATGTCAGGCGCTGCCATCACTACACTGGCCGGATGGGACGCTGGGAGCCGGACGCGCAGGGCCGGATGGCGCGCGCCGCGCTGGAGCTGTACGCCGAGCGCGGCTACGAGCAGACCACCGTCCAGGACATCGCCGAGCGCGCCGGCGTCACCGAGCGCACCTACTTCCGGTACTTCGCCGACAAGCGCGAGGTGCTGTTCGACGGCGCGCACACCCTGGAGCGCCTGGCGGTCGCCGGGGTCGCGGAGGCACCGGCGGACGCGGGGCCGCTCGACGCCGCCGGCGCCGGGGTGGTGCGCGGCTGCGACGCCCTGGCCGACCGGTACGAGCGAGCCCGCACCCGCGCGGGCGTCGTCGCGGCCAACCCGGGCCTGCAGGAGCGCGAGCTGCTCAAGATGGCGGCGCTCGGCACCGCCGTCGCCGCCGCGCTGCGCGAGCGCGGCGTCGCCGCACCCGCCGCCGCGCTGGCCGCCGAGGCCGCCGTGGCGGCGTTCCGCGTGGGGTTCGAGGCGTGGGTCGCGAGCGACGGCGGGCGCGGCCTCGACGACCACGTGCGGGCCGCGCTGGCGGACCTGCGCGCGCTCGCCGCCGGCTGAGGAGTCCACGGACCGGACGGCGCCGCGAGCGGCCGCCGGGCGGTGACCAGCGAGCCCGCACCGGGCGCGACGGTCACCCTTGACACGTCACGCGGGGCTGCTCAGACTCGTCGGCATGTCCGCCGTCCAGCACGCCCACGCGACCCCGCTCCCCGCGGGGTCCGTCGTCGTGCCGACGGTGCGGTGCCGCTGTCGAATGTGTCGCTGACGTCCCAGCGGTCCCCCGCCCGCGCCTGAGGCGCGCCCCGGCCGGGACCCCCGTCATCCCGCAGC
>NZ_JAANNB010000239.1 GCF_011603975.1 Cellulomonas sp. IC4_254 | reverse complement strand
GGGCGGCGCGCCGCCCCCGCCCCCGTGGACGAGGGCCCGCTCGGCACGCGCTGAGCGGTGCCGGGCGGGCCCTCGGGTCCGGGTGCTGCGGGCGACGCCGCGGCCGGGAGGTCAGGCGCCGAGGCGCTCGCGGACCTGCACCAGCGACGGGTTCGTGGCGGCGGAGCCGTCCGGGAACAGCACGGTCGGCACGGTCTGGTTGCCGCCGTTCACCTGCTCGACGAACGCCGCGGCGTCGGGGGTCTGCTCGATGTCGACCTCGGTGTACGCGATGCCCGCGGAGTCGAGCTGCGTCTTGAGGCGGCGGCAGTAGCCGCACCAGGTGGTCGAGTACATCGTCACGGTGCCCTCGACGGGCAGGTCCTGCGTGGTCGTCATCGTCTGCCTTCGCTCGGTCGGTGTCGCGTCACCGAGCAGAACGCCCGGCGCCCGCAGGATCATCCCGGACGTGCCCGGCACCGCGCCCGCACCTCCCTGGGGACGGGCGTCCCGGCGTGTCGGCGGGAGGTGCGAGGATTTCCGGCGATGCCTGCCGACGACCTCCTCGACGCCCTCGACCCGGACCAGCGGGAGGTCGCCCGCGCCCTCACCGGCCCGGTGTGCGTCCTGGCCGGCGCAGGCACCGGCAAGACGCGGGCGATCACGCACCGGATCGCCTACGGCGTGCGCACCGGCGTGTACGCGCCCACCAGCGTGCTCGCGGTGACGTTCACCGCCCGCGCGGCGGGAGAGATGCGCACCCGGCTGCGCGACCTGGGCGTCGCCGGCGTGCAGGCCCGGACCTTCCACTCGGCCGCGCTGCGCCAGCTGCGGTACTTCTGGCCCAAGGTCGTCGGCGGCCCCTCGCCCCAGGTGCTCGCGCAGAAGGCGCCGGTCGTCGCGGACGCGTGCCACCGGCTCGGGCTGTCGGTCGACCGGGTGTCCGTGCGCGACCTCGCCTCCGAGATCGAGTGGGCCAAGGTCTCCCGGATCACCGCCGAGGACTACGTCCGCGCCGCCGCGGCGGCGGACCGCCCGGCGCCCGCCGGCCACGACCACCACGTCGTCGCCCGGCTCATCACCGCGTACGAGGACGCCAAGGACGCGCGCGGCGTGATGGACATGGAGGACATCCTCTGGCTGCTGTCCGGGATGCTGGTGGAGAACCGCGCCGTCGCGGACGAGATCCGGCACCAGTACCGGCGGTTCGTCGTCGACGAGTACCAGGACATCTCCCCGCTGCAGAAGTTCCTGCTCGACCAGTGGCTCGGCGGGCGGGACGAGCTGTGCGTGGTCGGCGACCCGAGCCAGACCATCTACTCGTTCGCGGGCGCGACGCCGCACTACCTGACGCGGTTCACCGCCGAGCACCCCGAGGCGCAGGTCGTCCGGCTGGTGCGCGACTACCGGTCCACCCCGCAGGTCGTCGGCCTGGCCAACGAGGTGCTGCGCCGTGCGCCGAAGGACCGCGGCGCGCGCTGGGAGCCGCTCGAGCTCATCGCGCAGCGCCCGTCGGGCGGGCCCGTCCGGTTCGCGGTGTACGACGACGACGAGGCGGAGGCCGCGGGTGTCGCGACCCGGATCGGCCGGCTGATCGCGGCGGGCACCCGCCCGAGCGAGATCGCGGTGCTGTACCGGACCAACGCGCAGTCCGAGGCGTTCGAGCAGGCCCTCGCGCACCAGGGGATCGGGTACGTGCTGCGCGGCGGCGAGCGGTTCTTCCAGCGCAAGGAGGTCCGGGACGCGATCGTCCGGCTGCGGGGTGCCGCGGTGGCCGCGGACGCGGACGTGCCGATGACGGAGACCGTGCGGGACGCGCTGCGCTCGGCGGGCTGGACGGACGAGCCGCCCGCGGCCCGTGGCGCCTCGCGGGAGCGCTGGGACACGCTGCACGCGCTGGTGACGCTCGCGGACGACCTCGCCGCGGCGGCCGAGCGCGCCGGCGGGCGGGCGACGGTCCAGGACCTGATCGCCGACCTCGACGAGCGAGCCGCCGCCCAGCACGCCCCGACCGTGGAGGGCGTCACGCTCGCGTCGCTGCACGCCGCCAAGGGCCTGGAGTGGGACGCGGTGTTCCTCGCCGGGCTCAGCGAGGGCCTGGTGCCGTGGGCGTCCGCCGACACGGCCGCCGACCTCGCGGAGGAGCGCCGGCTGCTCTACGTCGGCGTCACCCGCGCCCGCCAGCACCTCGAGCTGTCCTACGGCCGGTCCCGGACGCCGGGCGGCCGGGCGACCCGCCGGCGCTCGCGGTTCCTCGACGGCCTCTGGCCGCAGGAGGGGCGCGCGCGGTTCGGCGACGGGCGGCCCCGCGCCGTGCCGCGGCTCACCGGGGAGGTCGACGCCGAGCTGCTGGCCGCCCTGCACGCGTGGCGGGCGGACCTGGCCCGGGCGACGGCCAAGCCCTCGTACACCGTGCTGGGCGACGCGACGCTGTCGGCCATCGCGGAGCTGCGCCCGGCGAGCGTCCCGGAGCTGGCGCGGGTCCAGGGGATCGGACCGGCCAAGATCGACCGGTACGGGCCCGACCTGCTGGCGATCGTGGCCGGCCGGAGACCCGCGGCGGGCGAGGCGGCGGCGGCCGGCTGATCGGCCGATCGGGGGACCGGCGGGAACTCGTCGGGAAATCTCTCGATAAATCGGTTGTGCCGCCCGTGCGGGCCCCTCTACGGTGAACGAGTCCTGCTGGAAGGTCGTGCTGCGCGAAGCGGCGGCGGCCCGATGACGAGAAGGAGGTGTGGTGCTGTGAAGAACATGATCGACGAGTTCGGCGCCGGCGCGATCGCGCTGCCGTTCCAGGCACCCACCTTCGGCGAGTACCAGGGGATCGCTGTGTCCCCCGCCGCCCCGGGCACGGGCATCCGTGGCCTCGGCGGCACCGGTCTCCGGCTGCGTGCGCGCGATCTCTCGTCCCGCTCCGACTCCGCCCCAGGAGGACCGGTCATCTGAGTCGATGACCAGCCCCTTCAGGCCGCGGAGTCCACCGGATTCCGCGGCCTTCGTCTTCCCCGGCACCTGCAGGGGGGCGAGGCAGCTGCGGATCCACCGCCACCTCGCTCAACCCGCAAGTCATTCAGGAGGACATCGTGCGGCTCACGACGCTGCTCGACACGGTCAACCAGGGCGGTTCCGGTCCCTGGCCGCCCGCCTCGACGCCCGCCGTCACCGATGTGCAGTTCGACGCCCTGGTCGCGGGGCTCATCCCGTGCCGGTCCAACGACCCCGAGCTCTGGTTCGCCGAGCGGACCGCCGAGGTCGAGCAGGCCAAGGCGCTCTGCCGCACCTGCCCGCTGCTCGAGGGCTGCCTCGCCGGCGCGATCGAGCGGCAGGAGCCCTGGGGCGTGTGGGGCGGCGAGGTGTTCGTCGGTGGCCAGGTCGTCGCGGTCAAGCGCGGCCGCGGCCGGCCGCGGAAGGACGCCAGCCCGGCGGCCTGACCGTCCCGCGGGCCCGGCGCCCGGTCCGAGCGACCGGGTGCCGGGCCCGCCCGTCGTCGCCGGCCGGTCAGCCGACGAGGGCGGCGCACCCGCACCCGTCGTGCGCCGCCCACCGGCGCAGCCGCGGCGCGACGGACGGCACCTCGATCTCGTACTGCGCGCCGGAGGTCCGCGGCTCCTCGCCGTCCAGGTGCGCCAGCACCTCCGCCGCGGCCAGCCCGCCCGCCACGGTGGCCAGCGCCGCCGGGGGCTCGGCCGCACGCGCGCCGACCCGCGGCGACACCAGCTGCGCGAGCACCACCGGCCACGCCGGGTCGGCCGCGGCGCGGTGCAGGTCGAGGCACCGCAGGCAGGGGAGCGGGTCGTCGCCGGGCCGGGCGGGCCGCACGAACGGCCCCACCAGCGCGTCCGCCTCCCGCGTCACCACCGGCAGGTGCGGCAGGTCCGCGCCCAGCAGCAGCAGGGCCGTCGCGGGGTCCGTCGCGTCGGCCGACACCGTCACGACCGCGTCTGGCGGGTCGGCCAGCAGCCGGTCCCGGCCGCGGGCCGCCCGGACGCGGGTCCGCGGGGCGAGCAGCCCCAGCGCGCCGGTGAGCGCGGTCGCCCGGTCGGCCCCGTCGCCGGCGGGGTCCTCGGGTCCGGGCACGCGCGGGTCGTCGAGCAGCAGCGTCCCGACGCCGGCGACCGCGAGCGTCGTCGCGACGACGGCCCCGGCCCGGCCGAGCCCGACGACCGCGACCGTCGAGCGCGAGCGCCTGCGCACCGCCGCCACGCCGTCGCCGTCGGCGCGGACCAGCCCGTGCGCCAGGGCCTCCGGTCGCAGGTCCGCCCGGACGGGGCGGGCGCGCGCCGTGGCCGGGCGCAGCAGCCCGGCGGCGCCCAGCGCGTCGAGCGCCGGCGCGGGCAGGGCGTCGTCGACGTGGCGGTCGCCCGCGCGGAGCAGGCGCTCGGCCCGCTCGGGGGTCAGCCCGTCGACCCGCACCGCCCACCGCGGGTCGAGGCCCACCTGGACCTCGTCGGTCGCGCGCCGCAGCACGCGAAGTCCCTGCCGGAGCTGCACGGTGCCCCACCCCCGTCCTGTCGAGTGCCACCACCGTGGCACCCCGGGCGGGGGCGGACGCCGTCGTCCACAGGTCGGGTCGTGCTCAGGCCTTGCCGAGGATCCGGTTCAGCTTGGTGCCGCACACGGGGCAGGTGGCCTTGGCCATGCGGCGACCGGACTCCGAGACGACGACGTCACCCTCGGCCTGGCGCTTCTCCTTGCACTTCACGCAGTAGAACTCGCCGGCGTAGGTCTCGGCCATGTCTGTCTCCTCGGGTCGGTTCGACGGGGCCGGGATCCCGGCGCCCGGGCCAGTATCCACGTCGTCCGGCGGCCGCGGGAGGGTTCCGCCCGCCCGTCGTGCGGCAGTTGCCCCAGATCAGGGGCTCGAACCGCTACGGTGCTGGACGTGCAGCCGCCGCGGGAGCACCCCCGGACGCCGGTCGACCCGGCGCGCTCGGCCGCGCCCGCGTC
>NZ_JAANNB010000238.1 GCF_011603975.1 Cellulomonas sp. IC4_254 | reverse complement strand
CCGGCCCCGTGCTGGTCGAGCCGCCCTCCGCCGCCGAGCTCGTCGAGGGCGCCACCGGCACCTGGCGCGCCGCGCTCGTCGAGGCCGCCGGCGGCTCCACGCTGGCGGACGTCGAGCTGCTCGGCGACGCCGCCCTCGACCTGTCCGCCGCGCACCCGTCCGGCATCGCCCAGCTGTTCGCCGGGCGCGAGACCCGGCTGTCGAACCTGGTCCGGGAGGGCGCCGCGCTCGGCACGGCCCGGCGCCGCGCCCGCGCCGTCGCCGCCCGCGCCGGGACGTACGCGCAGCAGTACGGCATCGCGCCGACCTACCTGGCCATCGGCGTCGCCTCCTGGACCGAGCACTCGACCCCCGACGTGGCGACCGACGACGTCGCGGCCATCGCCACCGCGACCCGCGAGTCGGCGGCGCGCACCGGCGGCGACGGCGCGGGCGGCGAGTCCGACGCCCCCGCGCCCACGGCCCGCAAGGTGCGCGCGCCCGTGCTGCTCCGCCCCGTCTCGCTGCGCGCCCGCGGCACCGCCGAGAGCGACTACGAGCTGACGCTGGAGCCGTCCCTCGAGGTCAACCCGGTGCTGGCCCGCGCGCTGCGCTCGCGCGGCGCCCTGCTCGACCCCGGTGCGGTCGCCCGGAGCGCGTTCACCGGCTCCGGCTTCGACCCGCGGGACGCGATCACCCGCCTCACCTCGCTCGGCACGGCGGTCCTCGACGACTTCCAGCTGGTCGACCGGATCGTCGTCGGGACGTTCGTGCACCCGGGTCAGGTGCTCGTCGACGACCTCGACCGGCTCGCGTCCGCCCTGGAGCGGCACGAGGTGGTCGCCGCGCTCGCCGGCGTCCCCGAGGCGGTCGCCGGGCTCGACGTCACCCTGCCCGAGCCGGCCCGCGGCGACCGGGACCCGGCGCTGGAGCGCGGCGTCGGCGACCTGGACCCGGCGCAGCAGCACGTCCTCGACGTGGTCGCCGGCGGCGCGCACGTGTTCGTCGACGCCCCCGCCGACAGCGACGTCACCGGCACGCTCGCCGCGCTGGTCGCGGACGCCGCCGCCGAGGGCCGCACCGTCCTGTACGTCCCCGGCCACCGGCGCGCCGCCGTCGCGCTGCGCGAGCGGCTGGAGCAGCTCGGGGTGGGCGAGGTGCTGCTCGACGTGGCGCCGGACGCCGCCTGGCGGGCCGCCTCCTCCCGCCGGCTCATGGGCGCGATGACCCTCGACGTCGACCCCGGCGACCCCGTCGCCACGGCGGAGCTGCGCCGTGCGCTGGTCGAGCGCCGCGAGCGGCTGCGCGGCTACGTCGACGGCCTGCACCGGGTCCGCGAGCCGTGGGGCGCGTCCGCCTACGACGCGTTCCAGGCGCTGGCCCGGCTCACCGCCGAGCGCCCCGCGCCCCGCACCACCGTCCGGCTCTCCGCCGAGGTCGCGCGCACGCTCGACGCCGACCGCCGCGCGGCCGTCGGCACGGAGCTGCGCGAGGCCGCCGAGGCCGGGGCGTTCACGCTCCGCCCGGTCGACACCCCCTGGTACGGGGCCGCCCTGCTCACCGACGCGGAGGCCGCCGACGCCCTGCGCCGCGCCGAGCGCCTGGCGGGCGACGAGGGCCTGGCCGCCGTCGAGCGCCGGATCGCGGAGGTCGCCGAGGTCACCGGGTTCACCCCCGCGACGACCCTGGCGACCTGGGCCGAGCAGCTCGAGGTGCTCGCCGGCGTGCGCGGCGCGCTCGACGTGTTCCAGCCGATCGTGTTCGAGCGCAGCCCGGCCGACATGGTCGCGGCCACCGCGTCGAAGGCCTGGCGCGCCGAGCACGGCACGCCGATGGGCTACTGGCTGCGCCGCCGGCTCAAGAAGCAGGCCAAGGACCTCGTGCGCCCGGGCCGCCCGGTCGCCGACCTGCACGCCGCCCTGCTCGACGTGCAGCGGCAGCGCGCCATCTGGGCCGAGCACTGCCCGGCCGGCGGCTGGCCGCGGCTGCCGGAGGGGCTGGGCGAGATCGAGGCCGAGCACCGCGAGGTGCGCGCGGACGTCGAGGCGCTGGGGGTCGTGCTCGCCGGGACCCCCGAGGGCGCCGACCTGCTCGGCCGCCCGATCGGCGAGGTCCTGGACCGGGTGCGCCGGCTGGTCGCCGCGCGGGACACGCTCGCGCAGCTGCCCGAGCGCACCCGGCTGCTGCGGTCGCTGCGCGCCGCGGGGCTGGACGACCTGCTGGACGACCTGGCGGCGCGCCGGGTGCCGGCCGCGCTCGTCCCCGCCGAGCTGGAGCTCGCCTGGTGGAGCACCGTCTTCGAGCAGCTGCTCGCCGCCGACCCGGCGCTCGCCGGCTACGACGGCCGCACCCTCGGCCGGCTGGCCGCGGAGTACCGGCAGCTCGACGTCGCGCACACGGCCGCGCTCGCCGGCCCCGTCCGCGCCCGCGCCGCCGCGCACGTCCGCAACACCATGGCGGCGCACACCGAGCAGACCGAGGCGCTGTTCGCCGAGCTCGTCGAGGAGCGGCTGACCGGCCTGCGCGAGACGTTCGAGCGCTACCCCGACGTCGCCCGCCGGCTGCGACCGGTGCTCGCCGCCGCGCCGATGCTCGTCCCGCAGGTGCTGCCCGCCGCCCGGACCGTCGACCTCGTGGTCCTCGACGCGGCCGCGCACCTGCCCGTCGAGGTCGCGCTGCCCGCGATCGCCCGCGGCCGCCAGGTGGTCGTCGTCGGCGACCGGCGCTGCGCGTCCGGCACCGCCGTCCGCGAGCTCGCCGACGTGCTGCCGACCGTCCCCCTGCGCGCCGACGCGTCCCGCCGCGACCCGTACCTCACCGCGTTCCTCGCCGCGCACGGCTACGGCGACGTGCTGTCCCCGACCCCGCTGCCCACCAGCGCGGCCGCGGTCGGGCACCACCTCGTCGACGGCACCGGGATGCCGGACGGCTCCGGCGCCGTGCAGAGCACCCGCGCCGACGTCGACCGGGTCGTCGAGCTCGTCATCGAGCACGCGCTGACCCACGGCCAGGAGTCCCTGGCCGTCGTCACCGCCTCGCGCGTGCACACCGCGCAGATCCGGGAGGCCGTGCTCGCGCAGGTCCGGGACTC
The DNA here is from genome assembly GCF_011603975.1 of Cellulomonas sp. IC4_254. Lineage (GTDB taxonomy): Bacteria > Actinomycetota > Actinomycetes > Actinomycetales > Cellulomonadaceae > Cellulomonas. The sequence continues at coordinate 1,929 of NZ_JAANNB010000238.1, read as the reverse complement.
GCCGTCGCTCGCCGCCTGCCTCGACGGCGCGCGGCCCGAGCCGTTCGTCGTCACCGACCTCACCAACGTCGCCGGCCTGCGCCGGGACGCGCTGATCCTGTCGCTCGGCTTCGGGCGCACCCCGCACGGGCGGGTGCTGCACCGGTTCGGCCCCATCAGCGGGCCGGGCGGCGACGCGCTGCTGCTCGCGGCGCTCGGCGTCACGCGGCACCGGCTCGACGTGGTGTCCTGCTTCGCGGTCGCCGACGTGGACCCGGAGCGGCTGCGCGGGCCCGGGCCCCGGCTGCTCGCCGACCTGCTGCGGTTCGCCGAGCGACGGGCCGCGGGGGAGACCGACCTGGCGATCGCGGCCGCGCCGGTGGCGGACGAGCCGGAGGCCGGCGGGCCCGCCGAGGCCGGGGTCCTGCCGGGCGCGGAGGCGCCGGGCGGGGACGCGCCGGCCGTGGCCGAGGAGGTCGAGGCCCCCGCCGTGGCGGAGGAGGTGAAGGCGCCGGCCGTGGCCGAGGAGGTCAAGGCCTCCGCCCCCGAGCGCACCCCCGACCGCCTCGTCGTCGACCTGGCCGAGCGCCTGTGGCGGCACGGGCTCGTCGTCGAGCTGGACCACGGCCTGCCCGGCGGGCTGCACCTCCCGCTCGCCGTCGGCCACCCCGACCTGCCCGGCGAGCTGCTCGTCGCCGTGCTCACCGACGACGACGCCTACCTGCACGAGCCCAGCGTCCGGGTCCGCGACCGCCAGGTCGCCGAGCGGCTCGAGCGGCTCGGCTGGAGCGTGCTGCGCGTCTGGTCGGCCGCCGCGTTCCTCGACCCCGAGGCCGAGGTCGACCGCATCCGCCGCGCCCTGCACGCCGTCGCCGACCGCCGGATCGCGGAGTCCGAGGCCGACCGGGCGCGCGCCCGGCTCCTCGTGCCCGCGCCCCTGCTCGACGACGACGGCACCGGTCCCGCGCCCACGCTCACCGGCTTCGCGGTCGTCCCGGGGGCGGACCTGCCCGCCGGCGGCGGCGCCCGCCCGGGGGAGCGGCGCGTGCTCGACGCGACCGGCGCGATCACGGTGGTGCCGGACGTCGCGGCCGAGGACGGCCCGGCGACGGGCGAGGCCCCGGGCGACCGGGCGGTGCCGGCGGTCTGGACGCCGCCGGCGGCCCCCGGCGCGTCGCGGGACGACGCGGGTGCGCCGGCTGGTGCCCCGCGGGACGGCGGGGGTGCGCCGGTTGGTGCCGGCACGTCGGGTACCGAGGGGTCGCGGTCCGGGTCCGCCCGGGCCGGTGCCGCCGCCGACTCGTCCGCAGACCGGCCGTCGACCGCGGCTCCCGCGACGGCCGCGCAGATCCCGGGCGTCATGGAGGCGGCCGCGCCGATGACCGGCGCCGTCCGCGCCGTGCAGCCGACGCTGCCCGTCCCCGGCGGTCCCCGCCCCGACGTGCGGCCGGGCCTCCCGGTCAGCGCCTACTCCGACGACCAGCTCGACGACCTCGTCGCGTGGCTCGTGTCCGACGGCACCGACCGCACCCCCGACGAGCTCGCCGCGGCCCTGCGCGCCGAGCTCGGCATCACCCGCCGCGGCGCCCGGGTCGACTCGGTCGTCTCGGCCGCGGTCGCCCGCGCCACCCGCTGACCCCCGGCCAGCGGCCCGGACCGGCGTACCGGGCGCACCGGCCGTACCGGCCGTGTGGGCGCGCCGTCTGGGCGCGCCGGGTGGACCGGCCGTCTGAGCACGCCGGGTGCGCCGGCCGAGTCGGCGCGCCGGGTGCACCGGCCGTCTGAGCACGCCGGGTGCGTCGGCCGAGTCGGCGCGCCGGGTGCACCGGCCGTCTGAGCACGCCGGGTGCGTCGGCCGAGTCGGCGTGCCGGGTGGACCGGCCGTGTGCGCGCGCCGGGTGGACCGGCCGTGTGCGCGCGCCGGGTGGACCGGCCGAGTGGGCGTGCCGG
>NZ_JAANNB010000237.1 GCF_011603975.1 Cellulomonas sp. IC4_254 | reverse complement strand
AACCTCGTGGACAACGCGCTCGGCCACGCGGTCGGGGTCGTGCGGGTCGAGGTGGCGGACGGCCTGGTCGCGGTGGTGGACGACGGCCCGGGCGTCCCGGCGGCCGACCGCGAGCGGGCGTTCGCGCGGTTCGTCCGGCTGGACGCGGCGCGGGCGCGCCCGGGGGGTGGCAGCGGGCTCGGGCTGGCGATCGCGCGGGAGATCGCCCGCGAGCACGGGGGCGACGTGGTGCTGGCCGACCGCACCGACGGGGCGCCCGGGCTGCGCGCGGAGCTCCGCCTGCCCTGACCCGCCCCGCGCGTCGGGCGTCAGGACGGCAGCGACAGCACCGCGGGCAGCCGCCCGCCGCGCACGCCGTCGAGCACCAGCCGCTCGTGCGGCACCACGAGGTCCGGCAGCGCGCCGAGCGGGAACCAGCGCATCTCGGCGGCCTTGTCCGGCTCGGCCACCGCCGGGTCGCCGGACCAGCGCCGCGCGACGAAGAACCAGTCGCACCGCTGCTCGACCTGCGGCCCGCCGCGCTCGAACCGGTGCAGCGTCGTCACCGGCTCGAGGTCGGCCGGGTCGACCCGGACGCCGGCCTCCTCCGCGGCCTCGCGCACGGCCGCCTCGTGCACGGACTCGCCGGGGTCGACGTGGCCGGCGAGCGTCGCCCACCGGCCGTCCATGTAGCCGGTGCCGCGGCGGAGCTGCAGCAGGACGTCGTCCCCCCGGAGCAGGAGCACGTAGGCGGCGGCGACGAGCAGCGAGCGGTGGCCCAGGTGGTCGTCGGGTGCGTAGCGATCGGTCACGGGGCCCGACTCTGCCACGAGGGCGTGCGTGTGACGCATCTCACATGAGCGCCACGTGACGCGCGGCGACGATGCCGGGATGACACCCCATGTGCAGCCCACCTCCGTCCGCCGCCTCCGCGTCGCCCTCGTCGGCGCGGTCGTCCTCCTGCTCTCCGCCCTCGCGGCGCCGGCGGGTGCGGCGGACGGCGACGACGGGACCGGGCCGGTCGAGGTGACCGCCTACAGCAGCAGCCAGTGCGTGGCCGGGCGGTTCTGCCTGTGGAGCGGCGCCGGCTACTCGGGGACGTTCTGGTCGACGGGCACGACCGGTCTGCAGAACACGTCCCTCGCGAGCGCGGGCTCCGTGTGGAACCGCATGGCCGTCGACGTGCGCACCTACTCGGGCTCGGGCGGCGCGGGCACCGTCACCTGCTGGAACGCCGGCACCCAGACGCCGGTCGCGTCGGTCGGCACCCTCTCGGTCCGTACGATGAGTGGGACGACATGCTGACGAGCGACCTGAGGACGGCGTGGGGGCAGGGGGCGACGAGGGCGCGGACGGCGCCCTTCCGGGGGACGGCGGCGCCGAGGCGTTCGCCGATGCCTACCGGCTGCTCGCCCCGCAGGTGCGCGGGTACGCCCGCCGGCAGGTCCCTGACGACCTCGCCGAGGACGTCGTCGCCGAGACGTTCCTGGTGCTCTGGCGGCGCTGGGCGGACGCGCCCCGGACCGGCGACCAGCTCCGTCCGTGGGTGTTCGGGGTGGCCCGGAACAAGATCAAGCACGTCCACGAGCAGCGCAGCCGCCAGCTGCGGACCGTCGTGGGCGTGGCGGCGGCCGAGCCGACCCGGACGCCGGTCGCGGACCCGTCGGACCGGCTCGCCGGCGACGACCTGGCCCGGTGGCTGCTCGCGCAGCTGCCTCCGGCCGAGGGCGAGGCGATGTCCCTGACCGTGTGGGCGGGGCTCACGCCGAGCGAGGCGGCCGAGGTGCTCGGCTGCTCGCTCACCGCGCTCACCTCGCGGCTGTCCCGGGCCCGCGCCCGGCTGGCCGCGGCGCTCGACGGCACCACGCCGGGCGGCACGACGCCCGACGGCCCGACGCCGGGCGGTCCGGCACCGGAGGGCAGCACGCACGACGGCACGGACGAGGCGCGACCCGGGGGGAGGGGCCGATGACCGACGACGACCGCGACGCCGCGCTGCCCGACGCCCTCGCCGAGGCCGAGGCCCTGCGTGCCCTGCTCGCCGCGCACGGCGCCGGTGCACCGTCGCCCGCGGCGCACCCGGGCGACGAGGACCTGCTCGCGCGCATCCTGGCCTCGGACCCGGCCGCGCGGGCCGGCGTCCGCGCGCCAGGCGACCTCTCGGCCCGGCCGCCGCACGTCGACCCGGACGGGCGTGCCCCCGAGGGCGTCGACGGCGCCCCCGTGGTGCCCCTGCGCGCCCCGCGCCGCCGCGCCCGCCGCTGGGTCGCCGCCGCGGCGGGGGTCGCCGCGGCCGCGGTCGGCGGCACCGTGCTGGCCCTCCTCCCGCTGCACGACCCGCCCGCCGCGGTCGCGGACGGCTCCCCGCCGATGCTGGCGTTCCCGGTGACCCCCGCCGAGCTGGCGGCGGGTGGCGGCGAGCCGGCGCACGACACCCTGCTCGCGCTCGCGGACACCGCGGCCGACCAGCCGGAGCCCGAGCCCGCCGGCGACGTGCAGCACGTGCTGTCGCAGGCCTGGTACCTCACGGCCGGCGTGGGCGACGACGGCGACCCGACCTCGACCGTCGACCCGCTGGTGCGGGAGACCTGGCTGAGCCCGGACGGCTCGATGGTGGCGGCGGAGTGGCGCGGGCAGCAGCTCGGCGAGGGCGGGCGGCTCACCGCGATCGACACGGCGCCCGCCGACGCGACGGTGGACCGGATCCCCGCGGGCTCGTTCGACCCGGACCTGTTCTCGTCGCTGTCGGACGACCCGGCCACGCTGCGCGGCGAGCTGCTCGAGGTGGCCGGCGGCGCGGCGATGGGCTGCGGTCCGGACTCCGCGTACGCGGCGTGGTGCCTGTACCGGGCCGCGGCGATCGTCTCGGACCCGTACGTGCTGTCCTCGGCGTTCGAGTCGACGCTGTGGGCGGTCCTGGCCGACGAGCCGGGCGTCACCCTCGCGGGCGAGGTGACCGACCGGACCGGGCGGCGCGCGGTGGCCCTCGGCATCCCCGGCGGCCCGGCCACCGACGGCATCGAGGCGGTGCAGGTGCTGCTGGTCGACGCCGGCACGGGCCGGATGTCCGGGCACGAGGAGATCACGCTGCGCTCCGCGCCGGCCGGGATCGACGAGCCCACCGTGACCCAGTTCCGCTACGTGGTCGGCGCGGACCGGGTCGCCGAGCCCGGCGGCGGGGACCTCGGAGGTGCGGTGCCGGGCGCCGCGCCGTCAGGCCTGCAGCTCGACCAGGACGGCCGGGACCTCGTCGGCCAGCTCGCGCGCCAGGTAGCCCAGCGGTCCGACGCGGGCGGCCAGGCGGTCGCCGGCGGAGCCGTGGACGGCGGTGCCCCAGCAGGCGGCCTGCTCGGGCGGGGCGCCACCGGCGAGGAGCCCCGCCACGGCACCGGCGAGCACGTCGCCGCTGCCTGAGGTGCCCAGCCCGGGGTAGCCCGTCGCCGACGTCCACCGGCGCCCGTCCGGGTGCGCGATGGTGCCCGCGCAGCTGACGACCGCACCCCAGCGGTCGGCCACCCGGGCCGCGGCGTCGTCCCCGTCGACCTCGTCGACGCCCAGCAGCCGCGCCGCCTCGGCGGTGTTCGGCGTGAGCACGGTGCGGCCCTCCGGCAGCACGACCTCGTCCCGCAGGCCCGGCAGCACCCCGAGGGCGAAGGCGTCGAGCAGCACCGCCGCGTCCCGGCCGGCCAGCGCACCGAGGACGGCGCGCACCAGCGCCGCCGCGCCCTCGGGCTCGTCCAGCCCGGGACCGACGACGACCGCGTCGGCGCGCTCCAGCTCCGCGGCCAGGTGCGGGGGCGTGGCGCCGGTCGGCGAGCCGTCGGCGTCCTCGGGCAGCGCGAGCACGCCGGCCTCCGGCGTCGCCACGGCGAGCGGGGCGGCCACGGACTCGGCGACCGCGAGCGTCAGCCGGCCGGCGCCGATCCGGAGCGCGGTCAGGCCCGCGAGGGCCGCCGCGCCGGGCGTGCGGCGGGCGCCGCCCACGACCAGCACCCCGCCGCGGACGTCCTTCGTGCCGTCCCGCGACGGCAGCGGCCAGCCGCGCAGCAGCGCCGGCGTGAGGGCGGGCGCGTCACTCATCGCCCTGCCCCGGGTGCTCCGTGACCTCGGCCCCGGCCAGGTGCGCGACGTCGTCCACGACCTCGGCGCGCCAGCCGTCCGGGCCGCCGGCCAGGACGGTCACGGACGCGTTGCGGACGCTGTGCTCGGCGACCTGCGCCATCAGCTGGTCCTCGGTCAGCCCCTCGCAGACGTACCGGAGCAGCCAGATGACGGCGTCGTGGCAGACGACCAGCACCCGCCGGCCCTCCTCGCGCCGCTCGATGTCGCCCACCAACGAGCGCAGCCGCAGCGCGACGTCGGACCAGGACTCGCCGCCGGGCGGCCGGAAGTACATCTTGCCGAGCCGGTCGCGGCGGGCGGCCTCGTCGGGGAACCGGGCGTCGACGCCGTGGCTGGTCAGCCCGTCGAGGATGCCGAGCTCGCGGTCCCGGAGCCGCTCGTCGACCACCGTGCGCAGCGGGAGGCCGGCCTTGTCGAGCGCGAGCTCCGCGGTGCGCCGGGCCCGCACGTACGGCGAGCACCACAGCACCTCGGGCGCCTCGTCGGGCGGCAGCGTGGCCAGGTGGGCGCCGAGCGCCCGCGCCTGCTCCTCGCCGGTGGCGGACAACGGGGTGTCCGCGTCGCGCCAGGGCACGCCGACGGTCTCGGCGCCGGCGCGCTCGGCGCGGGTGGCGGCGACGTTCCCCTCGCTCTCCCCGTGGCGGACGAGCACGAGTCTGCTGGTCATGCCCCCACGGTCGCAGCAGCCCTCGCGCCGCGCATCCGGGGGAGCGGGTCGTCGCGGCTGTGGCGGACCGCGACCTGATGTGATCGAGGTCACACGACAGCGACGTGACGGATCGCCGATCCCTGCGGACTACACGGGTGACGCGCACGACCGGTGCGGAGGGCACCGGCCCGCGCGCGGCGGCACCGTCCGAGCCCGCAGGGGGCGGCTCGGGCGGGGCCGCCGCACGGGCCCCCGGGAGCACGCTCCCG
>NZ_JAANNB010000236.1 GCF_011603975.1 Cellulomonas sp. IC4_254 | reverse complement strand
GGACGCGGGCTGGCGCGGCGAGGGTGTCGACGTCACGGGACCGAACCTATCCACTGGTGCGGGGCCCAGCCATCCGGACGGCCGACCTGCGGGGAACCGGGTGCAGAAGGTGGGACCGAGGTGCTGTTCGCGGCACCCCCGCAGTGCCTAGGCTCAGGCGGGTGAGAGCCATCCGCCGATTCACCGTCCGCACCTCGCTGCCCGCCGAGCTCGCCGACCTGGACGAGCTCGCCCACAACCTGCGCTGGTCGTGGCACGCGCCGACCCGTGACCTGTTCGCCCGCATCGACCCCGCGCTGTGGGACGAGGTGCACGGCGACCCGGTCGCGCTGCTCGGCGCGCTGCGCCCCGAGCGGCTCGCCGAGCTGGCCGCCGACCCCGACGTCGTCGCCGCGGTGCGCGCCGCGACGGCGGACCTGCACGAGTACCTGGAGGCGCCGCGCTGGTACCAGCAGCGGCAGGCCTCGGACCCGTCGCTGCCCGCGGCGATCGGCTACTTCTCCCCGGAGTTCGGCATCACCGCCGTGCTGCCGCAGTACTCCGGCGGCCTCGGCATCCTGGCCGGCGACCACCTCAAGAGCGCGTCCGACCTGGGCGTGCCGGTGATCGGCGTCGGCCTGCTGTACGGCGCGGGCTACTTCAAGCAGTCGCTGACCCGGGACGGCTGGCAGCAGGAGACCTACCCGCTGCTCGACCCGGACGGCATGCCGCTCACCCTGGTCCGCGAGCACGACGGCACCCCCGCGGTGGTCTCGATCGCGCTGCCCGGCGACCGCACGCTGCACGCGCACGTGTGGACCGCGACGGTCGGCCGGGTGCCGCTGCTGCTGCTCGACTCCGACGTGCCCGAGAACGACGAGGCGGCCCGCAAGGTCACCGACCGGCTGTACGGCGGCGGCGGCGAGCACCGGCTGCAGCAGGAGCTGCTGCTCGGCGTCGGCGGCGTGCGCGCGCTGCGCGTGTGGTCCCGGCTCACCGGCGCGCCGGAGCCGGAGGTCTACCACACCAACGAGGGCCACGCCGGGTTCCTCGGCGTGGAGCGGATCCGCGAGCTGGTCACCGGCGCGGGCCTCGGCTTCGACGAGGCGCTGGAGGCCGTCCGCGCGGCGACGGTGTTCACCACGCACACGCCCGTGCCCGCCGGCATCGACCGGTTCGAGGCCGGGCTGGTGCAGCAGTACTTCGGCGGCGCGAACGCCGCCCCGGGCGTCCCGGTCGACCGGGTGCTCGCGCTCGGCGCGGAGGACTACCCGGGCGGCGACCCGACGATGTTCAACATGGCCGTCATGGGCCTGCGGCTCGGCGGCCGGGCCAACGGCGTCTCGCTGCTGCACGGCGAGGTGTCCCGCGGCATGTTCAACGGCCTGTGGCCGGGCTTCGACGACGTCGAGGTGCCGATCACCTCGGTGACCAACGGCGTGCACGCCCCGACCTGGGTCGACCGGCGGCTGTCCGACCTCGCGGCCGCGCGGCTGTCCGGCGAGGAGATCGCCGCGGGCGTCGGCTGGCTGCGCACCGACGCGATCACCGACGAGGAGCTGTGGGGGATGCGCCGGACGCTGCGCGCGCAGCTCGTCGCGGACGCCCGCCGTCGTGTGCGGCACTCCTGGGCGCAGCGCGGCGCCAGCCCGGCCGAGCTCGGCTGGGTCGACGACGTGCTGTCGCCCGACGTGCTCACCATCGGGTTCGCGCGCCGGGTGCCCACCTACAAGCGGCTCACCCTGATGCTGCGCGACCCCGAGCGGCTCCGCGCCCTGCTCACCCACCCCGAGCGGCCCGTGCAGCTCGTCATCGCCGGCAAGTCGCACCCCGCCGACGACCAGGGCAAGCGGCTCATCCAGCAGCTCGTCCGGTTCGCCGACGACGCCGGGGTACGGCACCGCATCGTGTTCCTGCCGAACTACGACATCGCGATGGCCCAGACCCTCTACCCGGGCTGCGACGTCTGGCTGAACAACCCGCTGCGCCCGCTCGAGGCCTGCGGCACCTCCGGCATGAAGGCGGCGCTCAACGGCGGGCTCAACCTGTCCATCCTCGACGGGTGGTGGGACGAGTGGTTCGACGGCGAGAACGGCTGGGCCATCCCCACCGCCGACGGCGTCGAGGACCCGGACCGCCGCGACGACCTCGAGGCCGCCGCGCTGTACGAGCTCATCGAGCACCAGGTGGCGCCCCGGTTCTACGACCGCGACGAGCGCGGGCTGCCCGGCCGCTGGCTGGAGATGGTGCGGCACACGCTCGCCACCCTCGGCCCGAAGGTGCAGGCCACCCGCATGGTCGCCGACTACGTCGAGCGGCTGTACGCACCCGCGGCGGTCGCGGGCCGGGCGCTCGCGGGCGACTCGGGCTTCGCCGGGGCGCGCGAGCTCGCCGCCTGGAAGGGCCGCATGCGGTCGGGCTGGCAGCACGTCCGGGTCGACCACGTCGAGTCCGGCGGCGTCGGCGAGGTGCCGCAGGTCGGCGACCAGCTGCACGTGAAGGCGTACGTCGCGCTCGGGGACCTCAAGCCCGAGGACGTCGAGGTGCAGGTCGTGCACGGCAAGGTCTCCGAGGCCGACGAGCTGCACGGCTTCACCGTCGACCCGCTGGCGCTCGCGGACACCTACGAGGGCGGCCGGTACGGGTTCGCCGGGGACCTGGTCCTCGACGCGTCGGGGCCGTTCGGGTACAGCGTGCGCGTCGTGCCGCGGCACGAGGGCCTGGCCTCGGTCGCCGAGGTGGGCCTGGTCGCGAACGCGGGTTGACCCGCGCCGCGCACCCACGCGTCGCACCCCGCGCCGAGAGAGGGCCTGCGCGCCGAGACAGGGCCGGAGCAGGCCCTGTCTCGGGCGGGTGGCCCTATCTCGGCGACCAGCAGTCGGCCGGGTCAGGCGACGTAGACGCGGAGGCTCAGCGGCTCCAGGGCGGCGCGGGTGCCGGCGTCCTGGTGCACGCCGCCGTTGAGCGCGGCGGCGCTGACCTCGCCCGGGTGCTCCCAGGTGGAGTCCCACACGAGCTCCCACGTCGTCCCCGCGTCCCCGGCCGCCGCGTCCCCGGCCGCCGCACCGCCGGCCGGGTCCGCGAGGACCACGTCGACCGGGTCCAGCGACCCGTTCACCACCAGCAGCACCGCGTCGCCGTCGGCGGTGCGGAGCATCTGCAGCGTGCGCAGGTCGGCGTCGTGCCAGCGCTCGTGGGTGAACACGGCACCCGCCGGGTCGAACCACGCCAGGTCCGGCCGGCCGTCCGCGCCGGCGCGCCCGGTGAAGAACCGCGGGCTGCGCAGCGCCGGGTGCGCGCGCCGCAGGGCGGTCAGGTGCCGGGCGGTGGCCAGCAGGTCCCGCCGCCACGGCGCCAGGTCCCAGGACACCCAGGACAGCGACGAGTCCTGGCAGTAGGCGTTGTTGTTGCCGCGCTGGGTGCGGCCGAGCTCGTCGCCGGCCGTGATCATCGGCGTCCCGGCGGCCAGCACCAGCGTCGCCAGGAGGTTCCGGATCGACCGGCGGCGCAGCGGCACGATGTCCGCCGCCACGGAGTCCGCCGCGACGTGGCCCTCGACGCCGTGGTTCCAGGACCGGTTGTCGTCGGAGCCGTCGCGGTTCTGCTCGCCGTTGGCCTCGTTGTGCTTGTGCTCGTAGGCGACCAGGTCGGCCAGGGTGAACCCGTCGTGCGCGGTGACGTAGTTGACCGACGCGCGGGGCCCGCGGGCGAGCGGCGGGTCGGAGTGCCCGAACAGGTCGACGGACCCCGCCAGCCGGGTCGCGAGGTCGCGCACCCGGTGCTCGGGCAGGCCGTGCGCCGCGCGGGCCGGGTCGGCGAGCCAGAACGACCGCACGGAGTTGCGGAACCGGTCGTTCCACTCGGCGAACGGCATCGGGAACTGGCCGGTCCGCCAGCCGCCCGGCCCGACGTCCCACGGCTCGGCGACCAGCTTCAGCCCGTGCAGCGCAGGGTCGGTGGCGGCCGCGACCAGGAACGGGTGGTCGGGGTCGAAGCCGGCGTGCCCGCGCCCGAGCGTCACCGCCAGGTCGAACCGGAACCCGTCGACGCCGACCTCCTGCGCCCAGTAGCGCAGCGAGTCGAGCGCGAGCCGGACGACCTCGGGTCGCCGGAAGTCGAGGGTGTTGCCGGTGCCGGTCACGTCCGCCAGGGCGGCGGGGTGCGCGCCGTCGTGCAGGTAGTAGACCGCGGAGTCGAGGCCGCGCCAGGACAGGTGCTGGCCGGGGAGGCCGCCCTCGCAGGTGTGGTTGTAGACGACGTCGAGCAGCACCTCGATGCCCGCCTCGTGCAGCGCGTGCACCGCGGTGCGCAGCTCGTCGAGCACCGCGGCGGGGCCGGCGGCGCGGGCGGCGGCCGTGGCGTAGGGGGCGTGCGGGGCGAAGAAGCCCAGCGTGCTGTAGCCCCAGTAGTTCGTGAGGCCGCGCTGCACGAGGTGCGGCTCCGAGGAGAACGCGTGCACCGGCAGCAGCTCCAGCGCGGTGACGCCGAGCGCGCGCAGGTGGTCGACGACGGCCGGGTGCCCGAGCGCCGCGTAGGTCCCGCGCAGGTGCGGCGGCAGGTCGGGGTGCCGGACGGTCAGGCCCTTGACGTGCGCCTCGTAGACGACGGTGTCCGCCCACGGCGTGTGCGGGCGGTTGGCGGCCGGGTCGACGCGGTCGCCTGCGCCGCGGCGCCCGGGGCGGCGGTCGAGCACGACGGCGTGCGGCACGTGCGCGACCGAGTCGCGCGGGTCGGGCTCGCCCGCGGGGTCGCCCCGGAGCGCGTCGTCGACGACGTGGCCGTAGGTCGCCGGGCCGTGGTCGACCTCGCCGACCAGGCCGCGGGCGTACGGGTCCACCAGCAGCTTGGCGGGGTTGTACCGGAGGCCGGCGCCCGGGTCCCAGGGTCCGTGGGCGCGTAGGCCGTAGCGCTGCCCGGGCCGGACGCCGGGCACCCGCGCGGTGAACACGCCGAGGTCGGGGCCGTCGAGCCGGACGCGGCGCTCGGCCCAGCCGGTCGGGGCCGCCGGGTCGGGGTCGAGCAGGCAGAGGTCCACCGCGTCCGCGTGCGGGGCGAGGACGCCGACCTCGACGCCGTCGTCCGTCACGTGCACCCCGAGGCGGG
>NZ_JAANNB010000235.1 GCF_011603975.1 Cellulomonas sp. IC4_254 | reverse complement strand
CCGCCGCGGCGGACGCCTCGACCGCGGACCGGCGCACCGGGCCGCCCTCGGCCTCGCCGCCGAACGGGTCGGCCGGCCAGACCGCGCCCGCCGCCTCCTGCGTCCGCGGGTTCTCGGCGCCCTCGTCGGGCAGGTCCGCCCAGCCGGCCACCCGCGCCAGGCCCGCGTCGACCACCTCGGTGAGGAACAGCGACGGCGGCCGGACCCGCGACCCGTCGCCCCACCACGCGCCCGTCAGCAGCAGCGCCGCGCGCGCCCGGGTGAACGCCACGTAGGCGAGCCGGCGCTCCTCGGCGACCTGGTGGTCGCCCGCGTCCAGCAGGAACTGCTTGCGCCGCTCCTCCAGGTCCTTCGGGTCGGCGGCGCCCGCGTAGGCGAAGTCGGGCAGGTCGTGCCGGTCGCCGCGCAGCGGGTAGGGCAGCTCGCCGAGCCCGGTGAGCCACGCGGAGTCGGACGGGCCGTTCGGGCCCTGCGTCCGGGTCGCGGGCAGCCCGCCGTCGACCAGCCCCGCCACGGCGACCGCGTCCCACTCCAGGCCCTTGGCGGCGTGCACGGTGATGAGCTGGACGGCGTCGGGGTCCGGCTCGGCGACCGGCATGTCGAGCCCGTGCTCGTGCGCGTCGGCCGACTCCAGCCACGCGAGGAACCCGCCGAGCGTCGGGTCGTCCGTGGCGTCCGCGTACCGCACGGCGACCTCGCGGAACGCGTCCAGGTGCGCGCGGGCCCGGGCCGGCGCGACGCCCGCGCGGGACGCCACCTCGATGTCGAGGCCCCACAGCCGCTCGGCGTGCGCGACCAGCTCCGGGAGCGACAGGTAGGTGTGCTGCCGGACGGCGCGCAGCACCTCGCCGACGGCCGTGACCCGGGCCAGGCCGGCCGGGGTGAGGCCGCGCCCGGCCGGGCTGCGCCAGCCCGGCGGCGGCGGGGAGTCGACGGCGTCGACGATGCTGCGCTCGTCCACCACGTCGGCCACCACCGGGGCCGGCTCGGCGGTGCCGTCGCCGGGGATCCCCGCGGAGGGGGCGCCGTCGATCGCGACCCCGTCGCCGGCGAGCCGGCCGGGACCGCCCTCGCCCGCGCTGCCGGCCCCGCGACCCGCGCCGGCGTCCGCCGCACCCGCACCGGCCGCGCCCGCGCCGCCCGCGCCCGCCGCCGACGCCGCGCGCTCCCGCGCCACGGCCGCCGCCGCCCGCGCGTCCAGCCCCTGCGCCAGGTGCGCCGACCAGTCCGCGAGCGCGTGCAGGTCCGCCGCGCCGAGCATGGTCCGCGCGCCGGTGAGCAGCCGCATGAGGGCGTCGCCCCGGGACGGGTCGTGCGCCGCCTGCAGGATCGCCACGACGTCGACGACCTCGGGCGTGTTCAGCAGGCCGCCGAGGCCGACGACCTCGACCGGCAGGCCGGCCGCCCGCAGCGCCCGGTGCAGCACCGGGAACTGCGCGCGCTTGCGGCACAGCACCGCCGCGGTGACCCGCGCACCGCCGGGCGCGGGCGCGCCGCCGTCGACGCCGGGACCGCCCTCGGGCCGCCAGCGCGCGGCGACGAACTCGGCGACCGCCTGCGCCTCCTCCTCCAGCGTCGGGGCGAGGTGCGCGATCACCTCGCCGGCGCCCGCGCCCGGGCGGGCGCCGAGGGTCGGCAGGGCCACCCGGGCCTTCTCGGGCCGGCGCAGCGGCGCTGCGACGTGGTTGGCGGCGTCGAGCACGGCGACGTCGTTCCGCCAGGACGTCGACAGCGCGTACACGGCAGCGGGCCGCCGGTCGCCGTCGTCGGCGACGTCCGGGAAGTCCGTGGGGAACCGCTCGAGGCCGCCCGCGCTCGCGCCACGCCAGCCGTAGATCGACTGGTGCGGGTCGCCGACCGCGGTCACCGGGTGTCCGCCGCCGAACAGCTGCGACAGCAGGACGAGCTGCGCGTACGACGTGTCCTGGTACTCGTCGAGCAGCACGACCCGGAACCGGGCCCGCTCCCCCGCGCCCACCTCGGGCACGTCCCGCGCCAGCCGGGCGGCGATGGCGACCTGGTCGCCGAAGTCGAGGGCGTCCGCGGCGCGCTTGCGCTCCCGGTACGCGGCCACGAGGTCGAGCATCCGCTGCCGCTCGCGCAGCGAGCCGACGAGCTCGCGCACCTTGGCGTACGGCTGCCGCGGCGGCGAGCCGGGCGGGGTCGCCTCGATGTCGTCGACGATGCCCTCGATGCGGCGCCGGGCCTCGTCCGCGTCGATCAGGTGCTCGTCCAGCGCGCCGGACAGCGTGAGCACCGCCTCCACCACGGTCGACACGGCCGCGGACGAGTCGAGGTCGGCGGTCCACGACTCGACGACCTCGCTGGCGAGCTGCCACTGCGCGGCCTCGCCCAGCAGCCGGGCCGAGGGCTCGACGCCGATCCGCAGCCCGTGGTCACCCACCAGGGACGCGGCGTACGCGTTGTAGGTCGAGATGGTCGGCCGGGCGACGGTCAGCAGCGCGGCGCCGCCGTCGGCCGCGTCCTCCGCCACGGACAGACCGGGCAGGTGCACGCCCTCGGCGGCCGCGGCGCGGGCCAGGTGCCGCAGCCGGCGGCGCACGCGCTCGGCGAGCTCGCCGGCGGCCTTGCGGGTGAACGTGAGGCCGAGGACCTCCTCGGGCGCGACCAGCCCGTTCGCGAGCAGCCACACCACCCGGGCGGACATCGTCTCGGTCTTGCCGGAGCCCGCGCCCGCGACGACCAGGGCGGGGCTCAGGGGCGACTCGATGACCGCGACCTGCTCGTCGGTCGGCGGGTCGCGGCGCAGCAGCCGGGCGATGTCCAGCGCGGACAGCGTCGCGGCGAGGGCGGGCGCGGTCACGCGACCACCTGCCCGCCCTCGTCGCGAAGCGGGCAGGACCTGCGCACCGGGCAGCGGTCGCACAGGGGGTTCGCGGTCGCCGCGAACGACGAGGCGGCCATCCGCTCCGCCACCTCCTCGATGTGGGTCCGGGCCCAGGACGGGTCGTCCGGCGCATCGGGTCCGAGCGCGGGCTGCTCGCGCAGCGCCGCCCTGTTCTTGTTGACGTCCGAGACGAACACGAGCTGCGCGCCCGCGCTGACCGCCCCGGGCGTCAGGCCCTCGACCGCGCCGGCGTCCACCGCGAGCTGGTAGGCGCCGAGCTGCGGGTTGGTGGTCGCCTCCTGCGCCGACGGGGCGGTGCGCCCGGTCTTGAGGTCGACGACCCGGACCGGTACCGGCGCGCCGTCGCCCGACCCGCCGTCGGCACCGTCCACCCCGGCCGGAGCCGGGCCCGGCTCCGCCCGCTCGACCCGGTCCAGCGTCCCGCGGACCACGGCCCGGTCCAGCTCGAGCTCGAACCGCGCCTCGATCGCGAGCGGCTCGCCGGCCCGCTCCAGGTAGTCCGCGAGCCGCTCGACCATGGCCTCCGCCCGCCGCCGCTCCAGCGTCGCGGGCCAGCCGTGCCCGAGCCCGAGCTCCGGCCACCGCCGGTCCAGCTCGGCCAGCAGCGCGTCCCGGCCGCCCCGCGGGTGGGTCTGCGCGAGGGCGTGCACGAGCGTGCCGAGCGACTGGCGGGCGCTGCTCGGCGCCGTGCCGCCCGCCGCCTCCAGGGCCCAGCGCAGCGTGCAGGTGCCGGCGGTCTCGATCCGCGACGGCGACACCGGGACCCGCTGGCCCTCCGCCCACAGCGGCGCGTCGCTCGACGGGTCGGCCAGGCCGTGCCACTCGGCGGGGTCGGCACCGGGGACGCCCTCGTCGGCGAGGCGGGCGAGCACCGCCGCGGCCTCGGCGTCGGGGGTGCCCTCGCGCGCGGACTGCTCCAGCCGGCCGCGGAGCTGGGCGACCAGGCCGCGCAGGTCGAGCGGCGCCGGGGCGACGGTGCGCCGCGGGTCGTCGTCCTCGTCGTTCGGCTCCACCAGGTCGAGGAACGGCGACGGCTGGTCGTCCTCGTCGGACACCGCCGTCACCAGCAGCACCCGCCGGGCGCGGGACACCGCGACGTGGAACGACCGGAGCTCGTCGGCCAGGACCGCGGCCCGGGCGGCGGCGCCCGCCTCCGCCACGGCGTGCGCGTCCGTGGCAGCGGCCTCCGTCCCCGCGGTACGACCGGCGCCCCGGCCCGCGAGCACGTCCACCAGCGCCTGCGAGCCGAGCAGCGAGTCGCGGAGCCGCAGGTCCGGCCACACGCCCTCCTGCACGCCGGCGACCGCGACCACGTCCCACTCCCGCCCCGCGGCGCCCGCCGGGGTCAGCACGGACACCGCGTCCCGCCGGGCGCGCGCGGCGATCGTGTCGGAGGGCAGCTCCTGCGCCTCGACCCACTCGAGGAACGCGGCGGCGCGCGCCTGCGGCATCCGGTCGACGAAGGTCTCCGCCGCGCGGAACAGGGCCAGGACCGCGTCGAGGTCGCGGTCCGCGCGGGCCCCGCCCGGACCGCCCGCCAGCGCCGAGCGCCGCCACGGCTCGGCCAGGCCGGACGCGTCCCAGATCGCCCACAGCACGGCCTGCGCGTCGGCGCCCGGCGCGGCGGCCGCCGCGCGACCCTCCGCCAGCACCGTCGCGATCCGGGCGACGGGCCGGCGCACCACCGGCTGCAGCGCGGCCGCCTGCGCCGGCGACAGCAGCACCTCGACCAGCAGCTCGTCGCTCGCACGGCCACCGCCCAGGGCGACCTCCTCGGCGCGCAGGCTGCGGCGCAGCCGGCGCAGGCCCACCGCGTCCATCCCGCCCAGCGGGGAGCAGCACAGCCGCGCGGCGAGCTCGGCGTCCAGGGCCGAGCCACCGGCGTCCGGGCCGAGGGCGACGCGCAGGGCGTCCAGCAGCGGGCGCACCGCGGGCTCGTCGCGCAGGGGCACGTCGCTGCCGACCACCGCGACCGGCACCTGCGCCGACCCGAGCGCGCGGCGCAGCGCGGTGACCTGGCCGCCGGACCGCGCGATCACCGCCATCTCGGCCCAGGGGGTGCCGTCCTCCAGGTGCGCGCGCCGCAGGGCGTGCGCCACCCAGGCGGCCTCCTGCGCCGGGCTGGGCAGCACGGCGGTGCGCAGCACGTCCCGGGGGACGGCGTCGTGCGGGGTCGGCGCCGGCCCGCCGGCCGCCTCGCCGGCCTGCGTCGGCACGCCGCCG
>NZ_JAANNB010000234.1 GCF_011603975.1 Cellulomonas sp. IC4_254 | reverse complement strand
GCGCCGTGCCCGGGAGCGCGCCGCCCAGCTCCGGCACTGCCGCCCGCAGCCGCGCCGTGTACGGGTGCGTGGGGTTGTCCAGCACCGCCCGCGCGGGTCCGCGCTCGACGACCTGCCCGGCCTCCAGGACCACGGCGTCGTCGCACAGCCGGTCCACCACGGCGAGGTTGTGCGTGATGAGCAGCATCGCGAGCCCGCGCTCGGCGCGCAGCCGCTCCAGGAGGTCGAGGATGCGCGCCTGCACGGTGACGTCGAGCGCGGAGGTGGGCTCGTCGAGGACGAGCAGCCGCGGCTCGGCCGCGAGGGCCCGGGCGATGCCGACCCGCTGCCGCTGACCGCCGGACAGCTCGTGCGGCCGGCGGTCGGCCAGCGCGGGGTCGAGGCCCACGTCGGTCAGCAGCGCGGCGACGGCGCGGGCCCGCTCGGCGCGCGGCACGCCGCCGAGCCCCTCCGCCACCGCGGACCCGACGCGCTGCCGCGGGTCGAGCGTCTCCGGCCCGTCCTGGAACACCGGCTGCACCGCGGCGCGGTAGGCGCGGCGGCCCGCGGCGTCCAGGCGGTCGAGCGCGGTGCCGCGGTACCGGACCTCGCCGCCGACGGGCCGGAGCAGGCCGAGCGCGGCGCGCGCGGCGGTCGACTTGCCGGAGCCGGACTCGCCGATGAGCGCGACGGACGCGCCCTCGGCCACGGCCAGGTCGAACCCGTGCACGACGGTCCGCCGCCCGTACGCCAGGTCGGCGCCGGCCAGCTCGATGATCGGCGCGGTCATCCGGCACCCTCCTCGGTGGTCGCGGGTCGCGGCACGGCGCCGGCCGGCGCGGACGGCGACCGCCCGTGCCCCAGCCGCGGCACCGCGGCCAGCAGCGCCCGGGTGTACGGGACGGTGGACCGGTGCAGCACGTGGTCCACGTCGCCCGCGTCCACCACGGCGCCGTCCTGCATCACCACGACGTGGTCGGCGACGGTGGACACCAGCGCCAGGTCGTGGGACACCAGCAGCACGGCCGTGCCCTGCTCGCGGCGCAGCCGGTCCAGCACCGCCATGACCTCCGCCTGCACGGTGACGTCGAGGGCGCTGGTCGGCTCGTCGGCGGCGATCACCGGCGCGCCCAGCGCCACGGCCGTCGCGATCGCGAACCGCTGCGCCTGGCCGCCGGACACCTCGTGCGGGTACCGGTCGACGATGTCGGCGGGCAGCCGCACGGCGTCCAGCGCCTCCGCGACCCGCCGCCGCGCCTCGGCCCCGCGGACCCCGTGCCGGCGCAGCGCGTGCCGCGCGAGCCGGCCGAGCCGCATCGTCGGGTTGAGCGACCCCTGCGGGCTCTGCAGCACCAGCGACACGGCGGACCCGCGCACGCCCTGGGCGGTCCGCTCGGACGCGCCGACCAGCTCGGTCCCGCCGACCAGGACGGACCCCGACACCCGCGCCGGCGTGCCGTTCAGCAGGCCGAGCACCGCGAGCAGCAGCGTCGACTTCCCGGAGCCCGACTCGCCGACGACGGCCACGCACTGGCCCGGGCGGACGTCGAGGGCGGGCACGGCGGAGACGACGCGGTCGCCGTACCGGACCTCGAGGTCGCGGACGGACACCAGCGGCGCGGCGGCGGTCACGACCGGCCCCCGGCCGCGCGCGGGTCCAGCAGGTCCCGCAGGCCCTCGCCGAGCATGTTGAAGCAGAAGGCCGTCACGAGGATCGCGAGGCCCGGGAACGCGGACACCCACCAGTGCGTCGTGAACAGCGACTGCCCGGACTGCACCATCAGGCCCCACTCGCTGGTCGGCTCGGTGGCGCCCAGGCCCAGGTAGGACAGGGACGCCGCGGTCAGGATGACGCCGCCGGCGTCGAGGGAGAGCTGCACCAGCACGGGGGTCAGTGAGTTCGGCAGCACGTGCCGCCAGACGATGCGCGCGGGGCTGACGCCGAGGCAGCGGGCCGCGTCGACGTACGGCCGGGTGCGGACGGACTGCGCGACCGAGGCGGACAGCCGGGCGTACCAGGGCCACCACGTCGCGGCGATCGCGATGATGGTCGTCTCGACGCTCGGGCGCAGGATCGCGGCCAGCGCGAGCGAGAGCAGCAGCGCCGGGAACGCGAGGAACACGTCGGTGACCCGCATGATGACGTCCCGCAGCCAGCCCCCGGCGAAGCCCGCGACGACGCCGAGCGTCACGCCGACCACCGCCGAGATCGCGAGCACGGCGACGGCGATGCCGAGCGAGGTGCGCGCGCCGTAGAGCACGCGGCTGAGCACGTCGCGGCCGACCTGGTCGGTGCCGAACCAGTGCGCCGCGCCGGGCGCGAGCAGCCGGTCGGCGGGGTGCGTGGCGGTGGTGCCGTCGCCCGGGAACGGCGCGACCCACGGCGCCAGCACGGCGAGCAGGACGATCACGACGAGGACGACCGCGGAGGCCGCGGCGAGCCGGTCGCGGCCGACCAGCCGGCCGAGCCGGGAGGCGAGCGACCCCGCGCCGGGCACCCGCGAGGCGGGCGGCACCGGCGCCGCGGGAGCGGCCGAGGTCACGGGGGAGGGGTGGATGCTCATGTCAGCCGGACCCGGGGGTCGAGGGCCGTCTGCGCGAGGTCGACGGCGAGGTTGAGGACGACGTACACCAGCGCGACCGTCAGGGTCACGCCCGCGATCGCGGGGGTGTCGACGGAGGAGATGGCGGTCGCCGTGTAGGACCCGAGGCCGGGCCAGTTGAAGATCGACTCGACCAGGAAGCTGTTCACCAGCGCGTAGGCGAACACCAGGGCGACCAGCTGCAGCACGGGCGCGGACGCCGCCCGCAGCGAGAACCGCACCAGCACCGCGAGCCGCCCGAACCCGAGCGCCCGCTCCATGCGCGCGTGGTCCTGCGCGGCCTCCTCCAGGAGGGCCGCGCGGGTCATCTGCGCGATCACGCCGGTCGGGTACGCGGCGAGCGCCAGCGCGGGCAGCACCAGGTGGTGCAGCACGCTGGCGAGCATCGCCCCGTTCCCGGTGATCAGGGCGTCGACGACGGTGATGTCCGTCCACACGCTCAGCGGGCTCGTGGTGTCGAGAGCGCGGTCGTACTCGCCGGCGGTCGGGAACCAGCCGAGCCGGGTCGCGAACACGAGCTGCAGCACGAGCGCCAGCAGGAACACCGGCGCGGACACCGCGAGCACCGAGCCGACCCGCACCGAGACGTCGACGCCGCCGGCCCGGCCGCCGCGGAACCGCGCGGCGAGGATGCCGAGCGGGATGCCGAGCAGCACGGCCAGCAGCATCGCGGCGCCGACCAGCTCCAGCGACGCCGGCAGCGCCGACCCGAGGTCGGACGCCACCGGCTGCCGGGTGTGCAGGCTGGTGCCGAGGTCCCCGCGGACCAGGTCCCCGAGGTAGCGGAACAGCTGCACCGGGAGCGGCTGGTCGAGGCCGAGCCGCTCCCGGGCGGCGGCGAGCTCGGACGCGCTGGCCCGCGCGCCGGTCGCCGACACGGCCGCGTCACCCGGGACCGCCCGCGCGACGAGGAAGCTCACGACCACCACGCCGAGCACGACGACGACGGCCTGCGCCAGGCGGCGCACCAGGTGACGGGCCAGCACGGTCAGCGGCTCAGCTCGTGCACGAACACCACGTTCGGGTACGCCGGGTTGTCGGTGTAGCCCTGGACGTCGTCGCGGAACGCGCGCTGGTAGGTGTCCACCCACAGCGTGCTGACGGCGGCGTCCTCGACCTCGATGCGCTGCTGCAGCTGCTCGTAGGCGGCCTGGGCGGCGTCGGTGTCCGTGGCGGTGAGGGCCGGCAGCTGGTCGATCATCGCGTCGACCTCGGGGTCCGCCAGGTAGGACAGGTTGAAGTACGGCTCGTCGGAGGACCGGAACACGTTGACGAACCAGGAGTACGCGTCGGCGTAGTCCGGGTACCAGTACATGACGAAGACGTCCTGGCGGTCGCCGGTGCGCGCCTGGTCCCACTGCGCGTTCCACTGCAGCGGCTGGGCGTCCAGGGTCACGCCGATCTCGGCGAGCGCGGAGGTCAGCAGGGTCACGTACAGCTGCTGGTTGTCGTCGCCCTGCGCGTAGGTCAGGGTCAGCGTCAGCGGGTTGCCGTCGCCGTAGCCGGCCTCGGCCAGCAGGTCGCGCGCCGCGTCGAGGTCCTGCTCGGTGCTGATGCCCGCGCCGGAGCCCAGCAGGCCGTCGGGCACGATGCCCTGCGCCGCCACGCCGGAGCCGTTGAGCGCGTCGACCAGTCCGGGGGTGTCGGTGGCGAGCTGCACGGCCTGGCGCACCCGCACGTCGGCCATCGGGCCGTCGGCGGTGTTGTAGAGCGCGAGCAGGTTCTGGAACGAGCCCGTCTCCGAGGTCGCGATGCCGTCGGTCGACTCGGCCTGCTCGAAGATCTCCGGGTTCAGCGTCTCGACGAAGTCGACCTCGCCGTTCTGCAGCAGCTGCCACGCGGTGGTGGTCTGCGGGGTCACGCGGTACTCGACGGTCGTGTACTGCCCGTCCGCCCAGCCGCCCCAGTAGTCGTCGTAGGCGCCGAGCGTGAGCTCGTACTCCTGGCCGCTCGCCCAGTCCTCGACGGCGTACGGGCCGGTGCCGGCCTCGTTGCCCTCGGCGAACCAGGCGTCCAGGTCGCCCCCGTCGCCGGCGGCCTCGGTGTCGTAGATGTACGCCGCGTACGCGGACGACGAGATGAGGTCGACCGGCGCCGCGTAGGACAGGTGGAACACCAGCGTCGTGGCGTCGGTCGCCTCGATCGAGTCGACGGCGTCCCAGATGTAGGCGGCGCCGCCGGCCTTCTCGATCGTGCGGTCCAGCGCCTCCTTGGCGGCCGTGGCGTCGAGCGCGCGGCCCGTGTGGAACGTGACGTCGTCGCGCAGCGTGAACGTCCACGTCAGGCCGTCCTCGGAGGACTCCCAGTCGGTGGCCAGGCGCGGCTCGACGGTCTCGGTCGCGGCGTCGTACCAGGTCAGCGACTCGTAGACGTTCTCCATCGCCCGGATCTCGTTGGAGTAGGACAGCGCGGGGTCCCACTCGGTGACGATCTCGGTGTTGGTGACGAACGTGAACGTGTCGTCGGAGGACGAGGCCGCGGCGGTCTCGCCGCTGCCGCGCGTCTGGCCGCCGCCGCACGCGGCGACCAGGGCGAGGACGGCGACCGCGCCGGTGGCGGTCAGGATGCTGCGTCGCACGGGGGTGCTCCGTTCTGCGGGGGAGGGGAGGGAGGGTCAGAGCGCGCCGAGGG
>NZ_JAANNB010000233.1 GCF_011603975.1 Cellulomonas sp. IC4_254 | reverse complement strand
TGCGGGGCGGGGCGCGTCCGGCGGAGGCCGCTGGTGCGCCACCCGTCAGGGCGGCCCGGTGCGGGCGGCGGCCGTCACGAGGCCGGCGCCAGACGTGCGAGGGCGGCGATGGTCCGGTCGGCCCAGTCCCCGCCGTGCGGCTCGTAGCAGTCCGCGAGCAGCTTGTGCGTGAGCTTCATGACCAGCGGGCGAGGCAGGCCGTACCTCGTGCAGGCCCGCATGATCTCGGGCCGCTCGATGAGCTTCACGAAGACCCGGCCGAGCGTGTAGTACCCGCCGAGGTCGTCCTTCATCCGCGCGGCGTAGGTGGCGAGCGCGCGCTCCCGGCCGGCGGCGGTGCCGCGCGCGGCGGCCTGGACGATCGCGTCCGCGGCGACCCGGCCGGCCTGCAGGGCGTAGGCGATGCCCTCGCCGTTGAACGGGCTGATCATCCCGGCGGCGTCGCCGACCAGCATCAGCCCGCGGCCGTACAGCGGGCCGCGGTTGAAGCCCATCGGCAGCGCCGCGCCGCGCACCGGGCCGAGCTGGTGCTCCGGGGTGAACTCCCACTCCGCGGGGGCGTTGGCCATCCACTTCGCGAACAGGTCCTTGTAGTCGACCTTGGTCGCGGCGGCCGTCGAGGACACCGAGCCGAGGCCGACGTTGGCGGTGCCGTCGCCGAGCGAGAAGATCCAGCCGTAGCCGGGCATGAGGTCGGACTCGCCGGGCTTGCCGTCCCAGAGCTCGAGGTGGCTCTCCATCCACGGGTCGTCGTGGCGGGGCGTCTCGAAGTACGTGCGCACCGCGACGCCCATCGGGCGGTCCTGGCGCTTCTCCAGGCCGAGACCCGTGGCGAGCCGCGCGGAGACGCCGTCGGCGGCGATCACGACGGGGGCGCGGTACTCGACGGGGTCGCCCGCGCGGCGCCCGTCGGCGTCGACCGGACGCGCCTGCACCCCGACGACGCGGCCGGTGCGCTCGTCGACCAGGGGGCCGGTGACGTTCGTGCGCTCCTGCACCTTGGCGCCGGCGGCCCGGGCGTGCTCGAGCAGCAGGTGGTCGAGCGAGGTGCGCGCGCGGGCCAGGCCGTACGACGGGTAGGAGGACAGCTCGGGCCAGGGCAGCTCGACCACGTGGCCGCCGCCGAGGACCCGCAGGCCGACGTTCCGGATCCAGCCGTCCTGCTCGCGCAGCGGCACGCCCATCCGGACCAGCTCGGCGACCGCGCGGGGCGTCAGGCCGTCGCCGCAAATCTTGTCCCGGGGGAAGCTCGCCTTGTCGAGCAGCAGGACGGACAGGCCCGCGGCGGCGCAGTGGTAGGCGGCGCTGGACCCGCCGGGTCCGGCACCGACGACGATGACGTCCGCGTCGTCGCTCTTGCCACTGTGCACAGTTCGCCCCATTTGTGAATGCCTTCACAGGTGTTGACAGGGCGAGTCTAGTGATACGACCAACGATCTGTCTGCGAAGGTTTGCCTCAGTAGCGTCGCTGCTCCTGACCAGGGGTTATGCGGGACTTTCGTCCCACCATTCCGGGCTAATTGATCCCAGGATTTGTGGCGCGGTGCAGCGCGACGATGCCACCGGACAGATTCCGGTACGCGACCGAGGTCCAGCCCGACTCCTTGAGGAGCTTCGCCAGGCCCAGCTGGTCCGGCCACTCCTGGATCGACTCCGCCAGGTAGTCGTACGCCGCCGACTCCCGCGCCACGACCTTCGCCACCGCCGGCAGCGCCTTCACCAGGTAGCCCGAGTACACCGTGCGGAACGGCGCCCAGGTCGGGGTCGAGAACTCGCACACCACGAGCCGCCCGCCCGGCTTCGTCACGCGGCGCATCTCCTCCAGCGCGCCGACCGTGTCCACCACGTTCCGCAGGCCGAACGAGATCGTCACCGCGTCGAAGACGCCGTCCGCGAACGGCAGCGCCGTGGCGTCGCCCGCGGTGAACGGCAGGTCGGGGCGGCGGCGCTTGCCGACGGTGAGCATCCCGGTCGACAGGTCGCACGGGACGACCTTCACGCCCGCGTCGGCCAGCGGCTCGCTCGAGGTGCCGGTGCCCGCGGCGAGGTCGAGGACGGTCTCGCCCGGCAGCGCGTCGAGGGCCTTCAGCGTGGCCTTGCGCCACATCCGGTCCTGGCCCAGCGACAGCACGTCGTTGGTCAGGTCGTAACGGCGGGCGACGCCGTCGAACATCGAGGCGACGTCGTGCGGGTCCTTGTCGAGCGAGGCGCGGGGCATGGGCCCATCGTGTCAGGTCGCGCGGGCGCCCCGCGCGCGGTCGTACCCTGGTCGGCGATGACCAGCCCCCTCGACGACCGCCAGGCCGCGACGTCCTCGCACCCCGAGCCGCTCGTGGTGCGCACCGTCCGGATCGACGCCCCGGACGACCTGCTCTCCCTGCTCCCCGCGGACGCCCCGCTCACCTGGGTGCGCCGGGGCGACGGGCTAGTCGGCTGGGGCGAGGCCGCGCGGATCGACGTCACGGGCCCCGAGCGGTTCGCCGACGCCGAGCGCTGGTGGCAGGACCTGGTCCGGCACGCCGTCGTCCGCGACGAGGTCGGGCTGCCCGGCACCGGGCCGGTGGCGTTCGGCTCGTTCGCGTTCGACGACCTGTCCGCCGCCGGCGGCGCGCTCGTGGTGCCGCGGGTGGTCGTGGGCCGCCGCGACGGCCTGGCGTGGCTCACCGTCGTCGAGACCGCCGGCACCCTCGGCCCGGCCCCGGACTGGGCGCTGGTCGCCCGGCACGTCGCCGGCCTGACCCCGGTCCGCTCCCCCGGCGCCGTGACGTACGCGTCCGGCGCCGTCGAGGCCGAGGACTGGCCCGCCGTGGTGGCCCGCGGCGTCGCGGCGATCCGGGCCGGCGACGTCGACAAGGTGGTGCTGGCGCGCGACGAGGTCGCCACCACCGCCGAGCCGCTGGACGTGCGGCACGCCCTCGGCCGGCTCGCCGAGCGGTACCCGACCTGCTGGACGTTCTCCGTCGACGGCCTGATCGGCGCGACCCCGGAGCTGCTGGTCCGCTCGGACAAGGGCCTGGTCACGTCGCGGGTGCTCGCCGGCACGATCCGGCGCACCGGCGACGACGACGCCGACCTGGCGCGCGCCGCGATCCTCGCGCACTCGTCGAAGGACCTCGAGGAGCACGAGTACGCGGTGTCCTCCGTGGCCCGCGCGCTCGCGCCGTTCTGCTCCTCGACCAACGTGCCCGACGCCCCGTTCGTGCTGCACCTGCCGAACGTGCTGCACCTCGCGTCCGACGTCACGGCGGTGCTCGGCGGCGCGGACGGCGAGCACGGCGGCCCGCACCCGACGTCGCTGGCCCTCGCGGCCGCGCTGCACCCGACCGCCGCCGTGTGCGGCACGCCCACCGAGGCGGCCCGCGACCTCATCCGCGCGGTCGAGGGCATCGACCGGGCCCGGTACGCCGGCCCGGTGGGCTGGGTCGGCGCCGACGGCGACGGCGAGTGGGGCATCGGGCTGCGGTCCGCCGAGCTCGACCCGGCCGACCCGCGGCGGCTCCGGCTGTTCGCGGGCTGCGGCATCGTCGCGGCGTCCGACCCGGCGGCGGAGCTGGCGGAGTCGTGGGCGAAGCTCGTCCCGATGCGCACGGCACTCGCCTCGGACTGACCCCCGGGCACCCGACCCGGACGCGCGACGCTGACGCCGGGAGGCTGAAGCCGGCGCGAGGACGGCGAGCGACGGACGCCGCCTTCGGTCCTCCCAGCCGAGTTCGGTGGCTGGAGCTACCGAACTCGGCGGGGACCACCGAACCGGGCGGACACGGGTGGGCGTCTGTCCACCGGACCGGCCCCGGGGCCGGCCGGGACAGCCCCGGACGTGGGACGGCCCCCGCGGGCGCCAGGGGGTGCGCGCCGCGGGGGCCGTCGTCGGGGTGGCGAGGTGCGGGCTCGTCGCCCCGGTCGCCGGGCGGGGCAGGGGATGGACCCGCCCGGTGACCGTCGTGGGGGTGGGGTCAGTTCTGACCGCCGCCCTGCTGCTGCTGGAACCACTGCCAGAGCTCGTCCGGCGTCATGTTCCGCGGGTCGGTGCTGCCCGAGCCGCCCGAGCCCGAGTCGCTCGAGGCGGTCTCCTGGCGGACCGCCAGGGTGACGTCGACGTCGAGGGACTTGCCGTCGCGCACGAGCGTCAGGGTGACCTTGTCGCCCGAGGCGTAGGCCCGGACGTAGCCGGTCAGCGACTCGGCGCCGGCGACGGCCTTGCCGTCGATCGCGACGATGACGTCGCCCTCCTGGACGCCCGCGGTGGCGGCCGGCGAGCCGGACGTCACGCTCTGCACCTGCGCGCCGGCGCGGGTGACGCCGTCGGCGGTCGCCGTGTTGTCGGTCAGCCCGACGCCGAGGAACGCGTGCTCCGCGGTGCCGTCCTTGATCAGCTGGCCGGCGATCATGTCCGCGAGGTCCACGGGGATCGCGAAGCCCAGGCCGATGGAGCCCGACTCGCTGGACGTGGTCGCGATCGACGACGTGATGCCGATGACCTTGCCCTGGGCGTCGAACAGCGGACCGCCCGAGTTGCCGGGGTTCACCGCCGCGTCGATCTGGATCGCGTTGGTCACCACGGCCTCGCTGCTGCCGTCCTCGGTGGTCGACACCGGACGGTCGAGCGCGGAGACGATGCCGGTGGTCACGGTGTTGGCGAGGCCGAGCGGGTTGCCGACCGCCATGACCGGGTCGCCGACGGCGACCGCCGACGAGTCGCCGAGCGCGGCGGGCGTGAGGTCGTCCGGCGCGTCCTGGAGCTTGACGACGGCGAGGTCGGTGGTGGCGTCGGTGCCGACGACGTCGGCGGTGAAGATCCGGCCGTCCGTGAGGGTCACCTGGACCGTGCCGTCCTGGGCACCGGACACGACGTGGTTGTTCGTGACGACGTGGCCCTCGGTGTCGACGATCACGCCGGAGCCCTGGGCCTCGCCCTGGCTGGTGGTGACCGTGATCGCGACGACGGAGTCCTTGACGGCCGACGCGACGGCCTGCCAGTCGGGGTTGTCCGAGGTAGAGCCGGACACCGGGACGCCGTCGTTGCTGCTCTGGCCGATGGACGCGATGCTGGACGACCGCGAGGAGCCGTCCGGCTCGAAGGCGCCGGTCAGCGCGGCGGTGCCGAGGCTGGCGAGGACCGCCGCCGCGACGCCGACGCTGGCCACGGGGAGCCAGATGCGGTCGCGCCGGCGGGCGCGGGCGGGGGCGCCGCCGGGCTCGCCGGGGGCGCCGAACGCGGCGGGGTACT
>NZ_JAANNB010000232.1 GCF_011603975.1 Cellulomonas sp. IC4_254 | reverse complement strand
GCGCTTCGGGGCGGCGGGCGCCTCCTGCGCGGCGGGCGCCTCGGCGGCAGCGGCGGGCGCCTCGGCAGCGGCGGGGGCGGCGTCGCCCTCGACGGCGGCCGGCGCGGCGGTCCCGCCCGCCGGGGCGTCGGCGTCGGCGGCCTCCGCAGCGGCGGCCTCGGCCGCCTTCTGCGCGGCGGTCTTGCGCGGCGCCCGGCGGCGCACCGGCTTGGCGGGCGCCTCGTCCTCGGGTGCCGCGTCGGCGGCGGCCGCGCCGTCACCGACCGTGAAGTCCAGGGTGTCGGCCGCGGGCTCGGCGGCCTTGGTGGCCCGCGTGGCGCGGGTCCGGGTCGTGCGCCTGCGAGCGGGCGCCGCGGTCTCGGCCGGCGCGTCACCGCCCGTCTGCGCTGCGGTGGTGGTGCTGTCCGGGGTGTTGTCGAGCGTCACGCGCGGTGCTCCTACGCCCGGGTACGCCGGCCACACGCTCGGCGCCCGTCGGGCCGTCGGTCGTCGCTCGCGGGTCCGCGGCGACGGAAGTCATCGGTGTCGGCCGCTGCACGGGCGTTCGGCGCCATCGCCTGCCTGGCCGCGCGATCCCCTGGGTCGGGGTCGGCCGGCCGGCGGCGCCTGGCAGCGCGATGCGCTGGTGCGGCGAGCACGGTGGCGCCCGGGGTGTGTGGATCCCGGGAGACCGGAGTCAGTATCGCACAGAGGTCCGGCGGACGTGCGGTAGGTCACGCTCGTGAATCCAGTCACAACGAGACGACATGGCGTCAGATCGCGGGACCTTTGTCCTACGCTTGTGAATCGGGGCGCAATACCGTCGCAGCACGGCCCCGACCTGGGCCGTTCGGCCCCCCAACCGCCTCAGCCTCCTGGACGGACTCCACGTGGAAGCCCTCGACCTGGCCCGCTGGCAGTTCGGTGTCACCACCGTCTACCACTTCATCTTCGTCCCGCTGACGATCGGCCTGACGCCGCTCGTCGCGATCATGCAGACCATCTGGGTCCGCACCGGCAACGAGACCTGGCTGCGCCTGACCAAGTTCTTCGGCAAGCTCATGCTGATCAACTTCGCGATCGGCGTGGCCACCGGCATCGTGCAGGAGTTCCAGTTCGGCATGAACTGGTCCGAGTACTCCCGGTTCGTCGGCGACGTCTTCGGCGCACCGCTGGCGATGGAGGCCCTCGCCGCCTTCTTCGTCGAGTCGACGTTCCTCGGCCTGTGGATCTTCGGCTGGGACAAGCTTCCCAAGAAGATCCACCTCGCCACGATCTGGGCGGTCGCGATCGCGACCAACCTGTCCGCCTACTTCATCCTCGCCGCGAACTCGTGGATGCAGCACCCGGTCGGCACCACCTTCAACACCGAGACCGGCCGCGCGGAGATGACCGACGTCGTCGCGGTGCTCACCAACAGCACGCTGCTGGCGGCGTTCCCCCACACCGTCACCGCCGCGTTCCTCACCGCCGGCACCTTCGTCGCGGGCATCGCCGCCTGGTGGATGGTCCGGCTGGTCCGCAAGGGCGACAGCGAGAAGGCCCGCACCGTCTACCGCCCGGCCGTGCTGCTCGGCGTGTTCACCATGCTGATCTCGGGCGTCGGCCTCGGCATCACCGGCCACGCGCAGGGCCAGCTCATGTTCGAGCAGCAGCCCACCAAGATGGCCGCCGCGGAGGCGCTCTGCGAGACCGAGGACGGCGCCGCCTTCTCGATCCTCGCGATCGGCGACCTCACCAACAACTGCGACGGCGTCGCGCACCTCATCAGCATCCCGGGCCTGACCTCGTTCCTCGCGAACAACGACTTCACGTCGCGCATCGAGGGCGTCAACGACCTGCAGGAGCGGTACGAGGAGCAGTACGGCGAGGGCGTCAACTACATCCCCGACCTCACCGTCACCTACTGGGCGTTCCGCCTCATGATCGGCCTGGCAGCCGGCTCCGTGGCGCTCGCGCTCGCCGCGCTGTGGTTCACGCGCAAGGGCCGGGTCTCGGACAACAAGTGGCTCGCCCGCATCGCGATCTGGGCCATCCCGACGCCGTTCCTCGCGTCGTCGTTCGGCTGGATCTTCACCGAGATGGGCCGCCAGCCCTGGGTGGTCTACCCGAACCCCACGGGTGTCGACGGCGTCTGGCTGCTGACCGAGCGCGGCGTGTCCGAGGTGGTGAGCCCGACCACCGTCGTGATCTCGATGGTCGCGTTCACGCTCGTCTACGGCGTGCTCGCGGTGTTCTGGTTCCGGCTGATGAAGCGGTACGCCGTCGAGGGCGTCGCGGACAGCGAGAAGGACCCCAGCCCGGACAACCCCGACAACCGTCCCGACCCGAGCGACCCCGACGCGGCCGAGCGCCCGCTGTCGTTCGCGTACTGACAGGAGGCGGCCATGGATCTCCCGCTCGTCTGGTTCCTGCTCATCGCGGTCCTGTGGACCGGCTACCTCGTCCTGGAGGGCTTCGACTTCGGCGTCGGCATGCTGCTGCCGTTCCTCGGGCGCAAGGACAACGACCGCCGCGTCATGATCAACACCATCGGCCCCGTCTGGGACGGCAACCAGGTGTGGCTCATCACGGCCGGCGGCGCCACGTTCGCGGCGTTCCCCGAGTGGTACGCCACGCTGTTCTCCGGCTTCTACCTGCCGCTGCTGCTCATCCTGGTTGGCCTGATCTTCCGGATCGTGTCGTTCGAGTGGCGCGGCAAGATCAACACGGACACCTGGCGTGCCTGGGCCGACCGCGGCATCATGCTCGGCTCCTACATCCCCGGCATCCTCTGGGGCGTGGCGTTCGCCAACCTGGTGCGGGGCGTCGAGCTCGACGCGAACCACCAGTACGTCGGCGGGTTCTGGGCGCTGCTCAACCCGTTCGCCCTGCTGGGCGGCGCGGTGACGGCCCTGCTGTTCGTCACGCACGGCGCGGTCTTCCTCGCGCTCAAGACGTCCGGTGAGCTGCACGGGCGCGCCGCGGCCCTGGCCCAGCGGCTGGCGCCGGTGACGCTGGTGGTCACCGCGGCCTGGGCCCTGTGGGCGCAGCTCGCGTACTCGGTCGCCTGGACCTGGGCCGTCGTGGCGGTCGCCGCCGTGGCGCTGCTCGCGGTGGTGCTCACCACCCGGGCCCGGCGCGAGGGCTGGGCGTTCGTCTGGTCGGCCGTCACGATCGTCGCGGCCGTCGTGCTGATCTTCGGCTCGATGTACCCGGACGTCATGCCGGCGTTCGACCCGGCGAACTCGCTGACGGTCGACAACGCGTCGTCCACGGACTACACGCTGACGATCATGACCTGGGTCGCCGTGATCCTCACGCCGGTCGTGCTGCTCTACCAGGGCTGGACGTACTGGGTGTTCCGCAAGCGCATCTCCGCCGAGCACATCCCGGAGCACACCGGGCTGACGTTCGCGGCGGTGCTGCCGACCAGGACCGGCGCGTCCACCGGCCACGGCGGCACCTCCCCCGACGGCTCCACCCGGGCCTGAGGGACGATCGACCGCGTGAAGCCGCTCGACCCGCGCCTGCTCCGGTACGCCCGCGCCGCCCGGGGGTACCTGGCCCTGACCGTCGCCCTCGGGCTGGTCACGGCCGGGCTGGTCATCGCCCAGGCGATCCTGCTCGCGCAGGTGCTCGCCGCCGCCGCGCACGACGGGGCCACGCTGCCCGACCTGCTCCCGCGGGTCGGGTGGCTGGCCGCCGTCGTGGCGGCGCGCGCGCTCGCCGTGGGCGTGCAGGAGCGGTACGCGCACCGGGCCGCGACCCGCGCGGTCGCGGAGCTCCGGGAGCAGGTCGTCGCCCGCGCCGCGGCCCTCGGCCCGCGCTGGCTGGCGGAGGGCGAGGGGGCGCGGGTCGTCACCCTGGCGACCCGCGGGCTCGACGCCCTCGAGCCGTACTTCGTGAAGTACCTGCCGCAGCTCGTGCTGTCGGCCACCGTGACACCCGCCGTCCTGGTCGTCATCCTCGACCTGGACTGGGTGTCCGCCGCCATCGCCGCGGGCACGATCCCGCTGGTGCCGATCTTCATGGTCCTCATCGGCCAGCTCACCCAGGGCCGCTCCGAGCGCAGCCTCCGGGTGATGCAGCGGCTCGGCTCCCAGGTCCTCGACCTGGTCGCCGGGCTCACGACGCTGCGCGCGTTCGGGCGCGAGCGCGGCCCCGCGAAGCGCGTGCAGGCGCTCGGCGACGCGCACCGCCGCGCCACGATGGGCACGCTGCGGATCGCCTTCCTGTCCGGCATGGTGCTCGAGCTGCTCACCACCCTGGCGGTCGCCCTCGTCGCCGTGGGCATCGGCCTGCGGCTGGTCTACGGGCACCTCGACCTCACCACCGGGCTCGCCGTGCTCGTGCTCGCGCCCGAGGTGTACCTCCCGCTGCGCCAGGTCGGCGCCCAGTTCCACGCCTCCACCGACGGGGTCGCCGCCGCCGACCAGGTCTTCCGCGTCCTGGAGACCCCGGTGCCGGCCGCCGGCACCGCCGCTGCGCCGGCCCTGCGCGGCGCGACCGTCCGGCTGCGCGGCGTCACGGTGCGCGCGCCGGGCCGCGACCTGCTCGCGCCGGCCGGCCTCGACCTCGACCTCGCCCCCGGGCGGACCGTCGCCGTCACCGGTCCGAGCGGCGCGGGCAAGTCCACCACCGTCGACGTGCTGCTCGGCCTGCTCCGGCCGGACGCGGGCACCGTCGAGGTGGTCGACGCCGACGGTCGCGCGACCCCGCTCCACGACGTCGACCCCGCCACCTACTGGCCGCAGGTCGCCTGGCTGCCGCAGCGGCCCGTGCTCGACCCGGCGACGATCGGCCGGCTGGTGTCCGGGGCCGAGGACGCCGAGCTCGACCCCGCCGCCCGCGCCCGCCGCGACGAGGCCGCCGCCCTGACCGGGCTGGACGCGGTCGTCGCCGGGCTGCCGGACGGCTGGGCCACCGACCTGGGTCGCGGCGGCGCCGGGCTCAGCGTCGGCCAGCGGCAGCGCGTCGCGCTCACCCGGGCCCTGCTGTCCGACGCCCCGCTGGTCGTCCTCGACGAGCCCACCGCGCACCTCGACGCCGCCGGCGAGCGCGTCGTGCTCGCGACCGTCCGCGCGCTGAAGGACGCCGGGCGCACCGTGCTCCTGGTCGCGCACCGGCCGTCGCTCGTCGCGCTCGCCGACGAGGTCGTCACGGTGCGGTCCGCGCCGCTGCCCCCCGCCGACCGGGCGGGCGACGACGCCGACCCCGTGACCCCCGCCGGCGCCACCGTCGCGCGCCTGGGTGCGGCGGAGTCCGCCCTCGTCGGCACCGCCGGCGTGTCCGGCACCGCCCCTGCCCCCGG
>NZ_JAANNB010000231.1 GCF_011603975.1 Cellulomonas sp. IC4_254 | reverse complement strand
GTCGGGCACGGCGCCAGTCTCCCCCGCCCCGCGGCCTCAGGGCGCCCAGACCCGCAGGTGGTCGAACCGGGCCGTCGCCCGCGGCGCCACCCCGTCCCACCCGTGCGCCACCAGGCCGACGCGCAGGTCCGTCCCGGGCGGGAACGTCCACACGCCGCCGGCGACCCAGGTGGTCCCGTCCGTGCTCGTCAGCGCCCGGACCTCGTGCTCCCCCGCGGCGTCGGTGCGGTGCACGAGCCGCAGCCACGTGGTGTCACCCGGCGGCCCGACGATCATGCCGCCGTAGGACAGCCGGCCGGCGTACGGCGTCTCGTGGCCGAACTCGGTCTGCCGGGTGTTCCAGATCGCGACGTGCGACAGCCGGGCGAACAGGTCGTCGCCCGCGTACGCCACGAGCCCCGCCTGCTGGTAGTTGCGCACGTCGTCCGTGCCGAGGTCGACGGAGACGACGGTCTCGGCGGTCCAGTCGCCGTCGGGCACGTCCCGCAGCAGCACGCCGGCGTCGTTGCCGGTACCGGTCAGGTCGGCCTGCTCGACCGGCCAGACGAGCGCCCCGTCCGCCACCGTGACCTGCGGGTCGCGCACCGCGGTCCAGCCCGGCCCGAGGTCGCCCGGCTGTCCGCCGGCGCCGTCGAACGTCACCTCGTCCACCAGTTCGCCCGGGGTCGGCAGCGGCTCGACCTCGGACACCGGCTGCGCGAGGGGCACGGCGCTCAGGTCGTCCACGTGCACGCCCGAGGTCCGCGCCACGGCGCCCGCGCCGCCGGGCCGGAGCCGCTGCGGCAGGTCGAGCGTGACCTCCGCGAGCGGGTCGCCGAGCCGGGCCTGGCTGACCTCCGCCCGGGCGAGACGGCCCTCGACCTCGAGGACGACCGCGTGCCAGGTGGACCAGTCGACCCCGGGGGGCAGCGGGACCGCGGCCCGCGCGCCGCCGGACCGCAGCACCAGCTCGCCCGCCACGGGGTCGACGACGGCGCTCACGCCGCTGGCGGACCGGGCCGCACCGCGCACCCCGGCCGGTCCCGCGGCGGCCGCGGACCCGCCCGCCGACCCGCCGCGGCCGAGGCCGAACCCCGCGACGACGCCGCCGGACGCGCCGGGGTTCAGCCGCACGTCCGCCTCGACCCGGACCGGCCCCGGCAGCCGGGTGCGGGTGAGCAGCGCACCGGCCCCGACCGCCACGGCGTGCCCGCCGCCCTGCGGATCGCCCCCGACGGCGCGCCAGGCGTCCCCGCGCCACCCCGCGCCGAGCCCGTCCTCGAACCCGGCGACCGCGGGGCCGCCGGCCGCGGGCGCGGGCTGCGCGTCGTCGGACGCCCCGCGCCCCGCCCGCACGACCGGCCAGCCGTCGACCCAGTCGAGCCGGTCCAGCAGCATCGGGCGCCGGTTGATGCCGTCCGTGCCGTCCAGGTACGGCTGCTCGCGGTCGATCGCGTGGTAGACGATCCAGTCCCGCCCGGCGAGGTCGGTGACGACCGCGTTGTGCCCCGTGCCGACCCACGCGTTCCCGTTCGGGGCGAGCACCGGGGTGCCCCCCGCCCGGGACGTGAGCAGCGGCACGCCCTCGCGGTCGACATACGGACCGGTGAGCGACGCCGACCGCCCGACCTGCACGCTGTAGCCCGTGGTCGGTCCGGCGCAGCAGTTGGCCGTCGAGGCGAACAGGAACCAGTACCCGCCGCGCTGCACGACGTAGGAGCCCTCGAACTTGTTGTCAACGGCGACCTGGACCGGCTCGCCGACCGCGCGAGTGCCGGTGTCGTCCAGCGCGGTCACCCACAGCCCGCCGTAGTACGAGCCGTAGAACAGGTGCTCGGCGCCGTCGGGTCCGACCACGTGCGTCGGGTCGTAGGTCCACAGGAAGTCGTCGGCCGCCCCGCTCCCGCCGGGGCGCGGGTCCACCACCGGGGCGCCGGCGTCGGTCCACGGCCCGGTCGGCGTGGGGGCCGTGGCGACGCCGATCGCCGAGTCGGCCGCGCCCGGGGTCACGGTCGTCTCGGTGACGACGTAGTACAGCCGGTACTCGCCGTCGACGTACCGGACGTCCGGCGCCCACAGCGCGGCCGGGTGCGCGGGGTCGGTGTCCGCCCAGGCCGGCAGCGTCGCCTCGGTGAACGCGTCGCCGACGTGCTCCCACGTCACGAGGTCGGCGGACCGGGACACGGGCAGCAGGTGCCGGGTCCCCTCGCCGGACCGCAGCGGGTCGGTGGTGCCGTAGGCGTACCACCAGCCGTCCTGGCCGCGGATCACGGCCGGGTCGGCGAACGTGTCCGCGAAGCCGGCGCTGACCGGGTTCGTGTACGTGCCGGGGGCGCCCGTCTGGCGGCTGCCCGGGGTGAACCGCGCGTCGCCCACCGGCACCTGCGCCGCGGGGGCCGGCGGCACCGCGGTGGCCGCAGGCTGCGCGGGCGCGGGAGGCGCCGCGGCGGCGGGTGGTGGGGCGAGCGCCGCCGTGAGCGCGAGCGCGAGGGCCGCCGCCGGGGCGAGCGCGCGCGTGCGGGCCCGCCCGGGGGCGCGCCGGGACCGAGGGGTGCGCTGCGCCATCGCAGGCTCCTGCCGTTCGTGGATCCGGAGCACCCTTCTACGCCCGGCGGCGGGCCGGCGCCACCCGGACGGGCGACCGGCGACGGACGATCCGCCCGTTTCCCGGACAGGGCGGTGCCCGCTCCCCTACCGTCACCGGTGTCCCGGGAGCGCACGGCGCGCCCGTCGACCTCTCGCACCCCCCCGCCGTCGAAGGGTTCCGTCGTGATCCGCGTGCTGCCGGTCCTGCTCGAGCTCGGGCTGCTCGTGTTCTGCCTCGTCGACTGCATCCAGACGGACTCGGTCCTGGTGCGCAACCTGCCGAAGACCGCGTGGGTGCTGCTCATCGTGCTGCTGCCGCTGGTAGGCGGCATCGCCTGGCTGGTCGCCGGGCGGCCCGAACGCGGCGCGACCGCGCGGTCCGTCCCCTGGCCGAGCACCGCGACCGCCGGGTTCCCCGAGTACGAGCGCCCGCGCCCGGCCGCGCCCGACGACGACCCGGAGTTCCTCGCCGGGCTGCGCGCGTCCGACGAGCGGCACGAGCGCATGCTCCGCGACTGGGAGGCGGACCTGCGCGCCCGCGAGCAGGACCTCCGCGACCGCGGTCCCGCGCCCGACGACGACGCCCCCGGAGCGCGGCCCGCCTGAGCGCTCAGCGGCGCGAGGTCGCCCGCATCCGCCAGAGCAGCCACAGGAAGTACGGGGTGCCCACCACGGCCGTGACGAGGCCCGCGGGCAGCTGCGCCGGCGCGATCGCCGTGCGCCCGACCACGTCCGCCACGCACACCAGGGCCGCGCCGAGCACCACGGTCAGCGGCAGCGTCCACCGGTGCCGCTTCCCGATGAGCATGCGCGCGGCGTGCGGGGCCACCAGGCCGACGAACACGACCGGCCCGATCGCGGCCGTGGCGGCGGCCGTCAGCAGCACCGCGACCCCCACGTGCAGCGACCGGGACCGCGGCAGGTCGACGCCGAGCACCCGCGGGGTCACGTCGTCGACCTGCACCAGGTCGAGGTCCCGGTGCGTCCGCAGGACCACGAGGACCCCGATCACGAGGACCACCGCCATCGGGACGAGCTGCGGCGTGCCGGCCCCGTAGGTGGAGCCGCCGAGCCAGGTGATCGCCCGGTTCTGGTTCCACGGGTCGGTGCGCACGAGCAGCAGCGTCGTGACCGCGCTCGCCGCGGCGCCGGTCCCGAGGCCGACGAGCACCATCCGCCCGGACGCCATGCCGGTGCCCGCCGTGACGCCGAACACCAGGAGCCCGGCCAGGACCGCGCCGGCGAGCGCCCCGCCGAACACCAGCGCGAACGACGGCGCGGTGGTGAGCACGATCACGACGACCGCGCCGAGGCCGGCGGCGTGCGCGACGCCCAGCACCCCGGGGTCGGCGAGCGGGTTGCGGGTGACCGTCTGCACCAGGGCGCCGGCCAGCGCCAGGCACGCGCCGGCCAGCAGGGCGGCGGCGACCCGCGGCACCCGGGAGTCGAGGATGATGTCCAGCCGCACGGACGCCCGGCCCGCCAGCCAGTTCGACACGTCGCCGAGCAGCACGGTCGAGTCGCCGAGCAGCACGCCCGCGACCACGACGCCGGCGAGCAGCAGCAGCCCGGCGCCGAGCAGCAGCGCCGGCGCACGGCGGGCCAGGTCGCTGCCGGCGCGCAGCGTGACGAGGGTGTCCGGCTCCAGCGCGGCGCGCGCCCGGCGGGCGAGCACGACCAGCGCCACCGCGCCGATCAGGCTGGTCACGACGCCGGTCGGGACCGTGACGCCCGAGATCGGGCCGAACACGGCGCGCAGCGCGACGTCGGCGGTCAGCACGAGCGCCGTGCCCGCCACCGCGGCGGCGGGGATCAGCAGCCGGTGCCGGCCGAGCGGGCGGACCCAGGTCGCGAGCAGCCGCACCAGCAGCGGCGCGCACAGGCCGACGAACCCGATCGGGCCCGTCACCGTCACCGCGCAGGTGGCCAGCAGGACCGCGAGCACGACCCCGAGCAGCCGGGTGCGGGCCACGTCGACCCCGAGCGAGCGCGCGGCGTCGTCGCCCAGCCCCAGCAGGTCGAGCCGCCGGCCCAGCAGCACCAGGCCGGCGAACCCGACGAGCACGACCGGCGCGACGGCGCGGACCGTGCCCATGCCGTTCTGGCCGAGCGAGCCCGCGCCCCAGGCGAACAGCCCCTGGGTCTCCCAGGGGAACAGCACGAGCAGCGCCTGCGTCACCGACGACAGGCCCAGCGTGATGGCGGTGCCGGCGAGCACCAGCCGCACCGGCGAGGCGGCGGGCCCGCCGGACAGCCCGATGACGACGCCCG
This sequence comes from Cellulomonas sp. IC4_254, assembly GCF_011603975.1. Classification (GTDB taxonomy): domain Bacteria; phylum Actinomycetota; class Actinomycetes; order Actinomycetales; family Cellulomonadaceae; genus Cellulomonas. Next base: position 469 of record NZ_JAANNB010000231.1, on the reverse strand, counting down.
CCGCGGCGAGGCCGCCCGCGAACGCGACGGCCACGCCGGGCAGCGCGCCGAGCGAAGCGCCGACCACGGCCGCCGCGGTGACCGCGAGGTGCGCGCCCGCGTTCACCGCGAGGGTGTCGGGCGCGGCGAGCGGGTTGCGCGCGACCCCCTGCAGCGCCGCCCCGGACGCGCCGAGGGCGCAGCCGACGAGCACGCCGGCGGCGAGCCGCGGCAGCCGGGAGGCGGTCACGACCGCCGCCGCCTGGTCGAGGCCGCCCTGCCCGGTCAGCGCGCGCCACAGCTCGCCGACGGTGACGTCGGCGGTGCCCTGGGTCAGGTGCCACGCCGCCGCGGCGACCAGCCACACGACGAGCAGGGTGAGCGCGACGACCAGCCGCACGGGCTGGCGCCGCGCGGGGGCCCCGAGGCCCCCGGCGGCACCGCGCCCCCCGCCGTCCGGTCCGGCGCCGGGCGCGGCAGGGGGCGCGGC
>NZ_JAANNB010000230.1 GCF_011603975.1 Cellulomonas sp. IC4_254 | reverse complement strand
CGCGCGCAGGCGGCGGATCAGGTCGCCCGCGCTCACCGGCTCGGCGCCCAGCGCGACGAGCTCCGCGTGCTTCTCGTCCGGGACGTCGTAGTGGTCCAGGTCGAAGGCGCGCCGGGGCAGGCCGGCGCGCTCGGCGAACGCGTGCAGCTCGGCCAGCGAGGTGTCGCTCACCAGGTGCGACCAGTACCGGCCGTGCCGGGGCCAGAGCGGTGGGTCGACGAGGACCGTCACGCCCCGGGCCGGACGGGGTGCCGCTCGCCCGCGCCCGGGCGGAGCGTGCCGGTGGCGTCGGCGGTGCCGCCCGCCCCGGTCGCCGGGACCCCGCCCGCGGAGGTGTCTGCGGAGCCGTCGGCCGCCTCGAGCTCGGCGAGCACCTTCTCGAGCTTGTGCAGCTCGGCGCCGAGGTTCTGCCGCGCGGGCTCCTCCCACGCCGCGCCCAGCGGGCTGACGAACAGGCTCGGCCGCTTGAGCAGCTTGCGCACGATCTTGACCCGGGCGCGCAGGTAGTCCGGCATCGGGATGTCGGCGTACTCCTCGCGCACGTCGTGCAGGTACGCCTTGTAGCGCTGCGGCTCGGCCGCGAGCATCGCCAGGTCGGCGTCGCACAGGACCGCGCAGTCGAAGTCGGTGGGGTCGGCGGCGTGCCGGACCAGGGCGATCACCATCTGGTGCACGCGCTCGACCCGCTCGGCCGGGACCCCGAGGTCGGTGAGCTGCTCGCGGGCGAGCCGGGCCGAGGCGACCTCGTCCTCGCCGCCGCGGTTCGCGTACGCCGCGACCTGCCGGCCGTCGAACACCGCGCCGTGGTACCAGGCGGCGAGCCGGACCAGGTCGGGCTCGTGGGTCTCCTCGGCGAGCTCGTCCACCCGGGCCAGCACGTCGGTCAGGTGCCGGAGGTTGTGGTACGTCCGGCCGGGGCCGGTCCACCGCTCCACGAGATCGGATCCGACCGCGCGGAGCGCGTCCTCGGGTGCGGTCGCTCCCGCCCCCTTCGCGCTGCGGACGAACGCGGACAACAGCCACTGTGGCGCGTCGTAGACGCCCATGGGAACAGCCTCACTGCGACAGACGACCCTGCTCGGACGCGCCATCGTAGACCCATCCGGACGGGGTTCCGCCACGCGGGCGCCGTCAGCCGGACGGGTGACGTTCAGGCGCCGGCGAGGGGGGTCGCGTCGCCCGTGCCGTCGCCGGTCACGGTGTCCGCGGGGTCCTCGTCGGCGCCTGCGGCGGGCAGCGCGACCCGGATCGTCGCACCGCCGCCGGGGGTCTGCGTGATCGCGACGTCGCCGTGGTGCGCCTCGACGATGGCCGCGACGATCGCCATGCCGAGGCCGGCGCCGCCGCCGGTGCCGTCGCCCTCGCGGGTGCGGCTGGCGTCCACCCGGTAGAACCGCTCGAACACCCGCGCGGCGTGCTCCGGGGCGATGCCCGGGCCGTGGTCGCGGACCTCGAGGACCACCCGGTCGCCGACCCGGCCCACGCCGAGCTCGGCCGGCGTGCCCGCGGGGGTGTGCCGGGCGACGTTCCCGACCAGGTTCGCGACCACCTGTCGCAGCCGGGACTCGTCGCCGCGCACGACGGTCACCGGCGCCGAGCCGGCGGGCCCGGGACCCGCGCCGCCGGACAGCGGCCCGACCCGCACCTCGCGGGTCGGGTCGATGGCCCGCAGGTCGTGCGCCGCGTCGGTGGCGAGCACCGCCAGGTCGACGGGCTCGGTGCGCCCGGGGCGGTCGGCGTCCAGCCGGGCGAGCGCCAGCAGGTCCTCGACGAGCCCGCCCATCCGGGTCGCCGACTGCTCGATGCGCCGCATCGTGTCGTCGACCTGGTCCTTCTCGGTCAGCGCGCCCATCCGGTACAGCTCGCCGTAGCCGCGGATCGCCGCCAGCGGGGTGCGCAGCTCGTGCGAGGCGTCGGCGACGAACCGGCGCATCCGCTCCTCGGACCGGGTGCGCGCGTCGAACGCGGACTCGATCTGGGCGAGCATCGAGTTCAGCGCCGCGCCGAGCCGGCCGACCTCGGTGGTCTCCGGGGCGGGCGGGACGCGCTGGGACAGGTCGCCGGCGGCGATCTGGGCGGCGGTGCCCTCGATCTCGCGCAGGCCGCGCAGCGAGCGGCGCACGGCCCAGGTGCCGACGACCGCGCCGATGACGAGGATCGCGAGGGCGCTGGTCCACAGCAGGAACGCGGCCTGCCGGACGGTGTCCTGCACCTCCGCCAGCGGCTCCGCGTACATGATGTAGCCGATCGTGGTCCGGTTCGAGGTCACCGGCTGCACGACGACGCGCCAGGCGGAGCCGCGCTCGGTGCTCGTCACGGAGAACGCGTGCCGGGTCAGCCCCGCGACCTCGTCGAGGGTCGTCACGTCCGGCAGGTGCGGCGAGCCGTACTTCTCGACCACCTCGTCGGCCGGGGCGATCGTCGCCTCGGAGTCGAAGACCTGGGCGACGACCGCGAAGTCGGAGCCCAGGTAGTACGCCGACAGGTCGCTGATGTCGTGGGTCTGGTTGTACTTCTCGCCCATCCACTGCCGCAGCGCCGCCGCGGAGGTCGTGAGCCGGCCGTCGACCTGCTCCACCAGGTACCTGGACAGCAGCGTGGTCGTCGCGGTGCCCGCGATCGCCAGGCCCATGCCGAGCAGGACGGTCGTGATGCCGACCAGCCGCGCGAGCAGCGGCGTGCGCGCCCAGACGTCCCGGGCCGGCCGCAGCACGCCGTCGAGCGGCCGCGGCGCGCCCTCCGGGCCCCCGTCGCGGCCGGGCTGCTGCTCGTCCGCCGTCGGGCCCCCCGGCGCCGCGAACGCCTCCGACGTCGTGGTCACGACCCGCTCGGCCGGCGCAGCATGTACCCGACGCCGCGCTTGGTCTGGATCAGGGGGTCGACCCGGGTGCCGTCCGGGCGCTGGACCTGGTCGACCTTGCGCCGCAGGTACGAGATGTACGACTCGACGATGTTCGCGTCGCCGCCCCAGTCGTACTGCCAGACGTGGTCGAGGATCTGCGCCTTGGACAGCACGCGGCCGGGGTTGAGCAGCAGGTAGCGCAGCAGCTTGAACTCGGTGGGGGACAGGTCGACGACCTGCCCGGCCCGGCGCACCTCGTGGCTGTCCTCGTCGAGCTCGAGGTCCTCGTAGGACAGCACGCTGGCGGAGGCGACCTCGGCCTGGGTGCGGCGCAGGATCGCCCGGATCCGCGCGACGACCTCCTCCAGGCTGAACGGCTTGGTGACGTAGTCGTCGCCGCCGACGGTGAGGCCGGTGATCTTGTCGGCGGTGTCGTCGCGCGCGGTGAGGAACAGCACCGGGACGTGCTGGCCCTTGTCGCGCAGCCGCCGGGTGACGGTGAACCCGTCCATGTCGGGGAGCATGACGTCGAGCACCAGCAGGTCGGGCTGCACCTGCTTGGCGAGGCGGAGCGCGGCGCCGCCGTCGGCGGCCGCGTGCACCTCGAAGCCGGCGAAGCGCAGCGAGGTTGCGAGGAGCTCGCGGATGTTCGGCTCGTCGTCCACGACGAGGAGCGTCGCCTCGGGGGTGCGGTCTGCTGCGGTCACGGTCCCAGTGTGCTCCCCGAGCCTGGAGGATTCCTGGGAGCGAACTGGTCGTGCCGGGTTCGCGGTACGGTACCGCCCCGTGAGTGCAGCCGATTCTCCCACCGGTTCCCTGACGCCCGTCGTGACCGTCGTCCAGCTCGACGCCGCGGTGCCGCTCGACCGGTTCGCCGACCACCTCGACGGGGTGGACGTCCGCCTGGTCCGCGCGTACGCGGGCGAGCAGCCGGGCGCGGACGACCGCCTGGACGGCCTGATCGTCCTCGGCGGGAACATGTCCGCCCACGACGAGCACGAGCCGGGCATCCCCGAGACCCGTGCCCTGCTGGCCGACGCCGCGCGCGCCGGCGTGCCGACCCTCGGCATCTGCCTGGGCGCGCAGCTGCTCGCGGTCGCCACCGGCGGCCGCGTCGACGTCGCCGCCCCTCCCGGGCGCGAGGCCGGCGTCGTGGACGTCCGCTGGCGCCCCGAGGCCGCGGCCGACCCGCTGCTCGGCCCGCTGGCCGCGGACGCCGAGCGCGCCGGGACCCGCAGCACCCCGATGCCGACCATGCACGCGGACGCGGTCGTCGACCTGCCGCGGAACGCGACCTGGCTCGCCGCGTCGCGCACCTACCCGTACCAGGCGTTCCGGATCGGGGACGCGGCCTGGGGCCTGCAGTTCCACCCCGAGGCCTCGCCCGGGCTGATGGCCGCGTGGTCGGCGGACGCCGGCGACGCCCCGGAGGAGCAGGCCGCCATCGCCGAGGCCGTCACGGCCGCGGACGACGTGGTGCAGGTCGAGGGCGCGCGGATCGCCCGGGCGTTCGCGGGCATCGTGGCCGTGCGCGCCGCGGAGCGCACCGCGGCCTGACCCCCGACGACGCGACGGCCCGGCACCCCTCGAGCGGGGTGCCGGGCCGTCGCGCGTGTCGCGGGCCGAGGCGGCTCAGGCCTCGATCTGCGGCGTCACCGGGGTGCTGCCCAGCTGCTGCGGCTGCCCGCCGCCCTTGAGCGCGGCGAGCCGGGCCTCGATCTCGATCTGGGCGCCGTCGGCCTCGAGCTCGGCGAACTGCGAGTCCAGCGAGGACGCGGCGATCTCCGCCTGGCCCATCGCGAGGGCCTCCTCGCGGCGCACCTTCTCCTCGAACCGGGCGAGCTCGCTGGTCGGGTCCAGCACGTTGATCGACGAGATCGCGGTCTGCACGGTCTGCTGGGCCTGGGCCGACTTCTGCCGGGCGACCAGGGTGTCCCGGCGCTGCTTGAGCTGGCCGAGCTTGTCCTTCATCTGCGCCAGGCCGGCCTTGAGCTTGTCGACCGTCTCGCGCTGCGAGGCGATCAGCGGCTCGGCGTCGCGGACCTCGCCCTCCGAGGCGATCTGCTTGCCGAGCGCGACCTTGGCCAGGTTGTCGAACTTGTCGGCGTTGACGGTGTCGCCGGCCTGGCGGTACTGGTCCGCGCGCGCGGACGCGGCGAGCGCCTTGCTGCCCCACTCGCGGGCGGCGGCGACGTCCTCGTTGTAGTCCTGCTCGGCGAGGCGCAGGTTGCCGATCGTCTGCGCGATGGCCTTCTCGGCCTCCGCGATCGAGTTGGTGTAGTCGCGCACCAGCTGGTCCAGCATCTTCTGCGGGTCCTCGGCCTGGTCGATCAGCGCGTTGATGTTCGCCCGCGCGAGCTGGGTGATCCGCCCGAAGATGCTCTGCTTCTCGGTCATCGCCTCGTGCCTCTCTCGTGTCTTGCGTCTGCCGAACATGTCCTAGAACCCGCCCCCGCGGCCACCGCCGCCGAAGCCGCCGCCACCGCCGCCGAACCCGCCGCCG
>NZ_JAANNB010000022.1 GCF_011603975.1 Cellulomonas sp. IC4_254 | reverse complement strand
CGGCGGCCCCGTCGGCCCCGGCCGGCGAGGAGTCCGGCGAGGCCCCGGCCGCCCCCGCGGTGCCGGTGGTGCCCGTCCCGGTGGCCGACGACTCCGCCGAGGCCGCCGCCGCGGCCGGGTTCGGCCGGGTCGACGAGGAGGGCACCGTGTACGTCCGCGAGGCCGCGGGCGAGCGGGTCGTGGGCCAGTTCCCCGGCGCCTCCGCCGACGAGGCCCTGGCCCTGTACGTGCGCCGGTTCCTGGACCTCCAGGCGAAGGTCGCCCTGTTCGAGGCGCGGCTCAGCGCCACGGACCTCGCCGTCAAGGAGATCGACCAGACGGTCGCGCGCCTGACCGAGGAGACCGCCGAGCCGGCGGCCGTGGGCGACCTGGACGGGCTCCGGGCCCGCCTCGAGGGCCTGCGCGCCGTCGCGGCCGAGCGTCGCGCCGCGGTCGAGGCCGAGCGGTCCGCCGCCCGGCAGGCCGCGCTGGCGGCCCGCACGCAGATCGTGGAGCGCGCCGAGAAGATCGCCACGACCGACCCGGCGCGCATGCAGTGGCGCCCGGCGGGCGAGCAGCTCCGTGCCCTGCTGGAGGAGTGGAAGGACGCGCAGCGCTCCGGCCCGCGCATCGACCGCACCTCCGAGGAGGCGCTGTGGAAGCGGTTCAGCCACGCGCGCACCACGTTCGACCGGGAGCGGCGGCACTACTTCGCCGAGCTCGAGTCCCGCAACGCGGGCGCGAAGGCCACGAAGGAGGAGATCGTCCGCGAGGCCGAGCGCCTGTCCTCCAGCACGGAGTGGGGCCCGACCGCCGGCGCGTACCGCGACCTGATGGCGCGGTGGAAGGCCGCCGGGCGCGCGAGCCGGTCGGACGACGACGCCCTGTGGGCCCGGTTCCGCGCCGCGCAGGACACGTTCTTCCACGCCCGTGACGAGCTGAACGCGGCCACGGACCGGGAGTACGGCGCGAACCTCGAGGTCAAGGAGGCGCTGCTCGTCGAGGCCGAGGCGATCGACCCGTCGAAGGGGCTCGGCCAGGCCAAGGCCGCGCTGCGCTCGATCCAGGACCGCTGGGAGGCGGCGGGCAAGGTGCCGCGCGGCGACATCCAGCGCGTCGAGGGCCGGCTACGCGCCGTCGAGGCGAAGGTCCGCGACGCGGACCAGGCCGAGTGGCGCCGCACCAACCCCGAGACCCGCGCCCGGGCGGAGGGCGCCCTGGCGCAGCTCGAGAACGCGATCGCCCAGCTCGAGGACGACCTCGCGAAGGCCCAGGCCGGCGGCGACGCCCGCAAGGTCGCCGACGCGCAGGCCGCCCTGGACGCCCGCCGGTCCTGGCTGGAGCAGGTGCAGCGGGCCGCCGAGGAGTCCCGCGGCTGACCGCTCGTCCACAACCGGTGCCGGTCGCCCTCGCCACGTGCGGGGGTCGACCGGCATCGTGCTTCCGGTGACCTCCCACCCGGATCCCCCGCTCGACCGCGCGCACCCGCCGCCCGGACGCACCCTGCCCGCGCCGCGCACGGCCGCCCGGCTGCCGACGACGCCCCTGGTGCGTCCCGCCGACGTCGGCGCCGGAGTCTGGGACCTGCTGCTCCGGGACGGCCACCTCGTGCGGCTGCGGGACGACGTCGCGCTGCCCGCGGGGGTCCGGGCCACCCCGGCGCTCCGCGCGGCCGCGCTGGCCCCGCTGGTGCCGCCCCGCTGCGCCGTCGCCCGCGCCGCCGCGGTCTGGGTGCACGTCGGTGGCGACCCGCCGGCGCGGGTCGACGTGGTCGCCCCGAGGGGCGCGCGGGTGCCCCGCCCGACGGCGGGCCGGTCGGCCGCCGCGGCGGCGCTGCCGGACGGCGACGTCGTGCTGCTCGGCGGGGTCCGGGTGACGACACCGCGCCGCACCGCGGTCGACGTGCTCAGCCACGACCCGCCGGACCGAGCGCTGGCACTGGTGGCCCGGCTGCGCGCCACGGGGCTGGACGCCGCACGGGTGCGCGCGGACGTCGCCACCGCCGCGGGCCGGCGGGGCGTGCGGGCGGCAGCCGCCCTGCTCCCCCACCTCGCGGCCTCGGCGGCGCCGCGCGCCGAGTGACCAGGAGCTCGCCCGATCTGCGAGGGATGTCCGCTCGGTTCTGGACACTCACCGCCCGCCGCGCACACGCGCGGCCGCTCGCACCCGCGGCCGCTCGCCCGCCGGCCGCGCTACGCGTCGACGACCGGCTGCTCCGCCTTGGCCCCGGTGATCCGGTACACGTCGAACACGCCCTCGACCTTGCGCACCGCGGCGAGCACGGACGCGAGGTGCGACGGCTCGGCCATCTCGAACACGAACCGCGACTGGGCGACCCGGTCCCGGGAGGTCGAGACCGACGCCGACAGGATGTTCACGTGGTGGTCGGACAGCACCCGGGTGATGTCGGACAGCAGCCGGCTGCGGTCGAGCGCCTCGACCTGGATCTGCACCAGGAACAGCGCGGTGCTCCCCTGGCTCCACTCCACGTCGACCATCCGCTCGGGCTGGGCGCGCAGCGCGGTGACGTTGATGCAGTCCGACCGGTGCACGCTGACGCCCTGGCCGCGGGTGACGAACCCGATGATGTCGTCGCCCGGCACCGGGGTGCAGCACTTGGCGAGCTTCACCCAGATGTCGTCGACGCCCTTGACCACCACGCCGGGGTCCCCGGTGCGGACACGGCGCGCGGTCTGCCCGGGGCGGGCGACCTCGGCGATGTCCTCCTCGGCGCCCGGCTCGCCGCCCATGGCGTGCACGAGCCGCTGGACGACGGTGGCCGCGGAGACCTGGCCCTCGCCGATCGCCGCGTACAGCGCCGAGACGTCGGCGTACCGCATCTCGTTGGCGAGCGCGACGAGCGACTCGTGGGACAGCAGGCGCTGGATCGGCAGGTTCTGCTTGCGCATCGCCTTGGCGATGGCGTCCTTGCCGTGCTCGATCGCCTCCTCGCGCCGCTCCTTGGTGAACCACTGGCGGATCTTGTTGCGCGCGCGGGGGCTGGTGACGAACCCGAGCCAGTCGCGGGACGGGCCGGCGGTCTCGGACTTCGAGGTGAAGACCTCGATGACGTCGCCGTTCTCCAGCGTCGAGTCGAGCGGCACGAGACGGCCGTTGACCCGGGCGCCCATGGTGCGGTGCCCGACCTCGGTGTGCACCGCGTACGCGAAGTCGACGGGGGTGGCGCCGGCCGGCAGCGCCATGACGTCGCCCTTGGGCGTGAAGACGTAGACCTCGCCGTCGGCGATCTCGAACCGGAGGGAGTCGAGGAACTCCGAGGGGTCGGCGGTCTCCTTCTGCCAGTCGACGAGCTGGCGCAGCCACGCCATGTCGTTGCCGTCGGCGTCGCCGCCCGCGCCCTTGGCGTTCTCCTTGTACTTCCAGTGCGCCGCGACGCCGTACTCCGCGCGCCGGTGCATGTCGTGCGTGCGGATCTGGATCTCGACCGGCTTGCCGCCGGGGCCGATCACGGTCGTGTGCAGCGACTGGTAGAGGTTGAACTTGGGCATCGCGATGTAGTCCTTGAACCGGCCCGGGACCGGGTTCCACCGCGCGTGCAGCGCGCCCAGCGCCGCGTAGCAGTCCCGCACCGTGTCGACCAGGACGCGCACGCCCACCAGGTCGTAGATGTCGGCGAAGTCGCGGCCCCGCACGATCATCTTCTGGTAGATCGAGTAGTAGTGCTTCGGCCGGCCGGTGACCGTCGCCTTGATCTTCGCGCTGCGCAGGTCGGCGCCGACCTGCTCGCGGACCACGGCGAGGTACTCCTCGCGGGCGGGTGCGCGCTCGGCGACGAGGTGCACGATCTCGTCGTAGACCTTGGGGTACAGCGTCGAGAACGACAGGTCCTCGAGCTCCCACTTGATCGTGTTCATGCCGAGCCGGTGCGCGAGCGGCGCGTAGATCTCGAGCGTCTCGCGGGCCTTCTTCTCGGCCGAGGCCGCCGGGACGAACTTCCAGGTCCGGGCGTTGTGCAGCCGGTCCGCGAGCTTGATGACCAGCACGCGGATGTCCTTGGACATCGCGACGACCATCTTGCGGACGGTCTCGGCCTGCGCGGCGTCGCCGTAGGTCACCTTGTCGAGCTTGGTGACGCCGTCGACCAGCATCGCGATCTCCGGGCCGTACTCGGTGCGGAGCTGGTCCAGGGAGTACGAGGTGTCCTCGACGGTGTCGTGCAGCAGCGCCGCGGCGAGCGTCGGGGGCGTCATGCCCATCTCGGCGAGGATGGTCGCGACGGCGACCGGGTGCGTGATGTACGGGTCGCCGCTCTTGCGGAGCTGCCCGCGGTGGGCCCGCTCGGCCGTCACGTAGGCGCGCTCGATCAGGCTGAGGTCGGCCTTGGGGTGGTTGGTGCGGACGGCCTGGAGCAGCGGCTCGATGACCGGCGACTGCTGCGGCCCGCGGATCTGCCCGAACCTGGCCAGGCGCGACCGCACCCGGCTGGTGCCGCCCGTGGTCACGGGCGCCTCCGGCCGCGCGTCGGGTCCTGCCGAGGTCCGTGGCTCCGCCATGCACGCCTCCCGCCGTGCCGGGTCGCCCCGGCTGTGTCCGATGACGGCGCGGCCCGGACGAGCCGGTCACGCTGTCGATCCGCACGATTCTACGGCGTCGCCGCCGCGCACCGCGTCACGGGCCGTCGCCGCGTGCGCGCACCCGCCCGGCAGCGCGACGCCGCCGCCGCCCGGTGGGGGTGACGGCGGCGTCGTGGGTGCCTCAGACCGCGAGCAGCGCGTCCACGTGCCGGCCCGCGAGCCGCGACCGGCCCGGCAGGAACGTCAGGTCCATGAGGAACGACAGGCCGACGACCTCGGCGCCGCACTCCTCCAGCAGCTCGACGGTGGCCTGCGCGGTGCCGCCGGTGGCGAGCACGTCGTCGACCACGAGCACGCGCGAGCCGGCCGGCACCGTGAACGGGTGCAGCTCGACCGAGGCGGCGCCGTACTCGAGCTCGTAGTCCCGGCGGGCGGTCGGCCCGGGCAGCTTGCCGGCCTTGCGGACGGGCAGGAACCCGGCGCCGAGCGCCATCGCCACGGGCGCCGCGAGGATGAACCCGCGGGCCTCCATGCCGGCGACCAGGTCCACCGGGCCCGGCACGCGGGCGGCCATCTCGCGCACGACCGCCTCGAAGGCGGGGCCGTCCGCGAGCAGCGGGGTGATGTCCTTGAACACCACGCCCGGCGTCGGGTAGTCCGGCACGCTGCGCACGAGCGCCTCGACCCGGTCGACGAGCGCCTGGCCCGTCAGCGAGAGGTCCCGCCCGTCCACGTCCTGCACGCCGCTCATCGCCGGCCCTTCTTCCTGCGCGGCTGCGCCGCGACTCCCTGGTGGCCACCCGGGCGCACCTGGCCCGTGAACCGCGCGACCGCGACCGCCTCCGGCGACGCGTCCTCGTCCAGCCCGCCCTCGGCGAGCCGCGCGCGGGCGGCCAGCACCTTCGCCGTGTGCTCGCGGATCGGCTGCTCGCGCAGGCGGAGCACCACCTCGAGCGGCGTGGCGAGGAAGATCGAGGAGAACGCGCCGACGATCATGCCGACGAACAGCGCGAGCGCGATGTCCCGCAGCGTGCCGGCGCCGAGCACGAACGCCCCGATGAACAGGATGCCCGCGACCGGCAGCAGCGCCACGACCGAGGTGTTGATGGAACGGACCAGCGTCTGGTTGACCGCGAGGTTCGCGCGCTCCTCGTAGGTGGCGCGGGTCTGGTCGGTGATCCCGACCGTGTTCTCGCGGACCTTGTCGAACACCACGACGGTGTCGTAGATCGAGTACCCGAGGATCGTGAGGAAGCCGATCACCGTCGCCGGCGTGACCTCCCAGCCGACCGCGGCGTACACGCCGGCCGTGATGACGATGTCGTGGAACAGCGCGACGATCGCGGCCACGGCCATCCGCCAGTTCCGGAAGTACACCGTCATGACGATGCTGACGAGCACCAGGAACACGATCAGGGACGTCGCGGCCTTCTTGGACACGTCCGCGCCCCAGGTCGGGCCGATGAACGCGCTCGCGACGTCGTCGTCGGTGACGTCGTACGCGTCCTCGAGCGCCGTGCGGACCTGGGTGACCTGGTCGTTGGTCAGCTCGGAGGTCTGGATCCGCAGCGTGGAGGAGCCGACGTTGCTGACGCGCGGCACCTCCTCCGGCGCGATCGCGGTGACCGCGTCGATGGCGGGCTGCTGGTCGGTGGTCGACACGTTCGACACGGTGAACTGCGAGCCGCCGCGGAACTCGATGCCCGGGTGCAGGCCCGGCTTGAACAGCAGCACGACGGAGAGCAGCACGAGGACCCCGGAGATCAGGAACCAGGTGCGGCGCCGGCCGACGATGTCGTACGAGCGACGGCCCGTGTACAGGTCGTTGCCCCACTGGGCGAAGTTGACGGCCATCAGGACTCGCTCCCCTCGGTGCGTCGCGCGGCGGGGGTGCTGCCGTCGGGTGCCTCGTCGGTGTCGGTGGTGCCGGTGCTGCCGGCGTCGGCGGCGGACGCGCCGCCCTCCGCCTCCGCCTGCGCGGCGCGTGCGGCGGCGCGGCGCTCGGCGATGGTGCCGCCCGCGCCGACGGGCGCGGCGACCAGCGTGGAGGTGCGGGCGCCGAGGTCGGCGGGCTCCTCCGCGGGCGCGTCGGCGTCCGCCCGGCGGCCCGTGACCACCCGGCCGCGGCCGACGTAGCGGGTCGACTCGGGCGCGCCGAGCCGGCGCGGGTCCAGGCCGGACAGCGGGTGGCCGCTGCCGAAGAACCGGGTCCGCGCGATCAGCTTCATCACCGGGTGGGTGAAGGTGAACACGATGAGCAGGTCGAGCAGCGTCGTCAGGCCGAGGGTGAACGCGAAGCCGCGGACCGAGCCGACGGCCAGGAAGTACAGCACCACGGCGGCGAGGAAGTTCACCGCGTCGGACGCCAGGATCGTGCGGCGCGCGCGCTCCCAGGCGCGGTCGACGGCGGCGACCAGGGTGCGGCCCTCGCGCAGCTCGTCGCGGATCCGCTCGAAGTACACGATGAACGAGTCCGCGGTGATGCCGATGGCCACGATCAGACCCGCGACGCCGGGCAGCGACAGGCGGTACCCCTGCGTCCAGGACAGCAGCGTGATCACGCCGTAGGTGAGCACCGCGGCGATCACGAGCGACGCGACCGTCACCAGGCCGAGCGCGCGGTACTGGAACAGCGAGTAGATGACGACCAGGATCAGGCCGATGAGGCCGGCGATCAGGCCCTTCTCCAGCTGCTCGGAGCCGAGCGTCGCGGAGATCTGCTCCTCGCTCTGCACCTGGAAGCTCAGCGGCAGCGCGCCGAACTTCAGCTGGTTGGCGAGCGCGGTCGCGGAGTCGCGGGTGAACGAGCCGGAGATCTCCGCCTTGCCGTCCGAGATGATGACGCCGGGGTCGAGCGACGGCGCCGAGATGACCAGGCCGTCGAGCACGATCGCGAACTGGTTCTGCGGCGAGGTCAGGCCCTGCAGCCGCTCGGTGACGTCCGCGAACTGGCGCGTGCCGGTGCGGTCGAACTCCAGGTTCACGGCCCAGTTGTTGGTGACCGCGCCGGACTGGCTGACCTGCAGGCCGGAGCTGGCGTTCGCGATGTGCGAGCCCTCGACCTCGACCGGGCCCAGGATGTACTTGACCGTGCCGTCCGGGTCGCAGGTGACCAGCGCCGCGTCGGCCGCGCCCTGCTTGCCGCCGGTGAGGTTCGCCGGGTCGGTGCAGTCGAGGGCGTCGTACTCCGCCTGCACGGCGGGGGTGATGTAGTACTCGGCGTCGCTGGCGGAGTCCGGGGCGGCCTTCGTCGGCTCGTCCGAGGGCTCGGTGGCCGCGTCGGTCGCGCCGTCCGTCGGGCTGGCCGACGGGGTCGCGGTGGGCGTCGCGGCGCCGTACGTCAGGACCGGACGGAACTCCATCTGCGCGGAGGTGCGGACGAGGTCCAGCGTCTCCTCGCTCGGGCGTCCCGGGAGGGCCACGACGATGTTGGACCCGCCCTGCGAGCTGATCTCCGCCTCGGCGACGCCGGACGAGTCGACGCGCTGCCGGATGACCTCGATCGCCTGGGCGATGGTCTCCGAGGTGACGCGGGACTCGTCCTGGGCCACCGGCGCCAGGATGAGCTGGGTGCCGCCCTCGAGGTCGAGGGCGAGCTTGGGCGTCCAGGTCGCGTCCGACAGCTTGGTGCCGGCGAAGATCGCGCCGAACACGGCGACCGTGATCACGGCGAGCGTGAGCAGGATGCGCGCCGGGTGGCGGCGGCGTGTGGGTGGGGCCAACGGACCGTCTTCTCTCGTGCGCGCACCGCCCGCGGACGGCGGGCGGTGCGGATGAAGGGCGCCCCTCCCCCGCGGCGTGCGGGGGCGGGACGCCCGGTCGACTACTGCTGGGGCTTCTTGGTGCTGTCGGGGCCCTCGTCGTCCCGCGGCGGCTGCAGCGAGGAGAGGTCGTCCGGGACGTCGATCCGGCCCGGCGGGATGGCGCCCGGCTCGTCGCGCCACTCGGCGTCGTCGCCGTCGGCCTCGTCGGTCTCGTCCTCGTCGGCCACCGGCGGCTCGACCAGGCGCGCGATCGCGGCCTTGATCCAGACGGACTGCTGGCCGGGCGTCGACTCCAGGGTGACCTCGTCGCCGTCGACCTCGACGACCGTGCCGTACATGCCGGAGCCGGTCATCACCCGCTGGCCGGGCTGCAGGTTGTCGCGGAAGCTGAGCTGCTCCCGCTGCGCCTTGCGCTGGCGGCTGGACAGCAGCCACATCGCCCCGAGGCCGATGACGAGGATGATGAGGAAGGTCGGGTCCACGAAGAAACAGCTCCTGACTGCGTACGACGTCGGCCGCAGTCTAGGCGCCACGGCTCCGGGCTCCTAACGACCGCGGGCGCGCGCCGGTTCCCTGTGCGGGACCTGTTCGTGCCGCCGCGGCGCGCGGGGTCTCAGCCGAACAGCGTATCCGTCGGCAGCGGCGCGGACAGCCCCAGGTGCGCCCACGCCTCCGGGGTCGCGACCCGGCCGCGCGGGGTGCGGCCGATCAGCCCCTCGCGGACCAGGAACGGCTCCGCGACCGTCTCCACGGTCTCGGGCTCCTCGCCCACCGCGACGGCGAGCGTGGTGAGCCCGACCGGCCCGCCGCCGAACCGGGTGCACAGCGCCGTCAGCACCGAGCGGTCGAGCCGGTCGAGGCCGCGGCGGTCCACCTCGTAGACCTCGAGCGCGGCCCGGGCGGCCTCGAGCGACAGGGTGCCGTCGCCGCGCACCTGCGCCCAGTCGCGGACGCGGCGCAGCAGCCGGTTGGCGATGCGCGGCGTGCCGCGGGACCGGGAGGCGATCTCGGCGGCCGCCTCGTGCGCGAGCGGCACGCCCAGCAGGCCGGCCGACCGGATCAGCACGCGCTCCAGCTCGTCGTCGGCGTAGAAGTCGAGGTGGCCGGTGAACCCGAACCGGTCGCGCAGCGGTGCCGGCAGCAGGCCCGCGCGGGTGGTGGCGCCGACGACCGTGAACGGCGGCAGCGCCAGCGGGATGGCGCTCGCGCCCGCGCCCTTGCCGACCACCACGTCGACCCGGAAGTCCTCCATCGCGACGTACAGCAGCTCCTCGGCGGGCCGGGCGAGCCGGTGGATCTCGTCGATGAACAGCACCTCGTTCTCCTCCAGCGAGGAGAGGATCGCGGCGAGGTCGCCGGCGTGCTGGATCGCGGGGCCGCTGGTGACGCGCAGCGACGTGCCGAGCTCGGCGGCGATGATCATGGCGAGCGTGGTCTTGCCGAGCCCGGGCGGGCCGGACAGCAGCACGTGGTCCGGGGCCCGGCCGCGGCCGAGGGCGGCCTGCAGCACGAGCGACAGCTGCTCGCGAACCACCTTCTGGCCGACGAACTCGTCGAGGTGCCGCGGCCGCAGGGCCGCCTCGGCCGCGCGCTCCAGGTCGTCCGCGCCGGGGCGGACGACGGAGTCGGCGGGGTCGAGGTCCACGCCCAGGTCGACCTCGTCAGCCACGGCCGCCGCCCAGCGTGCGCAGCGCCGCGCGCAGCACGCCCGCGACCTCCGCCTCCCCGACCGGCTCGTCGCTGCCGTCGAGCACGGTGGCGACCGCGTCGGCCGCCGCCTTCTGGTTCCAGCCGAGCCCGACCAGCGCGTCGACCACCTGGTCGCGGCGGTCCGCGGGGCCGGTCGGCGCCGCCGCGCCCCCGGCGAGGGCGACCGGGGCGGGCGCGCCCAGCCGGTCCGCGAGCTCCAGCACGATCCGCTGCGCGCCCTTCTGCCCGATGCCCGGCACCCGCTTGAGCGCGGCCAGGTCCTCGGTGGCCACGGCCCGGCGCAGGCCGTCCGGGGTGTGCACCGCGAGCATCGCCAGCGCGAGCCGCGGCCCGACGCCGGTGACCTGCTGCAGCACCTCGAACACCTCGCGCTCGTCGTCGTCGGCGAAGCCGAACAGCGTCAGCGACTCCTCGCGCACCACCAGCGAGGTGTGCAGCGTGGCGGTCGCGCCGACCCGCAGGCCCGCGAGCGTCGCCGGGGTGGCCTGCACGAGCATGCCGACGCCGCCGACCTCCACCACCGCGGCGTCCAGCCGCACGGCCCGCACCGTCCCGTGCACCGAGGCGATCACTCCGGCTCCTCCCAGTGAGTCGGGCGCGCGTGCCGGGGTGGCCGGCGCCCGCCGTGCAGTCTGCCACGCGTGCGAACACGTGTACGAACGACACGCGGCCGTGCCGCCGGCCCCGGGTCAGCGGGACGGGACCCGGCGGGCCGCCTGCTCCGCCTGCGCCCACGCGCGCTGCGCCGCGGTCATCGACCCGGGCGCACGCTGCGGGGCGCCGACCGCGCCCGCCGGGCGCCACAGGTGGCAGATCGCCAGGGCGAGGGCGTCGGCGGCGTCGGCGGGACGGGGCAGCTCGTCGAGGGACAGCAGCCGCTGCACCATCGACTGCACCTGCGGCTTCTCGGCCCGGCCGCTGCCGGTGACCGCCGCCTTCACCTCGGACGGGGTGTGCATGGCGACGGGGATCTTCCGGCGGGCCGCAGCCAGCATCGCGATGCCGGCCACCTGGGCCGTGCCCATCACGGTGCTGACGTTGTGCTGGGCGAACACCCGCTCCACGGCGAGCGCGTCGGGGGCGTGCTCCTCCAGCCACTCGTCGATCGTCGCCGCGATGACGAGCAGCCGCTGGTCGATGTCCGCGGACGGCGGGCTCTGCGCGACGCCGACGGCCACCATCCGCACCTTCCGGCCGGGCAGCCCGTCGACCACGCCCAGCCCGCAGCGGGTCAGGCCGGGGTCCACACCGAGTACGCGCACACCGCCATCCTCCCAGCAGCGCGCCCCCGGGACGCGACGACGCCCCGCACCGGATCCGGTGCGGGGCGTCGTCGGCGCGGCGGGTGCCGAGGGGTCAGTCCTCCTCGAGCTCCGCCATGACCTCGTCGGAGGCGTCGAAGTTCGCGTAGACGTTCTGCACGTCGTCCGAGTCCTCGAGCGCGTCGATCAGCCGCAGGATCTTGCGGGCGCCCTCGGCGTCCACCTCGATCTGGGTCGCCGGGTAGAACACGACGTCGGCCGAGTCGTACTCGATGCCGGCCTCCTGCAGCGCGGTGCGCACCTTGACGAGGTCGGTCGCCTCGGACAGCACCTCGAAGGCCTCGCCCGCGTCGTTGACCTCCTCGGCGCCCGCGTCGAGCACGGTGAGCATGACGTCGTCCTCGGTGGTGCCCTCCTTGGGGACCATCACGACGCCCTTGCGCGAGAACAGGTACGCCACCGAGCCCGGGTCGGCCATCTGGCCGCCGCTGCGGGTGAACGCGACGCGCACGTCGGCCGCCGCGCGGTTCCGGTTGTCGGTGAGGCACTCGACCAGGAACGCGACGCCGCCGGGGCCGTAGCCCTCGTAGAGGATCGTCTGGTAGTCCGCGCCGCCGGCCTCGGCACCCGAGCCGCGCTTGACCGCGCGCTCGATGTTGTCGTTCGGGACCGAGGTCTTCTTGGCCTTCTGGATGGCGTCGAACAGCGTCGGGTTGCCCGCGGGGTCACCACCGCCGGTGCGCGCGGCGACCTCGATGTTCTTGATGAGCTTCGCGAAGAGCTTGCCGCGCTTCGCGTCGATCACGGCCTTCTTGTGCTTGGTGGTGGCCCACTTGGAGTGACCCGACATCGCTTCCCTCTCGTTTTCCGCGCCGCCGGCGGCGCTGCCCGGGCCGGCGGTGCGGCGCGACCCGGCAGCGGGTCACGCCCCCGCTCTCACAGGGCGTCGCGGACGATCTCGACGAACAGCCGGTGCACCCGCGTGTCCCCCGTCACCTCCGGGTGGAAGGACGTGGCGAGCAACGAGCCCTGGCGCACCGCGACGATCCTACCGGCGGCGGGCCCCGACTCCACGCGGGCGAGCGCGGTGGCCGCCGGGCCGACCTCGTCGACCCAGGGCGCCCGGATGAACACGGCGTGCACCGGGTCCGTCGCGCTGTCCGGGACGCCGTCGATCTCGAGGTCGGTCTCGAACGAGTCGACCTGGCGCCCGAACGCGTTGCGCCGCACCGTGACGTCGAGCCCGCCGAGCGTGCGCTGGCCGTCGATGCCGCCGACGATCCGGTCCGCGAGCAGGATCATGCCGGCGCACGAGCCATAGGCGGGCATGCCCGCCTCCAGCCGGGTCCGGACCGGCCCGTCGAGGTCGAACGCCCGCAGCAGCTTGTCGATCACCGTCGACTCGCCGCCGGGCAGCACCAGGCCGTCGACGGCGTCGAGCTCGGACTCGCGGCGCACGGGGACGGCCTCCGCCCCGGAGGCGCGCAGCGCGGCCAGGTGCTCGCGGACGTCGCCCTGCAGGGCCAGGACACCGATGGTGGGGGTGGCGGTCACCCGCACATCCTACGAATCCGCGACGCCGGCCAGCGCACCGCCGACGACGGCCGCGGCCGCCCCGCCCGCGCCGGACCAGTCCGCCACCGCGTCGGCCAGCCGGGACAGGCCCGCGAGCAGCGCGCCGCGCTCGGCGGCCAGCGACACCCGCACCATGCCCTCGCCGCCCGGGCCGAACGCCGACCCCGGCGACACCGAGACGTGGCGGTCGGCGAGCAGCCGGAGCGCGAACGCCTCGGAGTCCGCCATCGCGGCCGACACGTCGACCATGAGGTAGAACGCGCCCTGCGGCCGGACCGACGGGATGCCGCGCGCGTCGAGCAGCGCCACCGCGGCGTCGCGCCGCTCCCGGTACGAGTCGACCGCCGCGGCCACGTCGTCCTGCGGCCCGGTCAGCGCGGCGAGCGCGGCCCGCTGGCTGACCGAGGACGGGCAGGCGACCGTCGCCTCGGCGACCTGGCCGAGCAGGTCGATCACGCCCGGGTCCCGGGACACCACGTAGCCGAGCCGCCAGCCGGTCATCGCGTAGGTCTTGGAGAAGCTGAAGAAGGTGAGCACCCGGCCGTCGGTGTCGAAGGCGGCGGGGCTGGCGTGCGGGCGGTCGAAGGTGATCGCCTCGTAGCACTCGTCCGAGAACACCCACAGGTCCCGCTCCCGGGCCAGCTCGACGACCCCGGCCAGCAGCTCCGGCGGGTACATGGCGCCGGTCGGGTTGTTCGGGGAGCAGACCACGATCACGCGGGTGGCCGGCGTGATCGCCGCGGCGATGTCGGCGAGCGTCGGCACGAAGCCGCTCGCCGCGTGCGCGGGGTAGGTCGCGACGTCGACGCCCGCGGCGACCGCGGCCATCCGCCAGTTCGGGAACTCGGGGTCGGGCAGCAGCACCTGGTCGCCGGGGCCGGCGAGCGCGTTGATCGCCATGGCCAGGCCGTGCATGGCGCCGTGCGTGACGACCACGTCGGCGGCGGTGACGTCCAGGCCGTTGACCCGGCGCACCTTCTCGGCGAGCGCGGCGCGCAGCTCGGGGGTGCCCGTGCTCGAGGTGTACGCGGTGTGCCCCGCGGCGGCGTCCCGGCCCGCGGCGGCCACGACGTGCGCGGGCGTCGGCACGTCGGGCTCGCCGATCTCCAGGCGGATCGCCTCCGGGTCGCGCATGGCGAGCTCCATGAGGGTGCGGATGCCGCTGCGGTGCATGCGGGTCACGGGCGAGGTGGAGATGGGCACCGGCCGACCCTAGCCGAGATCGGGCCCCGGACGTTACTGCCCGGTAACGTCAGTCGTCGCGCTGCAGCCCCAGGTGCCGCACCGAGCCGTCCCAGCCGGCCAGCAGCGGGCGGACCAGGTCGGGCAGCCCCTCGGGGAACACCTCGCGGGTCTCGGCGGCCAGGTCGTCGAGGTGCCACCAGCGCAGCTCGTCCAGCACGTCGAGCTCGACCTCGGTCCACCCGTCGCGCGCGACCGTCGCGGTGTCCAGCGCGTCGGTCACCCGCGCCAGGAAGAACTCCTCGTCCTGCCGGCAGTGCTCGGCGTAGAAGTCGAACAGCGCGGACCGGGTCAGCACCGGGCCGACCAGCGCCGCACCGTCCAGCACCAGGCCCGTCTCCTCGCGGAGCTCGCGCAGGGCCGCCTCCCGCGCGGACTCCCCCGGGTCGATGCCGCCGCCGACGGTGAACCACCAGGACCGCTCGGGCTGGTCGACGTCGTGCCCGCGGACCAGCAGCAGCCGGTCCTCGGCGTCGAGCAGCAGCACCCGGGCGGCGCGGCGGAACCGCAGCCCGTCGTCGCCCAGCACCCAGTCCGGGCCGAGCGACGACGTGGTGGTCGCCGCCGCGGACGCCTCCCCCGACGGCGACGGCCCGCCGGCCCCCGAGGGGGTCGACGGGCCGTCGGTCGGCACGGGGTGGGTCACCAGCCGCGCTCGGCCAGGCGGTGCGGCACCGGGACGTCGTCCACGTTGATGCCGACCATCGCCTCGCCGAGGCCGCGGGAGACCTTCGCGATGACGTCCGGGTCGTCGTAGAAGGTGGTGGCCTTGACGATCGCCGCGGCGCGCTGCGCCGGGTTGCCCGACTTGAAGATGCCGGAGCCGACGAACACGCCCTCGGCGCCGAGCTGGCGCATCATCGCCGCGTCCGCGGGCGTCGCGATGCCGCCCGCGGTGAACAGCACGACGGGCAGCTTGCCGGCGCGCGCGACCTCGACGACCAGGTCGTACGGCGCCTGCAGCTCCTTGGCGGCGAGGAACAGCTCGTCCTCGGGCAGCGAGGACAGCCGGCGGATCTCGTCGCGGATGGTCCGCATGTGGGTGGTCGCGTTCGACACGTCGCCGGTGCCGGCCTCGCCCTTGGAGCGGATCATCGCCGCGCCCTCGGTGATGCGGCGCAGCGCCTCGCCCAGGTTGGTCGCGCCGCAGACGAACGGGGCGGTGAACTGCCACTTGTCGATGTGGTGCGCGTAGTCGGCCGGGGTCAGCACCTCGGACTCGTCGATGTAGTCCACGCCCAGGCTCTGCAGCACCTGCGCCTCGACGAAGTGGCCGATGCGGGCCTTGGCCATCACCGGGATCGAGACGGCGCTGATGATGCCGTCGACCAGGTCGGGGTCGCTCATCCGCGCGACGCCGCCCTGCGAGCGGATGTCGGCGGGGACCCGCTCGAGCGCCATGACGGCGACCGCGCCGGCGTCCTCGGCGATCTTGGCCTGCTCGGCCGTGACGACGTCCATGATCACGCCGCCCTTGAGCATCTCCGCCATCCCGCGCTTCACGCGGGCGGTGCCCACCGCGGGGACGTCGGTGCCGGTGGCGGGCTGGCTGGTGTCGGTGGTCACGGAGGTCCTCGCAGTTCGGCTCAGGGGAGTTTCCGGGTCCCATCGTAGTCGCGCCGGGCGGTGCGGCGGGCGGGCGTCCACGGGGCGCGCGCGGGCGCCGGGAGGGCCGGCGGCGCGACCGGCGCCGGCGGTCAGGCGGCGGCCGGCGGCTGCCCGGGACGGCCGAGCGCGGCGGGCCACGCGTCGTCCAGCTCGAGCGTCTGCGGCATCGGCGCGCGCCCGGCGAGCCGGAGCGTGCGGACCGCCCAGCCGCGGCGCATCCGCTGCGCC
This sequence comes from Cellulomonas sp. IC4_254, assembly GCF_011603975.1. GTDB lineage: Bacteria > Actinomycetota > Actinomycetes > Actinomycetales > Cellulomonadaceae > Cellulomonas. The sequence goes on along the minus strand of NZ_JAANNB010000022.1, from coordinate 13,719 downwards.
TGGGCCACGGCCTCGTTGTGGAACCGGCGTGCGAGCTGCACCCGGTACCAGGCGTCGCCCAGCGCGTCGATCAGCTCAGCCGCGCCGGGCTCCTCGCGCAGGGCGGCGACCTCCTCGGGGTCGTCCAGCGCCTCGCGCAGCGTCGCGGACAGCTCGGACTCGACCAGCCCGCGGTCGGCGGTGGCGGGGTCGACCCGCTCGGGCCCGCGCAGCTCGGCCGGCAGCCGCGCCATGCCCTGCGTCTGCGGGCTCCCGGCGGCGATCGACGCCCAGGACGCCTCGCCGACCAGCACCGAGCTGACCGGGTCCAGCACGCCCGACGCCGCCAGCGTGGACGCCGCCGACGCCCGGCGGAGCAGCTGGGTGTCCACGACGGCGCGGGACGCGGCGACCTTGCGGTGCAGCCGGTCGATGCGGGAGGCGGCCAGCCAGGACCACCACAGCACGACGAGCAGCACGCCGACCACCAGCACGGCGGTCTCCGACCAGCTCATCTCGGGGCCCCCGCGGGATCGTGAGCGCGGCGAACGATGTCGTGGGGTCTGATCATTCGTCACCCCGCAGGCGGCGCAGCGCCGTCCGGGCCCCGCGCCGCGAGGTGGGGTCCTCGCCCACCGGCGCGGCGCTGCCCTCGACCGCCATCTCGTACACCGTGAGCACCTGGTGCGTCACCGTGGACCAGTCGTAGCGCGCCACGGCGGTCCGCCCCGCGGCGGCGATGCGCGCCCGCCCCTCGGCGTCGCCGACCAGCCCGACGAGCACCCGCGCGAGGTCGGCCGGGTCGCCGGTGCGGAACAGCGCGCCGGCCTCGCCGTCGTCCAGCACCCGCCGGAACGCGCCGAGGTCGGACGCCAGCACCGCGGTGCCGGCGCTCATCGCCTCGACCAGCACGATGCCGAACGACTCGCCGCCGGTCTGCGGCGCGCAGTACACGTCCGCCGACGCCAGCAGCCGGGCCTTCTCCTCGTCGCTGATGCCGCCGAGGAACTCCACCGCGTCCGCGTCGTCGCCGAGCAGCTCGCGCACCTCCGCCGGCCCGGTGTCGCCGCGACCGGCCACCAGGAACCGGACGCCCGGGAACGCCCGCCGCACCTCCGGGACGGCGCCGAGCAGCACGGGCAGGCCCTTGCGGGGCTCGTCCAGCCGGCCCAGGAACACGACGGTCGGCGCCTCGGGGGTGCCGACCCAGCGCTCGTCGGTCGGCGCCCCGGCGAACGCGTCCACGAACACGCCGTTCGGGATCACCACGGCGTCGCCGCCCAGGTGCTCGACGAGGGTGCGGCGGGCGTCCTCGGACACCGCGATCCGGGCACCGATCTTCTCCAGCGACTGCCGCACCAGCGGGTAGGCGATCTGCAGCGAGCGGGAGCGCACCAGCGACGAGTGGAACGTCGCGACGACGGGGCCGTCCGCGATCCACAGCGCGAGCATGCTCAGCGACGGCGTGGCCGGCTCGTGCAGGTGCAGCACGTCGAACTGACCCGCCTCCAGCCAGCGGCGCACCTTGGCCGCCGTCAGCGGGCCGAACGCCAGCCGGGCGACCGAGCCGTTGTACCGGACCGGGACCGCCTTCCCGGCGGACGTCATGTAGTCCGGGATCGGGGTCTCGTCGTCGGCGGGGGCCAGCACGGACACGCTGTGCCCGCGGCCGATCAGCGCCTCGGCGAGGTCCCGGACGTGGAACTGGACGCCGCCGGGCACGTCGAAGGAGTACGGGCAGACGATGCCGACCCGCAGCGGCCGGGACGGGCCCGGGGGCAGGCCGGCGATCACCGGGCGGCTCCCCCGGCCTCCGCCGCGAGGGTCCGGGCGTACCGCTCGGGGTCGAGGTCGGCCACGAACACCTTCTGCAGCATGTGCCAGTCCTGCGGGGTGCGGGCGATGCCGCGGCCGAGGTCGTCGACCCACGCCTGGGTGAGCACGGCGACGCGGTCGGCCTTCGGCACGTCGTCCGGGACCGTCAGCAGGCGGCCGAACTCGATGACGATGCCCCACGCGGTCCCGGCGGCCCGGCGGCGCGCGCCGGTGAGCCGCTCGTAGGTGATCGTGGTGGCGCACAGCGGCGCGCCCGTCGCCACGGCCAGGGCGGCCGGGCCCGCGGCGACCCGCGCGCGCTCGCCGAACAGGTCGACCTCGACGCCGCGGGCGGTCAGGTCCCGGTCCGCGAGCAGCGGGATGAGACCCGGGCTGGGCTGCCGGGCGGTGCGCACCAGCTCGCGGAACACCCCGCCGCCCGCGCCGCCGTCGGACAGCGGGATGATCTCCAGCCCGATGCCCTCGCGGAACGCGAGGAACTCCTGGAACAGCGCCTCCGGCTTCAGCCGCTCGGCGACGGTCACCGTGCGCCCGAGGTTGCGGGTGGCCCACGCGCCGGCGAGGTCCCAGTTGCCCAGGTGGCCCAGCGCCATGACGACCATCCGGCCCTCGTTCATCGTCGCGACGACCTCACCCGGGTCGACCAGCCGCACGCGCGCGTCGATCTGCTCCGGCTTCGCGCCGACCAGCGCGAACGACTCGCCGTAGTACCGCATGTACGACCGCATGCCGAGCAGGCTCAGCCGGCGGATCTCGTCCGGGCGGGCCTGGGGCCGGACCCGGCCGAGGTTCGCCTCGAGCTGCCGGACGCCCGCGCCGCGGAGCAGCCACACCACGTCGGCGACCAGCCGGAAGACGCCGCGCACGACCGGGTCCGGGACCTTGCCGACGACCCGCCACGCGAACGCGAACAGCCGGGCGACGTCCACCTGCGGGCGCCTCACGCCGCCCCCAGCGCCTGGCGCCGGACCGTGAGCACGCGCTGCACGACCGTCACGAGCGACGCCACGGCCAGCAGCCCCAGCACCACGACCAGCACCGGCTCCGGCACGCCCACGCCGACCAGGGCGGTCGCGACCAGCACCGTCGCGAGCCGGTCGGCGCGCTCGGCGATCCCCACCGCGGCGGTCATCCCGAGCCCCTCGGCGCGGGCCCGGGCGTACGGCACGATCGCGCCGAGCACCAGGCACGCCAGCGCCAGGCCCGAGCCCCAGCCCGCCCAGGACGAGTCGCTGCCGTGCACGAACCACAGCACCAGGCCGGAGAAGATCGCCGCGTCGCCGAACCGGTCCAGCGTCGAGTCGAGGAACGCGCCCCACGGCCCGGACCGGCCGGCGCGCCGCGCCATGACCCCGTCCAGGCTGTCGGTCAGCGCGAACAGCGCGATCACCAGGCTCGCCGCCAGGAAGTGCCCCGCCGGGTACAGCCACAGGGCCGCCGCCACGACGGCGACGGTGCCGGTGATGGTCACGGCGTCCGGGGAGACGCCGCGCTTGAGCAGCGCGTCCGCCACCGGGGTGAAGAGCCGCGTCATGGCTCCCCGCAGTCCGTTCAGCACGGGCCGGTCATCCCTTCTGGTCGCCGGTGGCGACGTGGTCCGCGGGCCAGGCCGCCGCGAGGCGTGCCCGGGTGTCGTGCAGGAGCTCCGGCAGCGCGCGGGTGCGGCCGACGATCGGCAGGAAGTTGCTGTCGCCGGACCAGCGCGGCACCACGTGCTGGTGCAGGTGCGCCGCGATGCCGGCGCCCGCCACGGCGCCCTGGTTCATGCCCAGGTTGAAGCCGTGGGGACCGCTGACCTCGCGCAGCACGCGCATGGCCGTGCGGGTCAGCTCCGCGACCTCGGCGACCTCGTCCGGCGTGAGGTCGGTGTAGTCGGCCACGTGCCGGTACGGGACCACCAGGACGTGCCCGCCGTTGTACGGGTACAGGTTGAGCACGACGTAGGCGACCGCGCCGCGCGCGACGACCAGGCCGTCCTCGTCGGACAGCGCGGGGATGCGGCAGAACGGGCAGCCGTCCCCGGCCGAGCCGTCGGCCGGCTTGTTCTCCCCGCCGATGTACGCCATCCGGTGCGGGGTCCACAGCCGGCCGAAGCCGTCGGGCACGCCCGGGAGGGCGGCGCCGTCCTCGGGCGCCGCCGCCCCCGGGGGCCGCGCGTCGTCGTGCTCGGTCACCGCGTCAGACCTGCGCGTGCTCGCGCACCGCGGCCACGACGCGCTGCACGGCCTCCGCCACCGGCACGCCGTTCTCCTGGCGGCCGTCCCGGTACCGGAACGACACCGCACCCGCCTCGGCGTCCTCGCCGCCCGCGATGAGCACGAACGGGATCTTCTGCGTGCTGGCGTTGCGGATCTTCTTGCCGAACCGGTCGCTGGACCGGTCGAGCTCGGCGCGGATGCCCTGGGCGCGCAGCTGGGCCACGACGTCCTCGAGGTACGGCTCGAACGGCTCGGCCACCGGCACCGCGAGCACCTGGACCGGCGCGAGCCAGGCCGGGAACGCGCCCGCGTAGTGCTCGGTGAGCACCGCGAAGAACCGCTCGATCGAGCCGAACAGCGCGCGGTGGATCATCACCGGGCGCTGCCGGGTGCCGTCGGCGGCCGTGTACTCGAGGTCGAACCGCTCCGGCAGGTTGAAGTCGAGCTGGATCGTCGACATCTGCCAGGTGCGGCCGATCGCGTCCTTCGCCTGGACGGAGATCTTCGGGCCGTAGAACGCGGCGCCGCCCGGGTCCGGGACCAGCTCGAGGCCGGACTCGGTGGCGACCTGGCGCAACGTCTCGGTCGCCTCCTCCCAGGCCGCGTCCTCGCCGACCGACTTCTCCGGGTTCCGGGTGGACAGCTCCAGGTAGAAGTCGTCCAGGCCGTAGTCCTTGAGCAGGTCGAGGACGAAGGTGAGCAGGCTGGTGAGCTCGCCCTTCATCTGCTCGCGGGTGCAGTAGATGTGCGCGTCGTCCTGCGTGAAGCCGCGGGCGCGGGTCAGGCCGTGCACCACGCCGGACTTCTCGTACCGGTACACCGTGCCGAACTCGAACAGCCGCAGCGGCAGCTCGCGGTACGAGCGCCCCCGGGAGTCGAAGATCAGGTTGTGCATCGGGCAGTTCATCGGCTTGAGGTAGTAGTTCTGCCCCGCGCGCTTGATGTTGCCCTCGGCGTCGCGCTCCTCGTCCAGCTGCATGGGCGGGTACATGCCGTCCGCGTACCAGTCCAGGTGGCCCGAGATCTCGAACAGCTGCTGCTTGGTGATGTGCGGCGAGTTGACGAACGAGTAGCCCGCCTCGACGTGCTTGCGCCGGCTGTACTCCTCCATCTCCATCCGGATGATGCCGCCCTTGGGGTGGAACACCGCCAGGCCCGAGCCGATCTCGTCCGGGAACGAGAACAGGTCGAGCTCGGTGCCCAGCCGGCGGTGGTCGCGGCGCTCGGCCTCGGCCACGCGCTCCAGGTACGCCTTGAGCTCGTCCTTGGTGGGCCACGCCGTGCCGTAGATCCGCTGCAGCTGCGGGTTCTTCTCGCTCCCCCGCCAGTACGCGGCGGCCGAGCGAGTCAGCTGGAAGCCGCTGCCGAGCACCTTGGTGCTGGGCACGTGCGGGCCGCGGCACAGGTCCTGCCAGACGACCGTCTCGGTCTCCCGGCCCGCGCCGCGCACGTTCTGGTAGTAGGTCAGGCCGCCGGCGCCGACCTCGACGGAGGCGCCCTCCCCCGCCGTGTCGGCGGTGGACTTGAGGCCGATCAGCTCGAGCTTGTACGGCTCGTCCGCGGCCAGCGCGCGCGCCTCGTCGTCCGTGACCTCGACCCGGCGGAACGTCTGGTTCTCCTTGACGATCCGGGACATGACCTTCTCGAGGGCCTTGAGGTCCTCGGGGGTGAACGGCTCCTCGACGTCGAAGTCGTAGTAGAAGCCGTCGGTCACGGGCGGGCCGATGCCCAGCTTCGCCTTCGGGTTGACCTCCTGCACCGCCTGCGCGAGCACGTGCGCGGCCGAGTGGCGCAGCACGGCCAGGCCGTCCGGCGAGTCGACCGTGACGGCCTCGACGACCGCGCCGTCGGGGAGCGGGCGGAACAGGTCCCACAGGTCCCCGTCGACCCGCACGACGACCACGTCGCGGCGAGCGGCGAACAGGTCCGTGCCCGTGGTCCCCGCCTCGGCCGTGGTGCTGGTGCCGTCGACGGTGAGGGTGATGAGCTCGGACACTGCGGGGTCTCCTCCGGTCGGGCCCGCGCCTCGCGCGCGGGGTCCGGGTCGATGCTACCGACCGGTCACCCGGTGGCGTGGTCGCGGCACGACGAAGGCCCCGGTCCGCTGCGGGACCGGGGCCTTCGAGCCGGTGGGCGATACTGGGTTCGAACCAGTGACCTCTTCGGTGTGAACGAAGCGCGCTACCACTGCGCCAATCGCCCGGCAGACGAGAACATTACCCGACCCGGGGCGCGGATCCGAAATCGGCTCGGCGTCCCGCTCCTGGAGCGGCACCTCCCGGGCGCCGGTCGCGCGCCGTCGGCCGCGGGTGCCACGGGGTGAGGCGTCCGGGTGGGTGAAGTTCGGCCCGGGACCTCCGTTCCTGGCGACCCGTGCGTCATGATGGTCTTCTCGCGAGACGTGTGTGAAGGAGGATGCGGTGGCCCAGCGCTCGTACGACGTCGTCGAGACCGTCGCCATGCAGCTCATCAGCTCCGATGCCAGCGTCCTGCCTGTCACCGCGGAGCTGTCCTACCGCGTGAGCGACCCCTACACGGTCCGCGCCGTGTTCACCTCGCCGCAGTCCACCTCCGTGTGGCTGCTCGGCCGCGAGCTGCTGCTCCAGGGCATGCTCGCCGACGCCGAGGACCCCGCCGGCTGCGGCGACGTCCAGGTGTGGCGCGACGAGGACCCGATGTTCACCCTGATCTCGCTCACGGGCATCGAGGGCAGCGCGCTGCTCGCGTCCCCGTCCGAGCCCCTCGAGCGGTTCCTCACCGCCACCGAGCAGCTCGTCGCCCTCGGCACCGAGAGCGACCGCATGGAGGGCGAGATCGCCGCCCTCATCGCGGCGCTCCTCACCGCCTGACGGGTCGTCCTCGCGGACCCGGGCCTACGGGTCCAGGTCGTCGGCGGCGCGCGCCCGGAACAGGGAGACGAGCGCGGCGGTGACCGGCCCCACCGCCACGGGCGCGCCCTCGACCACCTCGACGCCGACGACGCCGCGCAGCGACCCGGCCAGCGCCAGCCCGGCGCGCCCGGCGAGCACGTCGTCGACCACCCGCCACGGCAGCTCGTCCTCGCGCGCCTCGCGGACCGGCAGGCCGGCCTCCGCCGCCCACGCCAGCGCCAGCGCGCGGGTCACGCCGGGCAGGCAGCCCGAGGACAGCGCCGGCGTGAGCAGCTCGTCGCCGACCTCCACCAGCACGTTCGACGTCGCGCCCTCGCACAGCGCCCCGCGGGTGTTCGCCAGCAGCGCCTCGTTCCCGCCGGCGCGCACCGCCGCGGCCAGCGCGAGGACGTCCGCGGCGTAGGAGGTCGACTTGTGCCCGGCCAGCGGCGACCGCTCGTTGCGGACCCAGGGCGACCGGACGACGTGGGCCGGGCCGCGCACGGGCGCGGGGCCGGCGGCGACGACGAGGGCCGGGCCGCCGCCCGGGCCGCCCGGCTCGGCCGCCGGGGGGCCCGCGGTCACGGTGACGCGCAGCCGGCCCACCTCGGGCCCGCTCGCCGCCAGCACCGCCGCGACGGCCGACCGGACCTCCGCGTCGTCGACCGGCGGCAGCCCGAGCGCGGCGCTCGAGGAGGCGAGCCGGTCCAGGTGCCGGGTGAGGGCGAACGCCCGGCCGCCGACCACCGCGCAGGTCTCGAACAGGCCCAGCCCGGTCGTGTAGCCCGGGTCGGTGCCCGCCACGACGGGCTCGCGCGGGTCGCGCAGCCGGCCGCCGGCCCACACGACGCTCGTCACGGCGGTCATCCTGCCACCGGCCCGCCGGACGCCAGGCCGACCAGCCGGAGCGCCTTCAGCTCCGTCTCCGCCCACTCCGCGTCCGGGTCGCTCCCCCACGTGATCCCCGCGCCGGTGCCGAACCGCAGCACCCCGTCGCGCCAGACGAACGTGCGGATGCCGACCGCGAGCTCCGCGCGCACCGCCCCGTCGTCGGCGACCTCGACCCAGCCGACGGCGCCGCAGTACGGGCCGCGCGGCACCGGCTCCAGCCGGCGGATCAGGTCGAGGGCCGAGGACTTCGGGGCGCCGGAGACCGACCCGGGCGGGAACGTCGCACCCAGCAGCCGCGCCCACAGGTCCGCGGCGTCCCGCACGTCGGCACGCAGCCGTCCACGCACGGTGGACACCAGGTGCACCAGCCCGGGGTGCTCCTCGACGCCGAGCAGGGTGGTCACCTCGACCGTGCCCGGCTCGCAGACCCGCTGCAGGTCGTTGCGCACCAGGTCGGTGATCATCACGTTCTCCGCGCGGTCCTTGGCGGTCAGGCCGGCCGCGGTCGGCGCGGTGCCCTTGATCGGCGCGGACGTCACCCAGCCGTCCTCGACCCGGAGGTAGAGCTCCGGCGAGGCCGTGACCACCCAGACCGGCGGCACCGCTCCCCCGGCCGGCACGTGCACGCCGCCGGCGTAGGGCGCCGGGTTACCCGCGGCGAGGCGAGCGCCGAGCGCCCGGGCGTCCGGCTCGCGCCCCTCGCGCACCGGCAGCGGGGCGGACAGGACCCGGCAGAGGTTCGCCTGGTAGACGTCACCCTCCCGGACCGCCGCGCGCACCGCGGCGACGGCGGCGACGTAGGCGGGCTCGTCGAGGGAGGTCGTCCAGGCGCCGGCGTCGGGGCCGCGCCAGGCGGTGGCGCCCGGGGCGTCGGCGGAGGCGTCCGCGGCCCGGCCCGGGTCGCTCGTCCGGAACCGCCACGCCCCGACCGGGCCCTCGAAGTCCCCCACCAGCACCCAGTGCCCCGGCGCGCGCAGCCGCGCGGGCTCGCGGGCGACGTCCGCCACGTGCTCGACGGGGTCGCGGAGCAGCCGGCCGCCGAACCAGGCGACGCCGGCGGCGGGGGTCGACGGCGCCGCGGGGGCGTCGGGAGGAGTCACGGGGGCCACGCTAGCCAGCCGCCGGGCGGAGGTGCGCCGCGGCGGTGTGGCGCAGGTCGCACGACCCCGTCCGGGGCCTCCTGCCGCCCGATGCCCCTGCTGAGGGGCCACATCCGCGTCATCACGCGGGACTCCGGGCCCCTGGTCAGCCAATTGGACTCCCGCCTCGGAAGTCGGCTAATGTTCTCGACGCACCAGGAACGCCGGTGAGAACCGGTGGGACAGGCGCGCGGACGTGGCTCAGTGGTAGAGCATCACCTTGCCAAGGTGAGGGTCGCGGGTTCGAATCCCGTCGTCCGCTCGGAGGCAGACACTCCCGGCCGACCTTTCGGTCGCTGAGGACTGAGGTCTCAGGGTGGAGTGGCCGAGAGGCGAGGCAGCGGCCTGCAAAGCCGTATACGTGGGTTCGAATCCCATCTCCACCTCGTAGTAGCAACACCCGGGCGATTGGCGCAGCGGTAGCGCGCTTCCCTGACACGGAAGAGGTCACTGGTTCGATCCCAGTATCGCCCACCAGCAGAGCCCCAGGTCACAGATCTGGGGCTCTTGCCATGTCCAGGGAAGCGGTCATCCGTTCCCTCGACTTTCCCTGCGGCTCTCGACCCTCAGGGCGCACTCCCGGCGAGACCCGCGCGGTGCCTGGTGCGGCACCGATCACGCCAGGCCCTCCGACCGTCACTCGCCTGTCGGCGGGGTTCTCGCCCGGCCGCACCCTGCCTATCGGGCGACGACGTGCCGCTTCGAAGTGACGGGTGGAGGCGACGTCGACGCCGGCGACGTCTCGAGCACTGACCCCAAGCTGCGCGGGGCGCTCCGTGCGCCGGCTGGCGTACTCCCGTCGTTCCTGCCTCGACGACTGGCTCGGGCTCGCGCCGAGGGCCGGCGAGGGAACCCGCTCGGCCCCGGACCCAAGAACGCCGCTTCGGTCGATGACCGTGGTGCACGGTGCACGATGCTTCGCCTCAGTTCCTCCTCCTGCCTCGACTGGAGGAGGGAACTTGCAGCACGCCGGCGTCATCGACGCGTGGCTCGCTCGCCCGATCACGCTGGAGGGCGCCGACGTCACCGTGCACGACCTGCCACAGTCCCGTCAGCGCTGGAGTTCCAGGCCCGCTCCGCGCAGTCGACCGCAGCCGACCGCGACCTGTGGGCCCTGACGATGCAGATGCGAGCCTCGGAGATGACGTACTGGTCGAGGTCGGCGATCGTGTCGTCGGAGTCGAGGACCTCCGCCACGACCCACTCGTCGGGGTTCCACCCACCCACGGCGTCGACGACCGCGTCGATGTCTGCGGGCGGCGCAACCAGGTCGCCGGGCTCGACGGGGGGCCGGCGACGTGCACACCGAGCATGTAGGCGCGTGCACGCTGCTGGGGCTGCCCGCCAGCCTCCGGAGGAAGCTGGTGCGGGGACAGCATCGTGGGTGCGTCGGCCATCCGGTGGTCACGGGCAAGGACCATGTCCTGGTCACCGAGGACCTCATCACCCCGCGGCTGCAGCGTCATGCTTGGGCCGCGCTGTGCGAGAACGGGTCCGAGCAGCGGCACCTCGTGAACCTCGACAGAGGCCCGGACTCCACGTACGCGACCGATCGTGTCCCGTCGTGCACCGCGTGCGTGAAGCTCGCAGAAGATGACCGGACGGCCCGTGACCGGCGCGTTCAGCGTCTGAACGACGACTAGGCGACCGGGGCGTCGGTCAGGCGTGGGCAGGTAGCGCCCCAGAGCAGCCGGGGACCCGTGCGAAAAACGCACGATTGCGGGTAGGCTCGGAGCAGGCACTGTGGTCGACGACGACGAAAGGAGGTGGGCCCGTGCGCACACCACAGACGTTCAGCATGTTCCGGTCCGCCTCCGTGACCGCACTGGCCTGGGAGGTCCTGACCGCAGACGATCCGCAGTCCGTCGCCGAGCTGGCCAGCAAGACGGGTGCGAACCACGCGACCGTCTCGCGGACGCTGGACGACCTCGAGGCTGACCAGCTCGTGACGACCGTGCGGCAGGGGCGCGCCAGGCTGGCTGTGGCCAACAACAGCTCCCCGGCGGTTCCGTTGGTCCGCGACCTGATCGAGATGAGCATGGAGCCCCCAGCAGTTCTGGCGCATGAGTTCCGGGCTGTCGGCGGCATCAAGGAGCTCCGGATCTTCGGCTCGTGGGCCGCCCGGGTCAGCGGGGTCAAGGGCCCGGCGCCGCGGGACATCGACCTCTTGGTCCGCACGGCCGGCGCCGACCCTCTGCAGGTCGCCGAGGCAGCCAAGCGCGCCACCCAGCGCCTGGGTATCGAGGTCCACCCGACCCTCATCGACGCCGCCGCTCCCTCGCCTGGGGGCCAGGCGTTCCTCAGCGCGATCTCCACCAAGCCGTCGGTACGGGTGCGGCACACGCCCCTTCCCGCCCCTTCCCAGAGCCGCCCCGACTTCGCGGCCATGGACCAGTTCCTGGAGTCGATGCGACGCCAGAGCGCGTGACCCCTACGCGAGGGCGCCCCCACCCGGGGCGCCCTCATCGCGTTGCTCGCGCCGCTACGCACGCACGGTCAGGCGAACCTCACGGAGCACGCACGGTCAGGCGAACCTCACGGAGCACGCACGGTCAGGCGAACCTCACGGAAAGGAGAACCGATGCTCGACCTGAGCGCAGGTGACGCGGTCGTCACCCAGCTCCTCGACGACAGCGCACTGGTGCAGGACCAGGCCGCGACCGCGATGGCCGCCCCGGCCCTGGAGAAGGCAGGCGAGGACATCCGCGCTGCAGGTGTCCTACTGAACGCGGACCTGCCGCGCAACGCGTACGACATCGCCTACGAGGCGCTCCGCACCACCCTGGACGGGTTCCTCAACCACCAGGGCCTTCGCGTCACCAGCCGACCCGGCCACCACCGGGCGGTCATCGACGCGTCACTGGGACAGCTCGAGAAGGTCGTCCCGGCCCAGATCGTGAACGCAGCGCGGCGCATGGCCCACACCCGCGGACTGGATCAGTACGCGTACACCGCGTCCGTGCCCACGCCCGAGGAGGCGAGTGACGCGCTCGAGGTGGCAAGTCGACTGCACGAGCTCATCACGGCGGCGGTCGGCGGCGGGATGATCCCGCTCTGGACCTCGCGCCGACACTGACACCGCACCACGCACCATCCACGAGGGCCCGACCGCACCGGTCGGGCCCTCGCCCGTGCTGGGCCGCTTCGGTCGATCATCCGTGCACCCAGACCACAGTCATCGACCGAAGGGGCCAAGAACGGCCGAGGCCCCAGGTCAGATGACCTGGGGCCTCGGCGGCTCGTTCCTTCGCGACTACTCGTCGGACACGGCGCGTCCCTTCCAGAGCGCCCTGAGACCGAAGTGGCGGAGGCTGTGCACGTCGAAGCCGGCACCGCACAGCGCACCTGCTCGAGCGAGTCGCATCCGGAGGTGCCCGACGGAGAGGTTCGAGCCCCTGTCTCCCACCACCAGGCCCGTCCACCGGTCAGCCGACGACGCGTTCGTGCGGACGGGCCCGCCCTCGTCCTGGCGGGCGTCCTGGGCGCGCTGCCTCGCGAGACCGCGCGCACGGAACACCTCGAGCCGGTCCACGACCTCGCGCGCCCCCGGGAGCCCGGTCTCGACGATCAGCGACGCCTCCGACGCCGACATCTGCAGCAGCTCGGGCAGCCTCCGCCCCGACTGCGCCAGGAGTCGCACGATGTCGCCCCGACCCTCTCCCCCGGGCCCATACAGGTCGGCGGCCCACCGCGGCATCGGCCAGGTCTGGTCCACGGCCGTGGCGAGCGCCTCAACCGCGGACTCGTCGAGGACGACGCGGACCGCGTACTGCGGGAGGTCGAGGTCAGGAGCGGCGGCGCGCCGACGCGCGACCTCACGCATCGCGTCGGTGCGGGTGCCGAAGTAGACGGAGCAGGTCGGCTGCCCGTCCAGGGTGTCGGGGGCGAGGATCAGCCACCCCAGGGCACCGCGGGCGTCGGTGTCCTGACGCACCACTTCCACGGTTCCGGGCACCGGGACGGTGCGGATCGTGTCGCCCGCGCGCACCTCGGCGAGCGGCACGAGCAGGGACTTCATCTTGGGACGCGGGTTCGCGTGTCTGGTGTTCATGCGAGAGACAGTCCTGGCCGATCCATGCGGCGCAATGCCCGCACGGGCCCACCGCGAGGCCCGAAGACGGAGGAGGCCCCCAGGTCAGTCGACCTGGAGGCCTCGCCGGCTGTGCTCGTCACCACTGGTCGGGGTCGCCCGTGGCCACGTCCCCCATCCGCAGCTCGTCGATCTTCGCCCCCAGCATGCGGGCGACGGCGGAGCGATCACCGCGGAACACGTGCTTGTAGATCCGCTCGGTCTCCTGCGCGCTCTCGTGCCCCATCTGCTCCTGGATGAGACCCCAGTCGTCGCCCTTCGCGGCGAACAGGATGCTCGCCGCGACGTGACGCAGCTCGTGCGCGGTGAGGTCCACCCCGCTCGCCTTGCGCGCGGGGTCCAGCTTCTTGCGCCACATGCCGTAGGAGACGAACCCGCCGCGCTCGGCCGACACCAGGAGCGACCACAGCCCCGTCGGAGGTGCGCTCGGGCTCTTGCTGCGCCGATGCGCACGCCGAGACCGCCATCCGCGTCGTGCTGGCCTCCCAACGAGCACTGACGGCCGAGGAGATCATCCACGGCGTCCGCGCCCTCGGAGGTCTCACCTACACCGGGACGTCACCGCAGGCCACGGTCCGTCGCGACCTGACCATCCGCGAGACGCAGGGCCACCCCGGCCCACCCCGAGTGCTGACGACCCGGTACGCCGGCCGCTGCTTGTTCTTCCCCGCCAGCCTCACCGCGACCACCGCCGTCCAGAACTACCTCGATCACCA
>NZ_JAANNB010000229.1 GCF_011603975.1 Cellulomonas sp. IC4_254 | reverse complement strand
CGTCACGGGTGGCACCCCCTCTCAGCGAGCGGGTTCGGGCAGGGGTACGGGCGCGGTGGTCGCGGGCGGTCGGCGGTCCTGGCCGGCGGGGTCCTCGAGGCGGGCGCCCTGCCACGCGCCGCGGATCGCGGCGGCCGCCGCGACGACCTGCCGGGGCGCGTCCCACGAGTGCCGCGGCAGCTCGACGGAGACCACGCCGGCGTAGCCGGGCCCGTCGACGGTCGCGGCGAGGGCGGCCAGCGCGGCGGGCAGGTCGAGGTCGCCCTCGCCGAACGGCCGGTGGTCGTGGTGCGTGCGCGGCATGTCGTCGATCTGCACGTGCGCGAGGTGCGGCCCCGCGGCGGCGAGGGCGCCGGCGACGCCGCCGGGCTCCACGACGAGGCAGTGCCCGACGTCGACGGTGAGGCCGAGCGCCGGCGGGTCGCCGAGGTCGGCACGCAGCCGCAGGGCGTCGGCGACGGTCTCGACGTGCATCCCGGGCTCCGGCTCGAGGGCCAGCCGGACGCCGTGCTCGGCGGCGTGCCGGACGAGCCCGGGCAGGCGCTCGCGCAGCCGGTCGTCCGCGGCGGCCGCGGTGACGTCGGGCGCGCGGACGCCGGAGAACAGCTGCACGACCGGGGCGCCGAGCGCGGCGGCGACCTCGACCGCCCGGCGCAGGTAGGCCAGCCGCGAGCCGGCCTCGGCGTCGACGAGCGCGGGCGCGTGCTTCCGCCGGGGGTCGAGCAGGTAGCGGGTGCCGGTCTCCACGACCACCCGCATGCCGCGGCCGTCGTGGGCGCGGGCGAGCCGGTCCCGGAGCGCGGCGAGGTCGGCGGCGGGCGCCCCCGGGTCGAGGTGCGGGAAGCCGAGCGTCAGCGCGACGGCGTCGTAGCCCGACTCCTCCAGCAGGTCGAGCGCGGCGGGCAGCGGGTGGTCGCCGAGGCCGTTCGTGCCGTAGCCGAGCGCGAACGGCAGGCCGTCGGGGTCGGCGCGCCGCGGGTCCGGGGCACCGGGGTGGCCGGTCACGTCTCGCTCACCGCCCCGGGGCCGGTGCGCCGGCGGAGCAGCACCCCGGCGACGGCGACCGCCCCGAGCGCGAGGGCCGCGCCCGGCCGGCCGGCGCGCGCGGCCCACGCGGCCTGCAGCGGGATCATCGCGCGGATGCCGGCGCCGGTCGCGGCCCGGGCGGCGGGTGCGGTGGGCGTGCGGGCGGCCGCGACCTGCGGCGGCAGGCACTGCGCGAGGTACGCGGCGGCGGCCACCGTCAGGGCGACGCCCGCGACGGGACCGGCCGTCGCGCCCGCGGCGTCCGGGGCCCCCGCAGCACCCGCGGCCTCCGGGGCACCCAGCGCACCGAGCGCACCCCCGGCACCCGGGCGGCGCACCGGGCCGGTCAGGACGGCGCCGGACACCACGACCGTGCCGACGGCGACGGCGGTCGCGACGCCGCGGGTCGTGCCGTGCACCTCGCCGCGGGACAGCACCGTCACGCCGGCGGTGTGCGCGGCGAGGGCCGCCGCCGCGGGCGCCGCGGCGCGCAGGTGCCCGACACCCGCGCCGAGCAGGACGTCCAGCCCGCGGCAGGCGGCCATCGCGGCGGGCCCCGCCGCGGTGTCCTTGAGCCGGGCGTCGTACAGCCACACCGCCGCGGCCAGCGGCCCGGCGACCGCCAGCGCCCGCCGGCCGCCTCCCGCCGCGGCGAGCGCGAGGCCCGCCGCGCCGAGGCCGGCCGCGACCCGCAGTGCGTGCCGGGGGTCGATGCGCCCGGACGGGATCGGCCGCTCGGGGCGCTCGGCGGCGTCGACCTCGCGGTCCGCCCAGTCGTTGAGCGCCATGCCGCCGGCGTACAGGCACGCCGACGCGAGCGGCAGCAGCGCCCGGCGCCCGGTGAGCGGCAGCCCGGCCGCCGCCGCGCCGGCGACGGTGTCCCCCAGCACGGTCAGCACGGCGGGCGCGCGCACGAGCTCCAGGTGGTCCCGGAGCGGGCGTGCCGTGCCGAGGTCGCCGGTCCCGCGCGGGGTCGCCGGTCGCGCGGGACGGATCGGCGCGGAACCGGCGACCTCGCGCGGAAGGGTCACGGTCGTCACGCCGCCAGCCCCCGGGCCCACCGGACGAGGTCGCCGGCCTGGTCCGCGGCGGCGTGCCGGTCCGACCCCCACGGGTCCTTGAAGAAGAACCCGAGCTCGGGGACGACGCCCGCGACCCCGCCCGCGTGCGCCAGCGCGAGCAGCCGCGCGAGGTCCAGCACCATCGGCGCCGCGAGGATGGAGTCGTAGGCGGACCAGGTGGTCTGCAGGGTGATCCGCGAGCCGAGGAAGCCCTCGGCGTGCACGTGGTCCCAGGCGACCTTGACGTCGCCGAGGTCGGGCACGTGGTCGATGTGCAGCGGCGTGACGTCGGAGCCGGTGAGGTCGCGCAGCCCGCGGGTCTTGGACGCGAGCTTGGACCGGACGGCCTCCGGGTCCGCGAGGGTCGCGCCGTCGCCGCCGCCCAGCAGGTTGGTCCCGGCCCAGGACAGCACCCGCAGGCCCCGGTCGGCGAACGCCGGCGCGAGCACGGTGCGCAGCCAGGTCTGCCCGGTCTTGCCGTCCTGCCCGGCGACCGGGACGCCCGCCGCGGCGGCGAGCGCCTGCAGCGCGGGGAGCCCCATCCCGGCGGACGGGGTGAACCCGGCGTAGGCCGCGCCCGCGAGCACGGCCGCGTACGCCGCCACCGACGACGGCGGCAGCACGACCCGCCCGGGCTCGCGCACCGCCGCGGCCAGCGCCGCCGGGTCGTCGTGCGCCGGCGTCGGGTGCGCGGGCGGCTCGGTGGAGGACACGTCGACGACGACGACCCGCGCGAGGTCGTGCCGCGCGGCGAACCCGGTGATGTCGGCCGCCAGCCGCTCGGCGACCTGCTGCTGCGAGCCCCCGGGCACCAGCGGGCCGCGGTGGCCCGGCCGGACCTCGGCGTCGGCGGCGTCGAGGGCGGACGCGGTGGCGGCGAGCAGCGGCGCGGGAATCATCCCGGCGTCGACCAGGGCCTCGGCCCGCTTGGCCAGCGACACGTCGCTGACGTCGTGCCCGCCGACGACGAGGTCGCCCCAGTCCGGCAGCGGCAGCCCGGCGAACGCGGGGGCCGCCGTGACGCAGCCCGCCGCCCCCGCGTGCCCGGCGGCCAGCGCCGCGAGCCCGAGCGCGGCCGTGGTGCCGACCGACCCGCGCGCGCCGACGAGCCAGAGCCCGGTGCGCGCGCGGGCGTCGGCCGTCACGCCTTGTCCTTCGTGGAGAACGCCGCGTCGAAGGCCGCCTCCGGGGCGTCGAACGCGAGCCGCTTGACGAAGGCCAGCGCCTCCGGCGCGCCGAGCAGCCGGTCCATCCCGGCGTCCTCCCACTCCACGGAGATCGGGCCGGTGTAGCCGATGGTGTTGAGCACGCGGAACGCGTCCTCCCAGGGCACGTCGCCGTGGCCGGTGGAGATGAAGTCCCAGCCGCGGCGGGGGTCGGCCCACGGCAGGTGGGAGCCGAGCCGGCCGTTGCGGCCGTTGCCCATCCGCTTCTTCGTGTCCTTGCAGTCGACGTGGTAGATCCGGTCCCGGAAGTCCCAGAGGAACGCCACCGGGTCCAGGTCCTGCCACACCATGTGGCTCGGGTCCCAGTTGAGGCCGAACGCCTCGCGGTGCCCGATCGCCTCCAGGGTGCGGACGGTCGTCCAGTAGTCGTAGGCGATCTCGCTCGGGTGCACCTCGTGCGCGAACCGGACGCCGACCTCGTCGAACACGTCGAGGATCGGGTTCCACCGGTCGGCGAAGTCCTGGTAGCCCGCCTCGATCACGGCGGCCGGGACGGGCGGGAACATCGCGACGTACTTCCAGATCGAGGACCCGGTGAAGCCGACGACGGTGTCCACCCCGAGCTTGGCCGCGATCCGGGCCGTGTGCTTCATCTCCTCGGCGGCGCGCTGCCGGACGCCCTCGGGGTCGCCGTCGCCCCACACGCGCTCGGACAGCATGTCCTCGTGCCGCAGGTCGATCGGGTCGTCGCAGACGGCCTGGCCCTTGAGGTGGTTGGAGATGGCCCAGACCTTCAGGCCGTACCGGTCCAGGATCTCCAGCCGGGAGGCGACGTAGGCGTCGTCGTCCCAGCGCCACGGGTCGAGGTGGTCGCCCCAGCAGGCGATCTCCAGGCCGTCGTAGCCCCACTCGGACGCGAGCCGGGCCACCTCCTCGAACGGCAGGTCGGCCCACTGGCCGGTGAACAGGGTGATGGGGCGGGTCATGTCGGTCTCCTCGTCGAGAGCGGAACATCGATGCTGGAGGGCGCCGGCGGGCGGCGTCCAGGGGCGCGGGCGGATCAGGTCACGTCGTGGCCCCCTGCCGGGCGAGGGCGTCGGCGACGGCCGCGTCCACGGCGCGCTGGTGCCGCACCTTGCGGCGGCGCCCGGCGAGCACCCGCAGGGCCACCAGCGCGACGACCAGGGCCAGCGCGCCGATCAGAGCCCACGGGACGGCCCAGGCCGCGGCGGTGGCGACCACGCCGGGGACCGCGGGCGCGGCGTCGGCCGCCGCGGCGCCGGGGAGTGCGACGACCTCGCCGCCGAGGGCGATCGTGGCCGTCGTGCGCACCAGGGGCCACACGCCGTCGACCCGGACCGTGCGCTCGACGGACGCGCCGGGGATCAGCTCGGGCACGTCGACGGCCGCGGCCCGGGCCCGGCCGAGGCCGAACAGCCCCGCGACCTGCACCTGCTCGGTGGGCGCGAGGCGGGCGTTGCCCGTGTTGGTCACGGTGAACGTCACGGTCGCCGCACCCGGGGCGACCGGGTTGCCGCCGGCGTCGTAGTCGACGCGCAGGTCCGTCACGGCCAGGGCCGGGGCGAGGTCGCCCGAGACGCGCAGGTGCACGCGGGAGCCGAGCCGCCGGTCGACCGAGACACCCGCGGCGTTCTCGACCAGGAGGCTGGAGACGATGCCCGCGGCGTAGTCGCCGGGCTGGGCGTCCTCGGGGACGGTCAGGGTGAACGGGACCTCGGCGGCGGCGCCCGGCCCCAGGACGAGCTCGGGGGTCTCGACCGCGACCCACGCGCCGAGCGCGGTGGACTCCTCCCCCGCCTCCAGCACGTCCAGGGTGCCGTCCGGGGTGAGGAAGCCGTCGGCGGCGTACACGTCGAGGGCCAGCGGGGCGTCGCCCTTGTTCGTCACGACGAGGGCGTCGGAGAGCGTGCCGCCGGGCGGCAGGGTGTAGGCGAAGTTCGGGCGCTCGGCGCCGTGCACGGTGTCGGCCGGGCGCACGCCCCAGGTGACCTGGGTGCTCGCGGCGGCGTCGGCCGCGGGGTCGGCGGCGGCCGGGTCCGCGGCCGGGTCCGCGGGGGCCGGGTCGGCCGCGGCGGGCACCGCGGGC
>NZ_JAANNB010000228.1 GCF_011603975.1 Cellulomonas sp. IC4_254 | reverse complement strand
CCCGCGCCGGCGCGCCCCGCCGCGCCGGCGCACCCCGGTGCGGCGGCCGTCCCGCCCGCATCCCCTGCGGATTCTCGCGTCGCCACCCCGTCGACCGGGGTGCAGCGCGACGATCGGGTGGGGACCGGAACCGGCAGCGGCCCGGACCGCGCGCCGGTCGTGCACGTCGGTGCCCCGTCGTACGGCGTGCGGACCGTCGAGGCACGGCCCGGGTCGGAGTCGGCGATCGCCGTCGCCGCCCGCACCGCCGACGTCATCCGGCTCGGGTTCTCGGTCGCCGTGCCGTCCGTCGGCGCGCTCGCCCGGGTGGCCGCGCTGGTCGAGGACGCGCTGGCCGACGCCGGGCGCGACCGCACCGAGGTCCGGGTGCTGCTCGACCTGGAGGTCGTGCTCGCCGGGGACGAGCGGACCGCGCGGCGCAAGCGGTCGCACCTGGAGTACCTGGACGCGCTCGCCGGGCTGTCCTGGGCGCCCGCCGACACCCGGGTCGTCACCACGGCCGACCGGCTCGTCTCCGAGGTCGGCGAGGTAGCCCGGCGTGCGGGGGTCGACGGCGTGGTGCTGCACCCGCTGGCCGGCGGCACCGAGATGGAGGCGGAGCTCCGCGCGCTGGTCGCCTGAGGGCGTCGGTACGGTGACCGCATGACGCGGCTCCGGCACTGGTCGGTCCTCGGCGTGCTGCTGCTCGCCGGGTGGCTGCTCGCGCTCACGGGGACCGGCGACCCCGGGGCCCGCGCGGGGTTCCTCGGCTACGCGGTGCTGATCCTCCTGGTGGGCGCGGTGCCCGTCGTCTTGCTGAGCACCCTGCTCGGCGCCGGGGTGCTGGCCGTCGCGCGCCGGCTGCCGCCGCCCGGTGACCCGCGCCGCGGCCGGGCTCTGGCCGTCGCCGTCGCGGTGACCGCCGTGCTGACGACCGTCGTCGGCGCCGCGCTCGTCACGGACGGCGTCGCCGTGGGGCCCGGCCCGGCGGTGCTCGGACTGTCGGGGCTGCTGGTCGGGCTGCCGCTGACCGCCGCAGCGGCGACCGCGTGGGCGCGCTGGCGACCGGGCGACGACCGGGCGCGACGACCCGCGCCGGAGGGCACCCACCCCTGACCGCGCCGTCAGCCGCCCAGCGTCCCCAGGGCCCGCTCCAGGTCCTCGGCCAGGTCGTCGACGTCCTCCAGGCCGACGGACAGCCGCACCGTCGACTCCGCGATGCCCACCGCCGCCCGCCCGGCCGGGCCGAGCTTGCGGTGCGTGGTCGTCGCCGGGTGCGTGACCAGGGACTTCGCGTCGCCGAGGTTGTTCGAGATGTCGATCACCCGCAGGGCGTCCAGCACGCCGAACGTCAGGGCCTTGGCCTCGGCCGGGGTCGACCCGTCCGGCACCCGCAGGTCGAGCGTCACCACCGTGCCGCCCCCGGACTGCTGCGCGAGCGCCAGGGCGTGCTGCGGGTGCGACGGCAGGTACGGGTACCGCACCTGCGCGATCGCGGGGTGTCCCTCCAGCCGGGTCGCCAGCGCGAGCGCCGACGCGGTCTGGTGCCGGACCCGCAGCGACAGCGTCTCCAGGCCCTTGAGCAGCACCCACGCGTTGAACGCCGACAGCGAGGGCCCGGTGTTCCGGATCAGGGTCTGCACCGGCCCGTGCACGAATGCGTCGGTGCCGAGGATGGCCCCGCCGAGCACCCGGCCCTGGCCGTCGATGTGCTTGGTCGCCGAGTACACGACGACGTCCGCGCCGAAGTCGAGCGGCCGGGACAGCACCGGCGTGGCGAACACGTTGTCCACGACGACGACGGCACCCGCGGCGTGCGCGAGCCGGCTGACCGCGGCGATGTCGACGAGGTCCTGCATCGGGTTGGACGGGGTCTCGAAGAACACCACGTCCGCCGGGGTGGACAGCGCCTCCTCCCACTGCGCCGGGACGTGGCCGTCGACGTAGTCGGTGCGCACGCCCCACTTCGCGAGGATCTCGTCGAAGATCACGACGGACGACCCGAACAGCGCGCGCGCCGCGACGACCCGCGAGCCCGACCGGACCAGCGCCGCCAGGGCGGTGAACACCGCCGACATGCCGGAGGCCGTGGCGTAGCAGGCCTCGGCGCCCTCCAGCAGCCGCAGCCGCTCCTCGAACGTCGACACCGTCGGGTTGCCGTACCGGGAGTACAGGAACCGGTCGGCGTCGCCCGCGAACGCGGCCTCGGCGTCGGCGGCGCGCGAGTACACGTAGCCCTGGGTCAGGAACAGCGCCTCGGAGGTCTCCTGGAACGGCGTGCGGACGGCGCCACCGCGCACGGCGAGCGTGTCGGGGCGCAGGGACTCCCGGGGGAGCCGGTCGTCGCGCCAGTCCGCCGGGCCGGGAGCCCCGCTCACGCCTCCCGCCACGGCAGGCCGGCCGCGCGCCAGCCCTGGTGCCCGCGGCGGCCGTCCGGGCCGACGTCGCCCTCGAAGCCGGTGAGCACGTTGTACGCCGGGCCGAGGCCCGCGGCGGTCGCGGTGACCGCGGCCGCGACGGACCGCACGCCCGAGCGGCAGAGGAACACCACGGGGCGCGGGTCGTCGGTGGTCACGCCGGCGTCGGCGAGCTCGTCGAGGAACGCCGGGTTCGGGCGGCCGAACGCGTCGGTCCACTGGACGAAGGCCGTCCGGCCCTCCCCGGCGTCGGCGGTGTCCGGGACGCCGATCGTCTGCCACTCGCCCTCGGTGCGGACGTCCACCAGGACGGCGCGCTCGTCGGTCAGCAGCAGGTCCCAGGCCTCCTGCGGGGTCAGGTCACCCGCGTACGGCGCGGTCACAGCGGGCGCACCGGGTTGCTCGGGGCCGCGGTGGCCGGCAGGACGACGGCCTGCGCGACGATGACGCGCTCCCCGTCGAAGGTCGCGGCGGGTCCGCCGTGCAGCTCGTAGCCCTCGGCCAGGGCGGCGCTCACCCGCTCGCAGAACGAGCGGTCGTCGGGCCCGGTCAGCAGCCGGTAGCGCAGGCGGTCGTCGGTGTCGGTCATGCCTCTCCTCCATCGGATCTGGCGGAAGCACCCTCGGCCGGCCCCGATGGGGGTCCGCGGGTTGCTGCGGCGTCGACGAGCCAGATCTCTCGGCCGCTCTGGATGGTCCGGCGATGCTACGCCATCGCCGGGACCGGGTTCGACGCCCGTCCGGGTGCTGTTCACCCGTGTCGCACCGTGGACCGCGGTTGACACCCCCGCGCACGCCGCCCCATCCTCGGACGAGGTCATGAGCGCCAGCGCGAAGCCCCGGCTCGCTGGCCGGCAACCCTCCCACCGCGGCGGGGTGCCCCGGGTGACGACCTGGCCGTCCACCGACCGGTGGCCGGCAAGCGCGGGGTCGCCCGGTCGGCGACCGGGCCCCCGAAGATCCGCTCGGGGGTACTCCCATGTCCGTCACCGCCACCACCTCGTGTGCCGGGACCGCGCTGCTGCCGGTCGTCGGCGGGGACACGCGCGTCCCGCTCGTCGACGGCCGGTCCGTCCCGTACGCCAACCTCGACTACGCGGCGTCCGCACCGGCGCTCGAGTCCGTCGCCGCCCGCGTCGTCGAGGTGCTGCCGCTGTACGCCTCCGTGCACCGCGGCGCCGGGTACCTGTCCCAGGTCTCGACGGCGCTGTACGAGGCGTCCCGCGCGACCGTCGCCCGGTTCGTCGGCGCGCGCCCCGACGACGTCGCGGTCATCACCCGGAACACCACCGACGCGCTGAACCTGCTGGCCGGCTGCGTGCCGGACGGCGGCCGGGTGCTGGTCCTGGACGTCGAGCACCACGCGAACCTGCTGCCCTGGGTGCGCTCGGTGCGCGGCTCCGGCCGCACGGCGACGATCCTGCCGTCCGCGCCCACGGTCGCCGAGACGCTGACCGCGCTGCGCGACGAGCTCGCGCGCCAGCCGTACGCGCTGGTCACGCTCACCGGGGCGTCCAACGTCACCGGGGAGGCCCTGCCGATCGCCTCGGTGGTCGCGCTGGCGCAGGAGGCCGGCGCCCGGGTCGCCGTCGACGGCGCGCAGCTCGTGCCGCACCGGGCGTTCTCGCTCGCGGCCAGCGGCGTCGACTACGTGGCGTTCTCGGGGCACAAGACGTACGCGCCGTTCGGCGCGGGGGCGCTCGTCGGCCGGCGCGACTGGCTCGACGCCGGCACGCCGTACCTGGCTGGCGGCGGCGCGGTGCGCGACGTGCGCACCGACCGGACGCTCTGGCAGCCCGCGCCCGCGCGGCACGAGGGCGGGTCGCCCAACGTGCTCGGAGCCGTGGCGCTCGCCGAGGCGTGCGACGCGCTGTCCGCCCTGCCCGCCGGCGCCCTCGTCGAGCACGAACGCGTCCTCCGGGAGCGCCTGGTCGACGGCCTCGCCGCGATCCCGGGCGCGCGGGTGCTGCGGCTGTGGTCCGACTCGACCGACCCGGTGGGCGTCGTCGCCTTCACCGTCGGCGAGCACGACTCCGGCCTGGTCGCGGCGTACCTGTCCGCCGAGCACGGGATCGGCGTGCGGGACGGCCGGTTCTGCGCGCACCCGCTGCTCGCCCGGGTCGGTGTCACGGGTGGTGCGATCCGCGCGTCCGTCGGCGTCGGCACGACCGCGGAGACGGTCGACCGGCTGCTCGCGGGGCTGCGCGCGTACGTCACCGACGGACCGGCCGCGGAGTACGAGGTCGTCGACGGCTGCTGGACCGTCGCCGACGACACCCGGCCGCGCCCGGCGGTCACCGGCATCGACGCGATCGCGGCGACCGCCGCGGCGGCCTGCGGGCCCGCCGTCGAGGACTGACTGCTCGCACCGCGGCGGCCCGCGCAGGGGGCGGGTCGTCGGGCGCCGGTCCCGGTCGTCGTCAGCGCACGACGACCCCCAGGTGCGCCGCGAGCGCACCCGCCAGGTCGAGCAGCTGCGCCTGGCTGATCGTGGCGCCCTTGAGCCCCGCGGTGCCGTCGAGGCCCGCCAGGTCCGCCCCGCGCAGGTCGACGTCCTTGAGCTGAGCCCGCGTCAGGTCCAGCCGGCCCACCCGGCAGTCCTCCAGCCGGACCCGTGCCGCGCGCACCCCGGCGAGGTCCAGGTCGCCGATCGTGCAGCCGACCAGGCGGACGTCCTGCAGCCGGGCGTCCCGCAGGTTGAGGTAGTCGATCTTCCCGCCCTCGACGGTGACCCGGTCCCATGAGCCGCCGAACGCCTCCAGCGCCCCGAGGCGGCAGCCGGCGAGCGTCACGTCGCGCCAGGTGCCGGACCGGGCGCGGAGCGTGCCCGCGCGGCACTCCGCGAGCGTGGTGTCGACCAGGTGCGCGTGGTCGAGGGTCGCGCTGTCGAGGTCGCAGCCGCGCAGCAGGCACTCGATGAACCGGGCGCTCTCCGCGTCGGCGCCGGCCAGGTCGAGGCCGTCGAGGAGCAGGCGGTCGTAGTCGCCCTCGGGCTCGACGGCCTCGA
>NZ_JAANNB010000227.1 GCF_011603975.1 Cellulomonas sp. IC4_254 | reverse complement strand
GCTCGGCGTCGAGCCGACCCGCACCCCCGACGGCCGGCTGTCCGCCCCCGTCCCCGCCGCCGACTCCGCCGGCGACCTGCTGGTCGCCCTGCGCTCCGCCGGCATCCCGCTGCACGACATCGCCGTGCAGGAGCCCACGCTCGACGAGGTGTTCCTGACGCTGACCGGGCACGCCTCCGCGGCGCCCGCGCCCGCCGACGACGCCCAGGACCGCGCCCTCGAGGAGGCCCGCGCATGACCACGCTCACCCCGGCCCGGCCTGCGACCCCGGCGGTCGACCCCCAGGCCCTCGCCCGCGCCGCCAGCAACCGCGTCACGCTCGGCGCGACCGTCCGGCAGTCGTTCTCGATGGGCTGGCGCGGCCTGCTCAAGGTCCGCCGCACGCCCGAGCAGCTGTTCGACGTGACGCTGCAGCCGATCCTGTTCACGCTGATGTTCACGTACATCTTCGGCGGCGCGATCGCCGGCGACGTGCAGTCCTACCTGCCGTTCTTCATCCCCGGGATCCTGGTGCAGACCGTCATCACGACATCGGTCGTCACGGGCGTCCAGCTGCGCGAGGACATGGACAAGGGCGTGTTCGACCGGTTCCGGTCGCTGCCCATCGCCCGGATCGCGCCGCTCGCCGGGGCGCTGCTCGCCGACACCATCCGGTACCTCATCGCCACGACGCTGACGATGGTCATGGGCCTGATCATGGGCTGGCGGCCGGACGGCGGCGCCGTGGGCGTCGTCACCGCGGGGCTGCTGGTCATCGTGAGCGCCTGGGCGCTGTCCTGGATCTTCGCGTTCTTCGGCGTCATCGCCCGGTCCGCGTCGTCGGTGCAGGGCATCTCGATGATCGTGCTGTTCCCGCTGACGTTCGCGTCGAACGCGTTCGTCCCCGCGGACACGCTCCCCGGCTGGCTGAAGTCGTTCGTGGACGTGAACCCGGTGTCGCACCTGGTGACCGCCGCGCGCGACCTCACGCTCGGCAACGGGATCACCGCGGACGCCGGGTGGGCCCTGCTCGGGGCCGCGGTGGTCGTGGCGGTGTTCGCGCCGCTGACCGTGCGGGCGTACATGCGCCGGGCCTGACCGGGCCGCGCACCGCGCGCGACGGGGGTGGGGACGTGCCGGGTCAGGCCGTCCCCACCCCCGCCGCGCGCAGCAGGGCGATCGCCCGGAGCACGTCGTCCCCGTGGCCGAGCGCCGCCGCCCCGGCGCGCGCCCGGTGGACGGCCTCGGCGCCGTACCGCTCCGCCGCGAGCGCCAGGTGCGGCGCCAGCACACCGCACGGGAAGTCCTGCCGGGCGCCGACCCGCTCCGCGAGCGCCAGCAGCTCCAGCCCACCCGGGTCGTCCGGTGCCACGGCCACCCGCCAGGTCCCCACGCCGGTCAGCAGCGTGCCGAGCACCGGCCGGTCGGTGAACCCCGCCCGTCCGGTGAGGTCGTCCTCGCGGATCGACCGCACGGCGTCCCGGAGCGCCGGCTCGTCCGCGCGGCCCTCCAGCACGTGCGCCGCGAGGCACGCCCCGGCCGCGACGAGCAGCCACGGCCCGGAGCCGTCCCGGCCCGCCGCACGGGCGAGCAGCGCCCGGTAGCGGGCCAGCCCGCGCTCCACCTCGCCGCGGCCGCGCTCGGCCTCGGCGACGCCCAGGCCGGACATCACCTCGGCGTCCCGCACGTCGGTCGTCGCGCGCGCCACCTCCTCGAACACCCGCTCGGCCTCGTCCCACTCGCCGAGGCTGAGCAGCGTCACGCCGTGCACCTGCGCCACGCTCTCCTCGAACGCCTGGACCATCAGGTCGCGGTGCGTGATCTGCGGGTCGGCGAGGGCCGTGCGCGCGGCGGCGAGCCAGTCCATCGCCTCGCGGGGCCGCAGGCTCTGGCTGTACGCGCCCGCGAGCGACACGGCCGCCATCACGGCGGTCCACGGGTCGTCCGTGCCGACCGCCAGGTGGTACGCCTCGCGGGCGTACCCGATCGACGCCTCGACGTCGGAGTCGTTCTCCGCGAGCGACCAGGACGCCAGCAGCGCGAGCCGGCGGCTCGCCAGGTCGGTCGACGCCCGGCCCTCGGCGATCAGCCGCACCAGCGCGGCGGGGTCGGCGAACCGGTCGACCGCGTCGGCGAGCATCCGCGACACCGGGCGCAGCCCGCCCGCCGCCGCCGCGCGGCGCAGCGCGAGCCGGGCCCGGGCGCCGGCGCGCAGGTCGCCGAACATCAGCTCGGACCCCGCGAGCAGGGCCAGGGCGAGCACCGCGGGCTCCGGGTCGCCGTCCGGCACCCAGCCGTCGCTCGCCGCCAGGACCCCGCGCTGCACGTCCCGCAGCTCCTCGTGCGCGCCCTGCAGCATCCAGCGCAGGCCGAGCACCGCGAACAGCGCCAGCACCGCGTCCGGCCGGCGGGTGCCGTCCGCGAGCTCGCGGCGCAGCAGCGCCACCAGGTTGTCGTGCTCGACGTCGCCGACCGGGTCGAGCAGCACCCGCTCGGGGCTGCCCGCCCGCCGGACGATCCCCGACGCGACGTCGCGCGCCCAGTCGAGCACGGCGTCCCGCAGCCGGTCCTGCTCGCCGGAGGCCTGCACCTCCCGCTGCCCGAACTCCCGGACCGTCTCCAGCATCCGGTAGCGGACCTCGCCGGTGCGCGGCTCCTCCTCGACGCGCAGCAGGGACTGCGCGACCAGGGCGTCCAGGTCGTCGAGCACCGCGGACTCGTCGGCCTCGCCCGCGACCACCGCGAGCGCCGCCGGCAGCCCGAAGCCGTCCGGCAGCACCGACGCGCGGCGGCACAGCGCGCGCTGCCGCTCCGTGAGCAGGTCCCAGGACCAGGCGATGACCGCGCGCAGCGTGCGGTGCCGCTCGGGCGTCCCGGCACCGCCCGACACCAGCAGGGCGAACCGGTCGGACAGCCGGCGCTCGACCTCGACCACGGTGAGCGAGCGGGTCCGCGCGGCGGCGAGCTCGATCGCCAGCGGCAGGCCGTCCAGCCGCGCGCACAGCCGCTCCACGACGTCCGGGGGCAGCGTCACGCCCGGCCGGACGGCGGTCGCCCGCTCGGTGAACAGCCGGACCGCCGCGCCGGGGCCGCCGTCGTCGGCGCGCGTGGGCAGGGGGTCCAGCGGGTGCACCCGCTCCCCCGGCACGCCGAGCGGCGCGCGGCTCGTGGTCAGCACCTGGAGGCCGGGCAGCGTGCCGACCGCCTCGGCCACCCAGGTGGCGACGCCCTCGAGCACCTGCTCGCAGTTGTCCAGCACCAGCAGCGTCGGCTGCTCGGCGAGCCGGTCCAGCACCCGCTCCGGCAGCGGCCGCAGCCGCTGGTCGGCGACGCCGGTGCGGCGGCCCGCCGCCTCGGGGACCTGGAGCGCCCCGGCGAGCGCGGGCAGCACGTCCGGGTCGTCCCGGACCGCCGCGAGCTCGGCGACGTACACCGCGCGGGCCCCGCCCGCGGCGCGGCGGGCCACCTCCTGCACCAGGCGGGTCTTGCCCAGGCCGCCGGTGCCGAGGACGGTCACGACGGGGGCGGTGCCGAGGGCCGCCTCGACCGCCGCGACGTCGGCGTCCCGCCCGATCAGCGCGTTGGGGGCGACGCGCAGGCCGTGCGCGACGGGGACGGGTGCCGGGGCGGGCGGCGGCCCGTCGGGGCGGGCGCCGGTCGACGGCCGACCGGGACCCGGCGTCGCCGATCCGTCCAGCAGCGCCAGGTGGAACGCCGCGACCTCGGGCGCCGGGTCGGTGCCGAGCGCCTCGCGCAGCCGCTCCCGGTACGCCCCGAACGCGGCGACCGCCTCGGTGCCCCGGCCGGCGGCGTGCAGCGCGCGCATCCGCAGCAGGTGCGCCCCGTCGTCCAGCGGGGCGAGCGCCAGCAGGTCCTGGGCGACCGCGAGCGCCGCGGGGTCGCCCAGGTCCAGCAGCGCCGCGGCCCGCACGCGCAGCAGGTCCCGGCGCAGCCCGTCCGCCCGCACGGCCAGGGCGTCGACGAGGTCGGGCGCCGTGGCCCCGGCACCGGGCTCCCCGTCCCACAGGGCGAGGGCCGCGCCCGTCCGGGCAGCCGCGGCCTCCGCGTCGCCGGCCGCGAGCGCGGCCCGGGCGGCCTCCACCGCGTCGGCGGCCCGCAGCAGGTCCACGCCGCCGCGGCCGACGCCGAGCGCGTACCCCGCGGCGGTGGACGCCAGCAGGCCCGGGTGCGCGCCGCGGAGCCGGGACACGAGCGTCTGCAGCGCGGCCCGGCCCGACGCCGGCGCGCCGTCCGGCCAGGTCGCGTCCACGGCCCGGGCGGTGGACAGCCCGCGGGGCTCCAGCGCGAGGGCGAGCAGCAGGTTGGCGCCGAGGCCCGTCACCGGCAGCAGCGTGCCGTCGGGGCCGGCCGCCCGGACCTGGCCGAGGACGGCCAGCCGCAGCGGCTCGGCCGCGGGCTCGGACACGGGACCAGGCACCGCGGCAGTCTAGGTCGCACCGGGTCCCGCGGGCTGCCGCCGGGCGCGGACCGGACGCCTGGGTGCGCAGCGGCGACGACGCAGGCAGGGGGCTGCGCCGTCGCCGCGCGCTGCCCGCCATCGTGGTCCCCGTCACGCCGCCCCGGCCGGGACGTCGGTCCCGGGGTGCGCACGGTAGGTTGAGCGCATGCGCCTGCACGTCGCCGACCACCCGCTCGTCGCCCACAAGCTGTCGGTGCTCCGGAACAAGGAGACCTCGTCCCCGACCTTCCGCAAGCTCGTCGACGAGCTCGTGACGCTGCTGGCGTACGAGGCGACCCGTGACGTCCGCACCGAGCCCGTCGAGGTCGTGACCCCCGTGGCCACCACCACGGGCGTGAAGATCGCCGAGCCGCTGCCGCTCGTCGTCCCGATCCTGCGCGCCGGGCTCGGCATGCTCGACGGCATGACCCGCCTGATGCCGACCGCCGAGGTCGGGTTCCTGGGCATGCAGCGCGACGAGACGACGCTCGAGGCCATCACCTACGCCAACCGGCTGCCCGAGGACCTGACCGGCCGGCAGTGCTTCCTGGTCGACCCGATGCTCGCCACCGGCGGCACGCTGGTCGCGGCGATCGACTACCTGTTCGCCCGCGGCGCCCGCGACGTGACGGCGGTCTGCCTGCTCGCGGCCCCGGAGGGGCTCAAGGTCGTCGAGGAGGCCGTCGGCGACCGCGGCGACGTGACCGTGGTGGTCGCAGCCGTGGACGAGCGGCTGGACGAGAACGCGTACATCATCCCGGGCCTCGGCGACGCGGGCGACCGGCTGTACGGCGTCGTCTGACGTCCGCCGCGGGGCCGGTGGTCCCGCCCGGCGCGCCCCGTCATGCGGTCTCGGCCGCTGAGACCGCGCGCGGAAAGCCCTTGGTCCCCGGGGCACCTGCTGCCACCATCGGGGGCGTGATCCTCCGCCGACGCCCGTCCGACGCCTACCCGGCGTCCGTCGGCGTACGCCCGGGAGCGCCTCGCACGCGCTGTTGGTCCTGA
>NZ_JAANNB010000226.1 GCF_011603975.1 Cellulomonas sp. IC4_254 | reverse complement strand
GTGCTGGGGCACGGGGGTGGTCGGGCGGCCCCTCCGCCGTCCGACCAGATCCCCCACCGGCCCTCTGACGCCGGGGAAGTGCGTCAGAGCTGCCGGGGGGAGGTCTCGCCGGGCGGTGGTTCCGGGAGGTACGGGTGGTGCTCGGTGGTGCGGGTGGTGCGCGGTGCTGCTCAGAAGGCGCCGGGGAAGACCTCCTCCGCCGTCTCGGCGTACCCGGCCTCCTGCTCCGCCAGGTACGTCTCCCACGCCTGCAGGTCCCAGACCTCGACCCGGGTGCCGGCGCCGATCACGGCGACGTCCCGGTCGAGCCCCGCGTAGGACCGCAGCATCGGCGGGATCGAGATGCGCCCCTGCTTGTCCGGCGTCTCGTCGGAGGCGCCGGACAGGAACACGCGGAGGTAGTCGCGGGCCTGCTTGCTGGTCACGGGGGCCTGGCGCAGCTTGTCGTGCATCCGCGCGAACTCGTCGAGCGGCAGCAGGAACAGGCAGCGGTCCTGGCCCCGGGTCATGACCAGGCCCTGGGCGAGCTGGGGGCGGAACTTGGCCGGGAGGATCAGCCGCCCCTTCTCGTCCAGCTTCGGGGTGTGCGTCCCGAGGAAGGGCACGGAAGAGCCGAGCCCGGCCAGCGCCTGCTCGAACCCCACGTCGTCCACCTCCCCGGACTGCGCGCACGGGTACCCCTCGGCACCCGATGGCTCCACGGTACTCCACTTCACTCCACCCGCATGGGGCGAATCGGCGGCGTCCGGGTGAAGTTCCCGCGTCGCCGCAGGTCAGCGCGGGTGGAGCGAGGTGGAGGGTCTGCGGCGGCCGGCGAGGCGTACTGGGCGGTCGGCCGGGTGCGCGCCGGCGCCGCGGCACGCGGGCCACCGGCACGTCTGCCCAGGTCAGGCGCGATTTCCCCCACCGCACCCCTCCCCCGGCGTCGCGCCCGGGGAGCGGAGTGGAGGAGGCAGGGGTGGCGCAGGTGGGGGGAAGTGGGGAGCCGAGGTGCACGTTCACCTCCCGCGGGCCGTCGGCGCCGCTTAGGCTGCCCCCAGTCGACCGAGGGGGTCCCCATGCCCGTAGCAGTGCCCGGCGCGTCCGAGATGGACGAGCTCATCACCGTGACGGACCGGATGCGCGCGAGCATCGCCCGCGTCGTCACCGGCCGTCCCGAGCTGGTCCGCACCGCCGTGGCCGTGCTGCTCGCCGAGGGGCACCTGCTGCTCGAGGACGTGCCCGGCGTCGGGAAGACGACGCTGGCCAAGGCCCTCGCCCGCACCATCGACTGCACCGTGGGCCGGGTGCAGTTCACGCCCGACCTGCTGCCGAGCGACCTGACCGGCGTCACGATCTACCGCGCCGCCACCCAGGAGTTCGAGTTCCGGCCCGGTCCGGTGTTCTCGAACATCGTCATCGGCGACGAGATCAACCGCGCCTCGCCGAAGACCCAGTCCGCGCTCCTGGAGTCCATGCAGGAGGCGCAGGTCACCGTCGACGGCACCTCCTACCCCCTGCCCCGGCCGTTCCTCGTGGTCGCCACGCAGAACCCCGTGGAGATGGAGGGCACCTACCCGCTGCCGGAGGCCCAGCGCGACCGGTTCATGGCCCGGCTCACCGTCGGCTACCCGAGCGTCGAGGCCGAGCTCGCGATGCTCGACACCCAGGAGACCTCGGACCCGCTGGCCCACGTCGCACCGGTCACCGACGCCGCCCAGGTCACCCGGCTGATCGACGCCACGCGCCACCTGTACGCGTCCGCCGCGGTGAAGCAGTACGTGGTCGACCTCGTCTCGGGCACCCGCGACGACCCGGCCCTGCGCCTCGGGGCGTCCCCGCGCGCGGCGATCCAGCTGCTCCGGGCCGCCAAGGGCCTCGCGGCCGTCGACGGGCGGGACCACGTGCTCCCCGACGACGTGCAGCAGCTGGCCGAGCCCGTGCTGGCGCACCGCGTGATCCTCAGCGCCGAGTCGCGGCTCTCCGGCCGCAGCGGCCAGGACGTCATCGGCGACCTCGTCGCCCGGGTGGCCGTCCCCGCGCCGGCCCGGACCGCGGTGCGCGACCGGACCGCGGCGGGCTGATGCGCCTGCGCCCGACCCGACGCGGCGTGGGCCTCCTGGTCCTCGGCCTGGCCGTGGGCGCCACGGGCACCGCGTTCGGGTCGACCGACCTGCTGACCATCGGGACGCTGCCGGTGCTGCTCGTCGTGCTCGGGATGCTCGCGGTCGGCGTCGTCGACCCCGGCCGCGGGCAGGGCCTGCGCACCCGGCGGACGGTGCAGCCCGACCCGGTGCACGTCGGCCGCACCGCGGACGTCCAGGTGGAGGTCGGCCTCGCCCGCGGCGCGTCCCGGGCCCGGCTGACCGACCTGCAGCTCCGCGAGCAGGCCGCCGTCGAGCTGTCCGGCGGCCGGCCGCTGCGCGCGACCGTCGCCCGCGAACCGCGCGCCGTCCGGCTGCGCTACCCGGTGCAGGCCACCCGCCGCGGCCGGTGGGCGCTCGGGCCGCTGGTCGTCACGCGCACCGACCCGTTCGGCGTCGCCCGGGTCCGCGCCACCCTCGGCGCGCGCGAGACCGTCACCGTGTGGCCGTCGGTCGTGGACCTCCCGGTCCCCCGCGAGCTGCTGGTCGCCGAGCCCGAGCGGTCCGTCGTCGGCGCCCGGTCCCCCGCCCCCGACGACGCCGCGCTCCGCGACTACCGGGTCGGCGACGACCTGCGCCGCGTGCACTGGCCCAGCAGCGCCCGCCGCGGCGAGCTGGTCGTCCGGTCCGACGAGCGCGCCGGCATGCGACCCGTCACCGTGCTGCTCGACCAGCCCGCGCCCGGCGACGCGCTGGAGTGGTGCATCTCCCTGGCCGCGTCCGTCGCGCTCGCGACCCACGGCGCGGGCCACCCCACCCACCTGCTCACCGGCACCGCCACCGACGACCCCCACGCGGCACGGCTCGAGGCCCCCGGCCGGCAGCAGCTGCTGGACGCCACCGTCGACCTGACCGGGCAGCCGGACGCCGCGGCCGCCGAGGCCGCGCTGCTGGCCGAGATCCGAGGGCTGGACGACGCGGACGGCGGGTCCGGGCTCGTCATCGCGGTCCTCGGCCCCCAGGGTCCCGCGGGCCGTGCCGCGCTCGCCGGCGTCAGCCAGACCCGGCCCGGCTGGGCCCTGGTCCGCGGGTCGGCCGACGACGAGAACGCCACCGCGACGGCCCGGCAGCTGCGCCGCGCGGGGTGGCGGGTCGTGCAGGCCGAGCCCGGCGCCGACCTCGAGGCCACCTGGTGGCGGCTGACGGGCGGCGCGGCGTGAGCGGCGGCGCGGCCCTGCGCCGCGGCTGGCGCTCCCCCGCCGCCACCGCCCTCACCGCGCTGGCGACCTGCACCGCGCTCGGCGCGCTGTCCGGGCTGCTCGCCGGCGGCGCGTGGGTGGTGCACGCCGTGCTCGCCGTCGCGGGCGCCGCGCTCGTCGTCGGCGGCACCCGCAGCCTCACCCGGTCGACCTGGCTGCCCTCCGTCGTCGGCCTCCTCGTCTCCGGCTACGCGCTGCTGGCGTTCTACGCCACCCCGCCCGGCGGCAACCCGCTGCTGGTCGGCCCCGGCACCCTGGCGCACACGGGCCAGCTCGTGCAGCAGGCGGCCCAGCTCATCGAGACGTCCGTCGTGCCGATGGCCGTCTGGCCGCCCGTCGAGCTCATCCTGGTGTCCGCGGCGGTCCTGGTGTTCCTGGCTGCCGACCTGCTCGCCGTCGGCTGCGGCATGCCCGCGCTGACCGGCATCGCCTACGTCGCCATGTGGACGCCCGCCGTCGTGCTCGGGTTCCCCGGCAGCACCTGGGCGCTCGCCGCGACCGCGTTCTGCTACCTGCTCCTGCTCGCGCTCGCCCAGCCCCCCGTGTCCCGCGACCGCTCCGGGCGGCGCGCCGGCGTCGTCCTCGTCGGCGCCGCGGGGCTCGTCGCGGTGACCCTCGCCGCCGGCCCAGCCGTGTCGGCGGTGCCCGCGTGGTCCTGGGTGGACCTGCCCGACGTCGGCACCGGCGCCGTCGGGCCCGTGCGGCTCGCCGACGACCTCGACCTGCGGGAGAGCCTGCGGGACCAGTCGTCGCAGGTCGTGCTCAGCTACACCGTCGAGCGCGTCGACGACGAGGCCGACGGCCCCGCCGCCACCGCCGCCCTCGTCGGCCCGCTGCGCTCGTTCACGCTCCGCGACTTCGACGGCCGGTCCTGGCAGCGCGAGCCCGCCGAGGACCTCGCCGAGTGGGACCCCGCCGGTCTGCTCGCCTCCGACCCGTCGCTCGTCGGCGCCACCCCGGACGCCTCCCGCGGCACCCTCACCGACGTCCAGGTCCGCATCGGCGCCCTGCGCGAGCAGCGGCTGCCCGTCAGCACCTTCCCGCGGACCGTGGCCATCGAGGGCCCGTGGACCTACGACGCCGCGCGCGACGAGGTCGTCAGCCGGAGCCGCACCGAGGCCGGCAGCGGCTACCAGATGGAGGTCGAGGTCCCCGACCTCAGCCCCGACGTGCTGCGCGCCGCCGCCGGCGACGTCCCGGAGGACGTGCAGAACTACCTCGAGGTGCCCGAGACGGAGCACGCCGACGACCTGCGCGCTCTCGCCGCCGAGCTCACCGCCGACGCCACGACCACCTACGACCAGGCGCTCGCCCTCCAGACGTACTTCCGCGACGGCACCCAGTTCCGGTACGACACCTCCATCGAGCCGGGTGACGGCGACGACGCCGTCTGGGACTTCCTGCAGAGCCGCCGCGGGTACTGCGTCCAGTTCGCCACGTCGATGACGGTCCTCGCCCGGACCCTCGGCATCCCCGCCCGCCTCGGCGTCGGGTTCCTGCCCGGCGAGCTCGGCACCGACCGCACCTACCGCGTCACCGGCGCCGACGCGCACGCCTGGCCGGAGCTGTACTTCCCCGGCACCGGCTGGGTCCGGTTCGAGCCCACCCCCGCCGTGCAGACCGGCCCGCCGCCGTCCTGGAGCAACCCGTTCAGCGCCGCGGCCCCGACCACCGCGCCGTCCGGGAGCACCCCGCAGGTCACCAGCAACCCGAGCGCCGCGCCCACCACCGCGGCGCCCCAGGACCAGGGCGGCCTGCCGGGCGTCGTCGCCGACCCGCGCACCCGCGGTCCGCTGATCGCGGTGGTCGCGCTGCTGGTCGTCGCCGCGGGCCTCGCCGCCGCGCTGGCCGTCCGCCGCCGCCGGCGCCCCGTGGCCAGGCTCGCCCCCGAGGTCGCCTGGCGCCGGCTCCGCGACCGCCTCCGACGCGCCGGCATCACGTGGTCGGACTCCCGCACGCCCCGGCAGGCGGTCGCCACGGTGCGCTCGCAGGTCGTGGCGCGCCGCGGCCGACCGCTCGGCCCGGAGGCCGACCGGGCGCTCGTCGCCCTGGCCGGCGCCCTGGAGCGCGAGCGGTACGCCCCCGACCCCGGCGCGGACGACCCGGCGGAGCTCCAGGCGTGGGTCGCCGCGGTGCTAACCGACGTGAGCAC
>NZ_JAANNB010000225.1 GCF_011603975.1 Cellulomonas sp. IC4_254 | reverse complement strand
ACCAGGGTCCGCAGCGGAGCCCGGACGAACCACCACAGCCCGAGCAGCGCCGCGGCCGTGGGCACCGCCACGGCGAGCGCACCCGGCCACGCGTGCGTCGTCGTGGCGTTCACGAACGGCTCGTACCAGGACCCCGCGGACCGCGGCACCGGCAGGAAGTACGGGACGTCGGGGGCGAGCGCACCGGCGACCAGGGCGGCGGGCACCAGCGGACGCCGGGCGAACGGGAGCACCGCGGCGGGGTGGGCGAGCGTGAAGGGCACCGCAGCAGCCTGCCCGCTGGCCGGAAGCCCGTCGTCCACCCGGGGTGGGACCGGCGACGGTGCTGCTCAGGCCGCCGTCCGACCCCGGGTGGACGCCGACGGCGCGGGCGGCGTGCCACCGTGTCGGAGGGCCGGCGCCGCCGGCCCGGCCCGTCCCCGAGCAGGAAGAGCAGCGCCCGTGTTCCGCCAGGTCCCCGTCCTCCCCGTCGTCCTCCCCCTGGCGGCCGCCGCGCTCGCCGCGCTGCTCTGGTCGTTGCACCGCCGGGCCCGGCTGACCGCGCCGCGCGCGCTCGTCGCGCTGGCGCTGTGCGTGTACCTGGCCGGCATCGTCGCGAACACGGTGTTCCCGATCTTCCTGGACAAGCCCGCGCGGCCCGGCACGTGGGCCGGTCAGGTCGTGCTGGTCCCGTTCGCCGACTACGAGCTCGCGGACGCGGTGCTGAACGTGGCGGTGTTCGTGCCGTTGGGGGTACTGCTGGCGCTGGTCCTCCGGCGGTCGTCGTGGTGGCGGCCCGTCGCCGCGGCCGCCGGCGTCAGCCTCGCGATCGAGGTGGTCCAGCTGCTCACCAACCACGTCCTCGGCAGCGGGCACGTCGCGGACGTGAGCGACCTGCTCTCCAACGTCGTCGGCGGGGCGGTCGGCGTCGCCCTGCTCGCCGCCGCCTCCCGGGTCCCGTGGGCGCGCAGCCGGGTCGACCGGTTCCGCTGGGACGGCGGCCCGGGCGACGCGGCGGACGTCGCGCCCGTCCTGGAGCACGTCGGACGCTGACCCGGACGACCCGGACGACCCGGAGCGGAACGGGTCCCGCGCCCGCGTCCGTGCTCGTACCGTGGGCCGGGTGCACCCGCCCGTCGAACCGTCCGCCTCCGGCCTGCTCGACCGTCCCGGCGGTGCCCGGCTGTTCTGGGAGGAGTCCGGCGACCCGGCCGGCCGCCCCGCCCTCTACCTGCACGGCGGGCCCGGGAGCGGGCTCGGCAGCGGGGGCTACCGCCGGCGGTTCGACCCGGCGCGGTACCGCGTCGTCGGCCTGGACCAGCGCGGCTGCGGCCGCAGCACGCCGTGGGCGGTCGACGACCTGGCGCACCTGGACTCGATCACCACCGGCGCCCTGATCGAGGACCTCGAGGCGCTGCGCGCCCATCTCGGCATCGACGCGTGGCTGGTGCACGGCGTCTCGTGGGGGTCCACGCTGGCCCTCGCGTACGCGCTGGCGCACCCGGACCGCGTGACCGCGCTGGTGCTGACCGCGGTCACCACGGGAGGGCGCGAGGAGATCGACTGGATCACCGAGGGCGTGGGGCGGGTGTTCCCGGAGGCGTGGGACCGGTTCGCCGCCGTCGTCCCCGAAGGCGTACGCCCGGTCGAGCACTACGCGCGCCTGCTGCGGGACCCGGACCCCGCGGTGCGCGCGGACGCCGCGGACGCGTGGGACGTCTGGGAGTCGACGCACGTCTCACTGGACCCCGGGTGGGTGCCCGGACCCCTGCACGAGGACCTTCGGGAGCGCGCGAACTTCGCGACGCTCGTCACGCACTTCTGGGCGCACGACTGCTTCCTGCCCGGCGACGAGGCGGTGCTGCCCCGCGCGGAGCGCCTCGCGGCGATCCCCGGGGTCCTCGTCCACGGGCGCCGGGACATCAGCGGGCCGGCGATCACCCCGTGGCGGCTGCACCGGGCGTGGCCGGGGAGCGAGCTGCACGTCGTCGAGTCCGAGGGGCACGGGGGCGCCGAGGAGATGGAGCTGACCCGCCGCGCGCTCGACGTGCTGGCCGGGCAGCGACCGGCGGGCTAGCGGCGCACGCACCGGTCGCGCCCCGCCGCACACCCGCCGCATCCCGCCGCATCCTCGCCCGCCGCACCCCGCCGGGCCTACCCTCGGCGGGTGCTGATCTACTCGATGAGCGTCACCCTGGACGGCTACGTCACCGACCGGGCCGGCTCGTTCGGGTGGAGCGCGCCCAGCGAGGAGCAGTTCCGGTTCAGCCTCGCGCAGATCGGCGAGCTCGGCGCGTACCTCTGCGGCCGGCGGCTCTACGAGACCATGCTGCCGTGGGAGACGGACCCGCTGATGCGTCGCACCGCGCTCGGCGACGCGTTCGCCGACGTGTGGGCCGCACTGCCCAAGGTGGTGTTCAGCCGCACGCTCGACCGGGTCGAGGGCAACGCCCGGCTCGCGACGCGGCCCGTGCCGGCCGAGGTCGCCGCGGCCGTCGCCGGGACGGACCGGGACGTGTCGGTGGGCGGCGCGGACCTCGCCGCGCAGGTGATCGCGCTCGGCCTGCTGGACGAGGTGCGGGCGTTCCGCAACCCGCTGGTGGCCGGCGGCGGCACGCCCTTCCTCCGGCCGGTCGAGGAGCCGGTCCCCCTCGAGCTCGTGGACACGCGCACCTTCGCGGGGCGCGTCGTCTACGAGCGGTACCGCGTGCTGCGGCCCGCGCAGGACCCCGCCGTCCGCCCCGCCTGAGGGCCGCCGGACCCGACGAGCCGCGCGCGCTCGGCCCGGTCCGCGACGACGCGGACCGGGCCGGGCGGCACCGGCCTCCGCAGGCTCAGGCCGGGACCATCGCCCCGCGGACCTGCACCACGAGCTCGTCCGGGATGTCCGTCAGACCGTGGTCGTGCTGGGCGTGCTGGGCGACCTGCGCGAGGATCTCGTCCTCGGTGCCGGTGAACGCGCGGGCGCAGCCCGGGACGACGTCCCCGCAGCGGAATGCCTTCATGGTGGTTCCTCTTCCTGGGTCTCGGGCCCCGGGCGGGGTCCCTCGGTGGTCGGCGCCGGTCAGGCGCCGGGTGAGTCGCAGAGCGCGAGCAGCAGCGCGTCGAGCGGCACGGTGCCCACGACCGCGCCGTTCCCGTCGGTGCACACCAGCGGGTCCCACCGGCGGGCCTGGGGCCGGAGCATCGCCCGGCGCGCGACCTCGGTGAGCGACGCGCTCGGGGCGACGGTCATCGCCGGCACCCACCGGCCGCCGCCGTCGCGCACCTCCGCCACCCGGCCGTCGCCCGCCAGCAGCACGTCGTCCCGGTCCCGGTCCCCGCCGGCGCGCACCGGACGGACCACGCTGGCGACGTGGTCGGTGAGCGAGGCACGCGACGCCGCGGCGCGGATGTGCGCGGCGTCCTCCTCGGGCAGGGCGGCGAGCATGGTCGCCTGCGGCCGGCCGAGCGCCCAGCCCTGGCCGAGCGGCACGCCGAGCCCGATCAGCGCCTCCAGCTCGGCGCGGGTCTCGACGCCCTCGGCGAGGATCCAGCCGTCCATCCGGCCGACCAGGTCGCCGAACACCTCGACGAGCGCGCGCTTCACCGGGTCCGCGTCGATCCCGGTCACCAGCGCACGGTCGAGCTTGACGACGTCGGGCCGCAGGGCGAGCAGCAGCTCGAGCCCGGCGTAGCCGGTGCCGGCGTCGTCCATCGCCACCAGCGCACCCGCCGACCGGGCGCGGTCGAGGACCGCCATGGCCCGGCCGGCGGCGTCGACCTGCGTGTGCTCGGTCAGCTCGAGGACGACGCGGGACAGGTCGGCGTGCTGCAGCAGCGCGTCCGCGACCAGGTCGTCCGCGAGCAGGTGGGGGTCGACGTTCACGGTGAGGAACGTGCTCGGCGGCAGGTCGGCGCGGGCCGCGACCGCCTTCTCCAGCACGCGGGCCTGGAGCGCGGGGTTCGCGCCCCAGCGGTGCGCGGCCGCGAACCAGACGTCCGGGGTCGCGCGCCACGGCCCGTCGAACCGCGACAGCAGCTCGTACCCGGCGACGAGGCCGGTCGTGAGCTCCACGATCGGCTGCGCGTGCAGCGCGTGGCCGGCGGGCTCGTCGAGGACGGCGCGCAGGGCGTCCCGCCAGCGGGGGTCGTCGGCAGGAGGGACCGACGGCTCGGTGTCGATGACGGCCTCCTCTCAGGCCACGCGCGGGCGGGGCGGCGGCGGCCGGCCCGGGAGGTCGACCGTACGGGGAGCATCGGTCCGCTGAGCCGCTCCCCGCTGCGCCGACCAGCCGTTTCACCCCCTGCGCACCCGGGTTCACCCGGCCTCGGGCGCCCTCGCGGTCCTGGATGACACGCCAGCCGCTCTGCTTCAATGCATCAACGCATTGACTCATTGGAGGCTCCGTGGCCCTGCTGGTGCTCCTCGTCCCGCTCGTCCTCGCCGCCGGGGCGGTCGTGCTCGTGGCGCACCTGGTCGCCGCCCGGCGCGGCGGCCCCGCGCCCGCGGCGCCCGCCGTCGCGCTCGCCGCCCGGCGGCACGAGACGCTCGTCTCGGTCGTCGCCGCACTGGTCAGCGCGGGCGCCACCGTCGGGTTCCTCATGCTGCCGTCCCTGCCGCTCTCCCCCGTCGGCGGGCTCCGGGGCACCGGCTACGCGCTCGGTGCCGCCACCGCGCCCTACCTCGGCGCGGTCGTCCTCTGCGTCGTCCGGGCGGTCGGCGAGCGCACCTGGCCCCGGCCGCGCGGCGCGGTGCGCACCGCCCCGCTCACCCGCCGGACGCTCGCGAGCACCGGCGGGTGGCGGCTCGTCGTGCTGGCGGCGACGGTCGGCACCGGGCTCCTCGCCGTCCTCCTCTACGGCGCGACCGCGACACCCGACGGCCAGCGGGTCGCCCGCGCGGTCGTGGAGCGCGGGGACCTCGTCGCCTGGGGCGCGGCGGGCCCGTACCCGGGCTGGCACTACGGGGGTCCGATCGCGGCCGGGCTGGCCGCCGTCGCGGTGGCGGCGCTGCTGTCGCTGCGCGTCGTGACCCGGCGCCCGCCGCTCCCGCTGGTGCCGCCCGAGCACGACGACGCCGTGCGCCGCCTCGCCGCCGCGCGCCTGCTCGCCGGGGCCCAGCTGTGGGCCGGCGCGGGCGTCGGCCTGACGATGCTGTTCGCCGCCCTGGCGCTGCGCTCGACCGACCACCTCCTCGGCGCCGCGCTCTCCGGCCTGGTCGGCGCGGTCGCCCTGCTGGGCTCGATCGTCCTCGCGGCGACCGCGGTCCCGGCACCGCGGCCGGAGCGCCGGGACACCCGCCCGGCGCCGCTGCGCGGGGTCGCCGCGTGACCGAGCTCCGCGTTGACCTCGCCGCCGCGACGCCGGTCTACGAGCAGATCCGCGCGCAGCTCGCCGCACTGGTGGCGGTCGGCGCGCTCGGCCCGGGCGAGCGGCTGCCCGCCTCCCGCGACCTCGCGCGCGACCTCGGCGTCGCCGTCGGCACCGTGCAGCGCGCGTACCGGGAGCTGGAGGCCGCCGGCGTGGTGCACTCCCGACGGCGCACCGGCACCGTGGTCACCGACGACGCCCCCCGG
>NZ_JAANNB010000224.1 GCF_011603975.1 Cellulomonas sp. IC4_254 | reverse complement strand
GTGGAGCGCGCCGCCAGCGCCGCCGCGTACAGGTCCCGCTTCGGCACGCCGGCCACCTGGGCGACCTCGGCCACGGCCTCCTTCAGCCGCTCGCCGCCGTCGACCCGGGCCAGCACCTCCGCGACGAGGTCCGCCTCGGACGCCACCTCCCGCGCCGGCGCGCCGGCCACGACGACCGCGATCTCGCCGCGCACCTCGCCCGCCGCGGCCCACGCCGCCAGCGCGCCGAGGCCGTCCCGGACGACCTCCTCGTAGGTCTTGGTCAGCTCGCGGCACACCGCCGCCGGCCGGTCGCCCCCGAACGCCGTCGCCATGTCCGCCAGCGTCGCCGCCAGCCGGTGCGGCGCCTCGAAGAACACCATCGTGCGCGGCTCGCGCTCCAGGGCGGTCAGCGCGCGGAGCCGCTCCCCCGGCTTGCGCGGCGGGAACCCCTCGAAGCAGAACCGGTCGGTCGGCAGCCCGGACAGCGCGAGGGCGGTCAGCACCGCGCTCGGGCCCGGCGCCGCGGTCACGGTCAGCCCGGCCTCGACCGCCGCGGACACCACCCGGAACCCCGGGTCGGACACCGCGGGCATCCCGGCGTCCGTGACGACCAGCACCGTGCCGCCGCCGCGCACCACGTCGAGCAGCTCCGGCGTCGTCGCCGCCTCGTTGTGCTCGTGGTGGCTGACCACCCGGCCGCCGACGGTCACGCCCATGCGGGTCGCGAGCCCCCGCAGCCGCCGGGTGTCCTCGGCCGCGACCACGTCGGCCTCCTCGAGCAGCCGGCGCAGGCGGGGCGAGGCGTCCTCCACGTCGCCGATCGGGGTCGCCGCGAGCACGAGCCGGCCGGTGCCGGGAGCCTGGGGGGTCACGCGGGCCAGCCTGCCACCTCCGCGCCCGTCGGCGCGCCGCCGGGGGTGGGGCCGGGCCGATCCCGCAGGTCCCGCCCAGGCGGCGCCCCTACGATGGCGACCGTGCCGCAGCCCGACCACGCGCCCGACCAGCCGGGTTCCCGCGACGACGAGGACGCGACCGCGCGGCGGTTCCCGCCGGTCGCCCCGCCCGAGCCCGCCGCGGCCGCGTCCCCGGGAGGTGCGGCCGACGCCGGCCGGCACGGCCACGCCGTCCCCACGCCGGCGGCCGGCACGCTCGTGATCCGCGCGGGCGAGGACCCCGACCGTGAGGACGACCCGGGCCTGTCCACGCACGACCGGCTGCTGGTCTCGCTGCTGGGGGCGCGCACGCTGCTGCTCGACGCGACCGGGCGCGCCCGGCTCACCGGCTGGCTGTGGCCGCTCGCGGTCACGCTGCTCGGCGGCGTGCTCCGGTTCTGGAACCTCGGCCGGCCGCACGAGCTCGTGTTCGACGAGACCTACTACGTCAAGCAGGCGTACTCGCTGCTGCGGCTCGGCTACGAGGGCTCGTGGGGCGACGACGCCAACGCGCTGTTCGCGCAGGGCGACGGCTCGGCGCTCGGGACCTCGCCGGAGTACGTGGTGCACCCGCCGGTCGGCAAGTGGCTGATCGCGCTCGGCATCCAGCTCGGCGGCGGCATCGGGTCGGCGACCGCCTGGCGGCTGGCGTCCGCGGTCGTCGGCACGCTCGCGGTGCTCCTGGTCGCCCGGATCGC
The DNA here is from genome assembly GCF_011603975.1 of Cellulomonas sp. IC4_254. Classification (GTDB taxonomy): domain Bacteria; phylum Actinomycetota; class Actinomycetes; order Actinomycetales; family Cellulomonadaceae; genus Cellulomonas. The sequence continues at coordinate 4,049 of NZ_JAANNB010000224.1, read as the reverse complement.
GCGCCGGCTGTTCGCCTCCACCGCGCTCGGCACCGTCGCCGGCCTGCTCATGGCCGTCGACGGCGAGGCGATCGTGCACTCGCGGACCGGGCTGCTGGACAACTTCGTGATGTTCTTCGCGCTGGCCGCGTTCGGGGCGCTGCTGCTGGACCGGGACCAGGCCCGGCGCCGGCTCGCCGCCCGCACGGCGACGGTCCTCGACTCCGGGGCGGAGCTGGGTCTCGGCCCGCGGCTCGGCTGGCGGTGGTGGCGGTTCGCGGCCGCGGTGCTGCTGGGCCTGTGCATCGGCACCAAGTGGTCGGGCCTGTACTTCCTGGCGGTCTTCGGGCTGCTCTCGGTCGCCTGGGACGCCACCGCGCGCCGGTCCGTCGGGGTCCGCGGCTGGCTGCCCGCGACGCTGTGGCGCGACGCGATCCCGGCGGGGTTCGTCGTGGTGCTCACCGCCGCCGGGACGTACCTCGGCACCTGGGCGTCGTGGTTCGCGCACCCGGGGTCGTACCTGCGGCAGTGGGCGGTCGAGAACCCCGGCGAGGGCGTGACCTGGCTGCCGCCCGCGCTGCGCTCGCTGTGGCACTTCCACACCCAGATGTGGCAGTTCCACACCCACCTGACCGCCGAGCACGCCTACGCCGCGCACCCGCTCGGCTGGATCATCCAGTGGCGGCCCACGTCGTTCTACTACCCGACCGAGGTCTCCGGGCTGACCGGCTCCGCCGCGCGCGACCTGTGCGGGGCGGACGCCTGCTCGCAGGCCATCACCTCGCTGGGCAACCCGGTGATCTGGTGGCTCGGCGCGCTGGCGCTGCTCGTCGCGCTGTACCGGCTCCTCGTCCGCCGGGACTGGCGCGCGGGCGCGGTGCTGTCCGGCGTCGTCGCCGGCTGGCTGCCCTGGTTCGCCTACACCGAGCGGACCATCTTCACGTTCTACTCGATCGCGTTCACGCCGTGGGTGGTGCTGACGCTGACCTACGTGCTGGCCCTGCTCGTGCAGGGGCGGGACGAGCGCCAGCGCCGCCGGGGGCTGGTCGCCACCACGGCGGTGCTGGTCGTCGTCCTCGCGGTCAGCGCGTTCTTCTACCCGATCTGGACCGCGTGGGTCGTGCCGTACGACTTCTGGCACGTCCACATGTGGCTGCGGTCCTGGATCTGACGGACGTCCTCAGGACAGGTCGACGTGCCAGTCGACCTGCGGGCTCGGGTACCAGGCGAACCCCTCGGCGTCCCAGTACGGCCCGTGGGCCGCGACCCGGGTCGCGAAGTCGTCCCAGTCCCGCCGGTCGGCCGGCGTCCACGCGACCTCGGCGACGGCAGCCAGCCGGGGCAGCAGCATCGTCATGAGGTCGTCGAGGCTGCGGAGCGTCTCGGTCCACACGGTCGCCTCGACGCCGATCACCGAGCCCTCGGGCAGCCCCGGCACCAGCGCGGTCGGCTCCCAGGCGTAGGCGTCGCGCAGCTCGATGTGCCCGGCCCACTCCAGCCCGAGCGCCGTGCCCGCGTCGTACTTCATGTCGAGGTACGCCTTGGAGCCCGGCGACATCAGCAGCCGCGCACCGGCCCGCGCCGCCGCGACGATCGGCGCCGGGTCCATCCGGGTGTCCCAGTACTGCACGACCGTGCCCGGCTCCAGCGGCGTCGTCGCGATCTCCTGCCAGCCGACGACCTGCTTGCCCGCGGCGCGCACCGCGTCCGAGGCCATCCGCACCAGCCGCGCGTACTCGTCGCGCTCCATCGTGTGCACCTCGTCGCCGCCGATGTGCACGTACTCCCCCGGCGTCACGGCCGCGACGTCGCCGAACACGTCCCGGAGGAACGGCTCGGTCGTCGGCAGGTCCGCGGTCAGCCGGCTGAAGCCCACGTCGATCCCCGTGTACGCCTCGGCCGGCTCGCCGGACGGCGTCAGCTCGCCGTACGCGTGCAGCGCGGCGTTGACGTGGCCCGGCACGTCGATCTCCGGCACCACCCGCACGCCGCGCGCGTCCGCGTACGCCACCAGCGCCTGGAACTCCTCGGTGGTGAAGTACCCGCCCGGGTCGCCGTCGACGGCCGTGCCGCCCGAGCGGGCCGCCAGGTCGGGCCGCGACGGCAGGTCGAGCCGCCAGCCCTGGTCGTCCGACAGGTGCAGGTGCAGCACGTTGAGCTTGTACGCGGCCATCAGGTCGACGACGACCCGCAGGTCGTCCGGGCCGAAGAAGTGCCGGGCCACGTCCACCGACAGCCCGCGCCAGCCGTGCACCGGCTCGTCCTCGACGTGCACCGGCCAGGCCGCGAACGTGCCGTCGTGCGGGCGCAGCACCTGGTGCAGCGTCGCCAGCCCGCGCATCAGCCCCTCGGGGGTGCCCGCGGCGACCCGGACCAGGTCGGCCGCGACGTCCAGCCGGTACTGCTCGCCCGAGAGCCCGGGCTCCAGCACGAACGCGACGTCCCCGGGCTGGGTCGGCTCCGCGACGTCGCGGTAGCGCACCTCGACGGTGCTGCCCGAGATGCGGCTGAGCTGCTCGGCGGCGAGCACGCCCAGCGCGACCTCGGCGGGGCTGACGCCGGTGGTCACGGTGGTGGCGGCGGAGACGACGAACGGCGCACCCTCGGCCTCGCGGACCAGCCGCGGGGCCGGGACGAGTCGCAGGGGTGTGGTCGGAGCGGGCACGACGGTCCTTCCGGGCGACGGTGACTGAACACGGGCGTGCAGCGGCCCGGCCCCCGCTCACCAGTGTGCCCGGTTCGTCCGTTCCCGTGGGGCGACGCGCGGGAACGGATCCACGGTCGGTGCCGCTTCCGCGGGTCCGGCGAGCGCCGGTCGCGCGGCCCGGCGGCCGCGGGTGCCGGGTCACGGGCCGGACGCGGTCAGGTCACGGGACGGACGCGGCGACCCCCGTCGCGCAACGATTGGGCATCCGTGCAGGTGACGGCCCTCCGCGCGCCTGTCGGCGCCCCTACTGTCCGGGCCATGCGGACACAGCGGAGGGGCGGCGGCAGCACGACCGGCCGCGGAGCGGGGACGAACGTGACGCGGGCCCTCGGCGGGCTCGCACTGGCCGGGCTGCTCCTCGCGGGGTGCAGCGCCGGTGGCGACAGCGGCGCGAGCACCGCCGACCTCGCGCAGGGCGGGTCCGAGCGGGCGGTCGGCGGGGCCGGGTCGGACGCGGGCGGGGCCGGCGCCGACGCGGGAGCCGCCGCGGGTGGCGACGCCGGCGCGGCGGCCGGGGACGCGGCGGGGTCGGCGGAGGCGGGTGCGGCCGAGGCCGGGGCGCAGGACGCGTCCGGGGACGTCGCCTCCGGGACCGGCGGCGTCGGGCTGACCGCCGCGGACGCCGGGGGGCGCCAGGTCATCACCACGGGCGAGGCCGGCCTGGTCAGCCCGGACCCGCGCGCCGCCGCCGACGCGGTCGTCGCCCAGGTCGAGGCCGCCGGCGGCCGCGTGGACGCCCGGCACGAGACCGCCGCGCGCGCCGACGAGGGCACCGAGGCCACCGCCGACCTGACGGTCCGGGTGCCGGCCGGCGCGATGACGGGGCTGCTCGAGGCGCTGGACGAGATCGGCGACGTCGACCACGTCGACCTGTCGTCCGACGACGTGACGGGCGCCGCCCAGGACCTCGACGCCCGGATCCACGCCATGACGCTCTCCGTCGCGCGCATGGAGGACCTGCTGAACCGCGCGAGCACGCGGCAGGAGGTCCTCGAGGCGGAGGGCACGCTCACGGAGCGGCAGGCCTCCCTCGAGTCGCTGCAGTCGGAGCGCGCGCGGATGGCCGAGCAGGTCGCCCTGTCCACGCTCCGCATCTCGATCTGGACCCCGCCGCAGCCGGCGCCGGCCGACGAGACCGCCCCGGCCGAGCCGGAGGGGCCGCCCGGGTTCCTGGGCGGGCTCGCCGCGGGCTGGTCCGCACTGCTGGGCGTGCTCGGCGTGGTCGTGACCGTGCTCGGCGTGCTGCTGCCGTGGCTCGTGCTCGGGGCCGCGGTGCTGGCAGCCGTCCTGTGGGCCCGGCGGTCCCTGCGGCGGCGGGCGACGGCGACGGGCGGGGCGGCCGGCGCGGCCGGGGCGGCCGGTC
>NZ_JAANNB010000223.1 GCF_011603975.1 Cellulomonas sp. IC4_254 | reverse complement strand
GCGCCGACCCGCGCCCGCCACCCGCACCCGGCACCCGGTGTTCGCGCCCGCACCCGGCACTCGGTGTCCGTGCCGGCACCCGCACCCCGCGCCGATCGCCGAGTGCCTACGCGACGCGTCGAGTGCCCATCCGGCGGATAGGCACTCGACGTGCACGATGTGCGCTCGGCGTCGGGGCGGCCGGACGCCCCGCCCTGCCCGGCCGCGGACGCGGACCCGGTCGCGGACGCACGCGAGGCCGCCACCCCGGTGGGGTGACGGCCTCGGTGGCGACGGCGCGGCGCAGCGGCGCGGGCGCCGCAGGGCGCTACGCGGTGCGGGTGTGGAACCGGAGCTGCGCGCGCTCCAGGCCCTCGGTGACCAGCAGCTCGACGGCGTCGGCGGCGTCGTCGAGCAGCAGGGGCAGCTCCTTGAGCTCGGGCTTGGCGAAGTCGCGCAGCACGAAGTCGGCCGCGTCCATCCGGCCCGGGGGCCGGCCGATGCCGACGCGCACCCGGAGGTAGTCCTTGGTGCCGAGCGCCTTGGTGGTGTCGCGCAGGCCGTTGTGGCCGCCCTCGCCGCCGCCGATCTTGAGCTTGATCTCGCCGAACGGGATGTCGAGCTCGTCGTGCACCATGATCACGCGCTCGGGCGGCACGTCGTAGTACCGGGCGAGGGCGGCGACGGGGCCGCCGGACGTGTTCATGTACGTGGTCGGCTTCGCCAGCACCGCGCGCGGTCCGGGGGCGCCGCCGGGCAGGGTGCCGATCCGCACCTCGGCCGTCGCCGCCTGCGGGCGCCGGGACAGCACGCCGCCCTTCGACCCGAAGGACGCCTGCCCGCGTCGCGCGAGCTCGTCGAGCACCATCTGCCCGACGTTGTGCCGGTTCCCGGCGTACTGCGGCCCGGGGTTGCCGAGCCCGACCACCAGCCAGGTGTCGCTCATCGCGGCGCCACTCCCTCCGTCGTCCAGCGGATGCGCCGGACGCCCGGCACCGTCACGGTACCGGGCGTCCCGACGCGGTCGGCGCGCAGCGGGCGCGCCGGGTGGGTCACTCCGCAGCGGCCTCGGCGGCCTCGGCCTCGGCCTCGTCGGCGGCGAGGTCCTCGGCGGAGACGGTCGGGACCGTGACGGTCACGACGATCTGCTCGGCGTCACCCTCGAGCACGGAGCCCTTCGGCAGGGTCAGCTCGCCGGCGGTGAGCGCGGTGCCGGCCTCGAGGCCCTCGATGGAGACCTCGACGTGCGCGGGCAGGTGCGTGGCCTCGGCCTCGAGGGTCAGCGTCTGGGTCTCGACGATGTGGATGGTGCCGGGGGCCGACTCGCCCACGACGGTCACGGGGACCTCGACCTGGACCTTCTCGCCGCGGCGGACGATCAGCAGGTCGACGTGCTCGATGACGTTCTTGACCGGGTCGCGCTGGACGTCCTTGGCGAGCGCCAGGACCGGCTTGCCGTCGAGCTGGATCTCGAACAGCGCGTTCGCGGCGCCCTTGACCGCGAGCATGGTCTCGTGGCCCGGCAGGGCGACGTGGACCGGCTCGGTGCCGTGCCCGTAGAGGACGGCGGGGATCTGGTGGGCGCGGCGCAGGCGGCGCGCGGCGCCCTTGCCGAACTCGGTGCGGGCGGTGGCGGCGAGCTTGATCTCGGACACGGTGACTCCTGGGGCGCTGAGAACGGGCGATGGCGAGCGGTGGTGGCCTCGACGCGGGGCGCTGGACGGGCACGCGGAGGCGTTCCACCCTGTCGATCACGGACCGGATGGACCCGGGTCTCTCCGGTGACCGTCCGACATCCCTCGCCGAGGCAACTGGACGATCTTACCCGGGCGCGCGGCCCGCACGAAACCGGGACCAGGACCACTCACCGGGTCCGCACCGGCCGCGCACGCGCCACCCGCCGCGGCCCCGCGCCGGACGCGCCGAGGCCCGCTCCCCCGGGTGCGGGGCGAGCGGGCCTCGGTGCGACGCGCGGGCGGCGGGCGCCGCGCGGCTCGGGTCAGGACTGGCCGTCGAACAGGCTGGTCACCGAGCCGTCGTCGAACACCTCGCGGATGGCGCGGGCGATGAGCGGCGCGATCGACAGCACCGTCAGCCCCTCGAACCGGCGCTCCTCGGGGATCGGCAGGGTGTCCGTGATGATGACCTCGCGGGCCCCGGACTGCTGCAGGCGGTCGATCGCCGGGTCGGACAGCACGCCGTGGGTGGCCGCGACGATGACGTCCTTGGCGCCGGCCTCGTGCAGGACGCGGATCGCGCCGGCGATGGTGCCGGCCGTGTCGATGAGGTCGTCGACCAGGACGCAGGTGCGGCCCTCGACGTCGCCGACGACGCGGTTGGCGACGGTCTTGTTCGGCTGCCGGATGTCGCGCGACTTGTGCACGAACGCCAGCGGGCCGCCGCCGAGCTTCTGCGCCCACAGCTCCGCGACGCGGATGCGGCCGGCGTCCGGGGACACGACGGTGACGTTCTGCACGTCCACGCGGGTCCGCACGTAGTCGGTGAGGATCGGCATGGCCCACAGGTGGTCCACCGGGCCGTCGAAGAAGCCCTGGATCTGCGCCGCGTGCAGGTCGACGCTCATCAGCCGGTCGGCGCCGGCGGTCTTGAACAGGTCCGCCATGAGGCGCGCCGAGATGGGCTCGCGGCCGCGGTGCTTCTTGTCCTGCCGGGCGTAGCCGTAGAACGGGGCGATCACGGTGATCGTCTTGGCCGAGGCGCGCTTGAGCGCGTCGACCATGAGGAACTGCTCCATCAGCCACTGGTTGATGGGCGCCGCGTGGCTCTGCAGCACGAACACGTCCGCGCCGCGCACCGACTCGGCGAACCGCACGTAGATCTCGCCGTTCGCGAAGTCGTACGCCGTGGTGGGCAGGAGGTCGATGTCGAGGCTCTTGGCCACGGCGGCGGCGAGCTCGGGGTGGGCGCGGCCCGAGACCAGGACGAGCCGCTTCTCACCGTCCTGCGAGACGATCCCGGTCATCGTGCGGTGTCCTCCGTGCTGGGCTGGGCGTCGGGCAGCGGGGCCGGGTGGTCCGGCAGGGTCGGGGGTGGCGTGCGGTGCACGCCGGTGTCGGCACCACCGGCCTGGCCGGCGCGCTCGCGCTCGGCGCGCGCCTGGGGGGACAGCTCGGCGTCGTCGCCGCGGGCACGTGCGGCGGCCTCGGCGGCCGGCGTGCCCGGGCGGGACCGCGCGACCCAGCCCTCGATGTTGCGCTGCGCGCCGGCGCTGACGGCCAGGGCGCCCGCGGGCACGTCGTGGCGGATCACGCTGCCGGCGCCGGTGTACGCGCCGTCGCCGACCTCGACCGGGGCGACGAACATGTTGTCCGAGCCGGTGCGGGCGTAGGAGCCGATCGTGGTGCGGTGCTTGCGCACGCCGTCGTAGTTGACGAACACGCTGGCCGCGCCGATGTTCGTCTCGACGCCGATGGTCGCGTCGCCGACGTAGGACAGGTGCGGCACCTTCGAGCCCGCGCCGATCTCGGCGTTCTTGGTCTCGACGAACGTGCCGATCTTGCCGCGCTCGCCCAGCACCGTGCCGGGGCGCAGGTACGCGAACGGGCCGACCGTGGCGTCCTCGCCGACGACCGCCAGCGAGCCGTGGGTGCGGATCACCGTGGCGCGGGCGTGCACCTCGACGTCCTGCAGCGTGGTGTCCGGCCCGACGGTGGCGCCGGTCGCGACCGACGTGGCGCCGAGCAGCTGGGTGCCGGGCAGCAGCGTCACGTCCTGCGCGAGCTCGACGTCCACGTCGACCCAGGTGGTCGCCGGGTCGACGACGGTGACGCCGGCGCGCATCCAGCCGTCGAGGATCCGGCGGTTGAGCTCGGCGCGGAGCACCGCGAGCTGGGCGCGGTCGTTCACGCCCTCGACCAGCACCGGGTCGTCGGTGCGCAGCGCGCGCACCCGGCCGCCGTCGCCGCGGGCGATCGCCAGCACGTCGGTCAGGTAGACCTCGCCCTGCGCGTTGTCGCGGCCGAGCCGGCCGAACGCGCCGCGCAGCACGGCGGCGTCGAAGACGTAGACCGAGGAGTTGATCTCGGTGACCGCGCGCTGGGCGTCGGTGGCGTCCTTCTCCTCGACGATGCCGAGCACGTCGCCGGCGTCGGGGGCGTCCGGGCCGGCGCGCAGGATGCGGCCGTAGCCGGTCGGGTCGGCGACCTCGGTCGTCAGCACGGTCACCGCGTTGCCGTCGGCGGCGTGCGCGGCGAGCAGCTCGCCCAGCGTCTCGCCGTCGAGCAGCGGGATGTCGCCCGCGAGCACGACGACCGGGCCCTCGACCAGCACGCCCGAGGCGCTGCCGGGCTCGCCCGGGCCGTCGCCGGCGGACGCCGCCTCGGCCTGCGCCGCGGCGTCGAGCACGGACAGCGCGCACTGCACGGCGCGGCCGGTGCCGGGGATCTCGTCCTGGTCGGCGACCAGCACCTGCGGCAGCAGCTCGCGGGCGTGGGCCGCGACGGCCTCCCGCTCGTGCCGGACGACGACCGCGGTGCGGCGCGGCTCGAGGGCCTGCGCGGCCGCGAGCGCGTGCCCGAGCATGGAGCGGCCGGCGAGGGTGTGCAGGACCTTGGGGGTGGCGGATCGCATCCGCGTGCCCTCGCCTGCGGCGAGGACGATGACCGCGGCGGGGCGGGGGGTGGTCACCTGTGGGTGCTCCCTGTGAGAGGTCTGCCCGCGCGCCCAAGGGGCGAGCCGGGCGGGGACGTCGTGCGCTGACGCACTCTACCGCCGCCGGGGAGCCCGCCGTCGCGGGTCCGGCCCACGGGCTCCATGATGAGGGCGGCGCGGGCGCCGGCCGGGCGCCCGCCGGTCACCGCGAGGAGAGCCGCCATGACGGACGCGACCGCTCCCGGCGCCGTACGGCCCCGGGTCGTGCAGACCGTGCTGGACACCACCGATCCCCGGGGGCTCGCGGAGTTCTACCGCGAGCTGCTGGGCATGACGTACCGCCCGGGCGACGAGCCGCCGGCCCCCGGCGAGCCGGACCCGAACGGCGACGACTGGCTGGTCCTGCGCGGCGACGGCATGTGGCCGCTGGCGTTCCAGAAGGTGCCGGAGATCACCCCGCCGACCTGGCCGGAGCCCGCCGTGCCGCAGCAGCTGCACCTCGACATGGTCCTGCCGGACGGGGCGGCGCTGGACGCCCAGCGGGCCCGGGCCGAGGCGCTCGGGGCGCGGCTGCTCCTCGACCGGCGCGACGACCCCGACGAGCCGCTGTACGTGCTCGCCGACCCGGCGGGGCACCCGTTCTGCCTGTTCGTGGGGTGACCGCGACGGCCGGCGGCGGGTGCGGCGGCCGGGGCGTTTGACGTCGCGCCCGCCGCACCCGTACAACTGACGGCACCAGGGTTGTTACTGAGCGGTTCAGGCAAGACCTGAGGCACCGGCGAGCGTCGGACGCCTCAGGTCTTTTTTGTTGCCCTGGTGCGCCGTCCGACGCCGGGCGGTGCGACGAGAAGGGAAGTCCCCATGCCTCGACGTCGAGCACGAGTCGCCACCGCCACCGGCCTGCACGCCCGCCCGGCGTCGCTGGTGACGCGCAAGGCCGCCGAGGGCGGCCACCCCGTCCTGATCGGCCGCGAGGGCGAGGCCGGCGTGGACGCGTCGAGCATCCTGTCGGTGATGGGCCTGCGCCTGCAGCACGGCGAGGAGATCGAGCTGAGCTCCACCTCCGACGACGCCGAGGCGCTGCTGGACGAGCTGGCCGCCCTCCTGGAGAGCGACCTGGACCTGGTGGAGCAGGCGTGACCACCGTCGACACCTCCCCGGCCGGCGCGCCCGCCGCCGGCACCGTGCTCGCCGGGATCGGCGTGGGGCGCGGCGTCGCGCTGGCCCCCGTCGCCCTGGTCGCCGCGCCGCCCGCGGTCCCCGCC
>NZ_JAANNB010000222.1 GCF_011603975.1 Cellulomonas sp. IC4_254 | reverse complement strand
GTTCCACGCGGAGTGGTTCGACGCGGAGCGGTACACGATCGCCCGCGAGGTCGTGCAGCGCGGGGTCGCCGCCGTGTACGTCCTGGCGTTCGTGAACGTGCTGCGCCAGTTCCGCCCCCTGCTGGGCGAGCACGGCCTGCTCCCGGTCCCGGCGTTCACCGAGCGGGTCCCGCCCCGCGCGGCGCCGAGCCTGTTCTCCCGGCGGTACTCGGACCGGCTGCTGGTCGCGGTCGGCTGGACGGGACTCGTCGTCGCGGCGGCGCTGGTCGCCGGGCTGCCGCAGCAGGGGCCGCCGTGGCTGCCGCTGCTCGCCTTCGGGGTGCTGTGGGTGCTGTACCTGTCGGTAGTCAACGTCGGGCAGACGTTCTACGGGTTCGGCTGGGAGTCGCTGCTGCTGGAGGCGGGGTTCCTGGTGGCGTTCCTGGGCTCCGACGCGGTGGCCCCGCCGTGGACCGTCCTCGCGCTGCTCTGGTGGCTGGTGCTCCGGCTGGAGCTGGGCGCCGGCCTGATCAAGTGGCGGGGCGACCCGGCCTGGCGCGACCTCACGGCGCTGTACTACCACCACGAGACCCAGCCGATGCCCGGGCCCGCGAGCCGGCTGTTCCACCTGCTCCCCCGCCCGCTGCACCGCGTCGAGGTCGCCGCGAACCACGTCGCGCAGCTGGTCGTGCCGTTCGGGCTGCTGGTGCCCGGCCCGGTGGCGAGCACCGCGGCGGCCGTGATGATCGTGACCCAGCTGTGGCTCGTGCTGTCCGGCAACTTCGCCTGGCTGAACTGGCTGACGATCGTGCTGGCGGCGTCGGCGGTGGACGACCGGTCGTGGGCGGCGGTGCTCGGCCTGGTCGGCGTCGACGTCCGCAGCACCGCGCCCGCCGCGGACCCGCCGCCGTGGTTCGTGGTCGTCGTGCTCGCGGTGACCGCGCTGTGCGTCGTGCTGTCGTTCTGGCCCGCCCGGAACCTGGTGTCGCGGAACCAGCGGATGAACGCCTCGTTCAACCCGTTCCACCTGGTGAACGCCTACGGCGCGTTCGGCACGATCACCCGGCGGCGCACCGAGGTGGTGGTCGAGGGCACCCGGGACGAGGACCCGGGCACCGCGACCTGGCTCGAGTACGAGTTCCGCGGCAAGCCCGGCGACGTGCGCCGGCTGCCCCGGCAGTACGCCCCCTACCACCTGCGGCTCGACTGGCTGATGTGGTTCCTGGCGCTCGGCTCGGCGGCGCAGCTGCGCTGGTTCGTGCCGTTCCTCGGCAAGCTGCTGGAGGCGGACCGGCCGACGCTGCGGCTGCTCGCGCGGGACCCGTTCGACGGCGCGCGCCCGCGCTGGGTGCGGGCCCGGCTGTACGGCTACCGGTTCGCCACGCCCGCGGAGCACCGCGCCACGGGCGACCGGTGGGTGCGGGCCGACGAAGGGCTGCTGGTCGACGCGGTGAGCCTGGACCTGCTGACCCGCCGCCGCTGAGCGTGGCGGGGCCGGTGGCCGCCCCGGGGTCACCCCCGCCGCGGCGCCAGGTCCTCCTGCAGCACCAGGGCGGCGGCGCCCACCGCGGCGGCGTCCGCGACGTGCGCCGCGAGCGCCACCCGCACGCCGTGCCGGTCCGCGGCGTGCAGCTCCGCCCGCAGCCGCCGCTCGACCACCTGCGCGTACAGCGACCCGGCGGTGCTGAACGCGGGCCCTGCCAGGACCACGGAGTCGACGTCCAGCAGGTTCGCGGCGGTGACGGCGGCGTCCGCCAGGTACTCCGCGGAGTCCCGGACGAGCTCGAGCGCGAGCGGGTCGCCCTGCACGGCGGCGGTCGCGAGCGCGCCGAAGTCGGTGATCGGGTCGCCGTCCGCGCTGAGCCGCGCGGTGGTGGTCCGCCCCGCGGCGACCGCCTCGCGTGCGCGACGGGCCACGGCGTGCGGCGCGGCGAGCTCCTCCAGCGTGGGACCCGGCCCGTGGCCGTCCCGGTGCAGGTGCATGCGGCCCAGCGGCCCGGCGTTGCCGCTGGCGCCGCGGTGCACGGTGCCGCCGACCACGACCCCCGCGCCGATGCCCGCGCCCATGTAGAGCGTGCAGTGCGCGACCGACCCGGCGGTGCGCCCGGCCCAGTACTCGCCGACCGCGGCGGCGGTGGCGTCGTTGTCCAGGACGACGGGCAGCCCGACCGCCTCGGCGAGGCTCGCCCGCACCGGGAAGCCCTGCCAGCGGTGCAGCGACCGGGACACGGTGATCGCGCCCGCGTCGAGGTCCAGGGTGCCCGGGACGGCGAGCCCGACGCCGGCCACCCGGTCCCGGCCGATGCCGGCCGCCCGGAGCAGCACGTCCACCTCCCCGGCGATGCCGATGACCACGGCCTCGGGGTCCTCCTCGCGCGCGCCGCGCACCCGGGTGCGGGCCACGACCGCGCCCCGGGCGTCGATGAGCACGACGACCAGCCAGTCCGCGCCGAGCTGCACCCCCACCGCGCACCGGGCCAGCGGGTCGAGCGTGAGCATGACGCGGGGTTTGCCGCCGGTCCACTCCCGGGCCCCGTTCTCCCGGAGCAGCCCCTGGTCGAGCAGCGCCCGCACCGCGTGCGAGATCGCCGCCTGGGTGAGCCCGGTCAGCTCGGCGAGCTCGACCCGGCTGATCGGCCCCCGGGTGCGGACCAGGTCGAGCACCCGGGCGCGGGTCGTCGACGGCGCGCGACCGCCCCGCCGCCCGGCGCCCTGCCCGACCTCGACGCCGTCCATGCTGCTCAGCATGGCACGGCGGCGCACCCGCTCCCCGCCGGGCGTGCGATGCTGCGCCCATGACGACGCCGACGCCGCCGGACCGGCGGCCGGGCAGCGGCGTCCGGGTCGGGCTGGCGCTGCTGCCGGCCGACGACGACGGCGCGCTGGAGCCCTTCTACACGGACCTGCTCGCGGGCATGGAGGAGGAGCTCGACGCGCACGGCGCGAGCGTGTTCGTGCACGTCGTGCCCGACCTGGACGCCGAGCTCGTGGCGTACCGGCGCTGGGCGCGCGACGGCCTGGTGGACGCCGTGGTGATCTCGGACCTCGTGGCCGACGACCCGCGCGAGCAGGCGTGCCGCGACCTCGGGCTCCCGGCCGTCCTGCTCGGCGGCGAGCCGGGCGACGGCCGCTGGGTGGTGGACTACGACAACGACGCCGCCATGCGCACCGCGGTCGCGTTCCTGGCTGAGCTCGGCCACCGCCGGGTCGGCTGGGTGTCCGGGCCGGAGCGCTACCGGCACACCCGGGTGCGGGGCGCGGCGTTCCGGGACGCGGCTGCCGCCGCCGGGCTGGTCGGGCTGCACCGGGAGGGCGACTACGGCGCGGCGAGCGGCGCCCTGCGCACGGCGGAGCTGCTCGCGCTGCCCGAGCCGCCGACGGCGATCGTCTACGACAACGACCTCATGCCGCTGGCCGGGCTGCGCGAGGCGGCCCGGCTCGGCGTGCGCGTCCCGCAGGACCTCTCGGTGCTGGCGTGGGACGACTCGGCGAACGTCCGGATCTCGCACCCGCCGCTGTCCGTGGTGAGCCGGGACGTGCACGAGCTCGGCGCGCTCACCGCCGAGGTGCTGCTGCGGGCCGTGGCCGGCGGCGCCCCCGCGACCACCCGCACCCCGGGGGTGCGGGTGGTCGCGCGCGGCTCGACGGCACCGCCGCCCGCCTGACCGGGCGCCGAGTTCGGCACTCCGCGCGCGAGGTCGGCACCTCGAGGTGCCGACCTCGCCCCGGCAGTGCCGAACTCGGGCGCGGTGGCCGGCGGCTCAGACCTCGGTGGCGTGCAGCACCAGCGCCTGCGCCGGCCACAGCGCCGGGAGCTGGAGGCCGGTCGTCCCCAGCACACGCCCGGGGAGCGTCACCTCGCCCGCGGCCAGCCAGGGCGGCGTGATCCAGCCCCAGCGCGCGGTCCCGATCTCGTCGCGGACCCGCACCCGGTACCGGGCGTCCGGGCGCAGCCCGTGCAGCCGCACCGGCTCGGGCCGGGCGTCCTCCAGGGTGGCGACCGTGGCGACGGTCCACACCCCGGCCGAGCCGTCCGGGGCGACCGCGCCGACCACCCGGAGCGCCGGGTCCCGCACGTCCGCGTGCACGGCGGTGCCGGTGTGGATCAGCGGCCGCAGCTCCCGGTACAGCGCGGCGAACCGGGTCAGCACCTCGACCTCCTCGTCCGAGCAGGACAGCACGTCCCACTCGAACCCGGCGGACCCCATGAGGCTGGTCGCCAGCCGGTAGGACAGGTCGAGCGTCCGCCCCGAGGAGTGCGACGTCGGCGGGCCGACGTGCGCGCCCACGAGCTCCGGCGGCAGCAGCAGCCCGGTCCACCGCTGGATGTCCTGCCGCTCGACCGCGTCGTTCGAGTCGGAGGCCCACACCCGGTCGGCGACCTCCAGGACGCCGAGGTCGCTGCGGGCGCCGCCGGACGAGCAGGACTCGATCTCCAGGCCCGGGTGCCGCGCCTTGAGCTCCGCCATCAGCCCGAGGACCGCCCGGGTCTGCGCGTCGACCCCCGGCCGGCCCGCGTGCCGGGCGTCCACCAGGTCGCGGTTGTGGTCCCACTTGATGAAGTCGATCCCGAGCTCCGCCACCAGCGCGGACACCTGCCCGAGCACGTGCGCCCGCGCGTCGGGCAACGCCAGGTCGAGCACGTACTGCGTCCGGTACGACAGCCCCTCGGGGTCGGGCACCCGGGCCGGGTCGTGCAGCAGCCAGTCGGGGTGCGCCCGCGCGAGGTCCGAGTCGAGGCTGACCATCTCCGGCTCGAACCACAGCCCGAGCTGCATGCCGAGGCCGTGCACCCGCTCGGCGAGCGGGGCGAGCCCGTCCGGCCACACCGTCCGGTCGACGACCCAGTCGCCGAGCCCGCGGGTGTCGTCGCGCCGCGCGAGGAACCAGCCGTCGTCGAGCACGAACCGCTCGACGCCGATCCGCGCGGCCCGCTCCGCGAGCCGGAGCACCGTCGCGGGGTCGTGCTCGAAGTACACCGCCTCCCAGGTGTTGAGCACGAGCGGCCTCGCCGTGCGCGGGTGCTGCGGCCGCGAGCGCAGGGAGGTGTGGAACCGCGCGGACACGCCGTCCAGGCCCGCGTCGGACCAGGCGAACCACGCCGTCGGCGCCGCGAACGCCTCGCCCGGCGCGAGCACCACCTCGCCGGCCCGCAGCAGCTCCCCAGCGCCGAGCAGGGTCGGCTGGTCGGGCAGCCGGTCGGTCCGGTAGGTCGCGTCCGCGGGCCACGCGAGGTGCACCGCCCAGACCTCGCCGTCCCGGTCGCGCGGCGCGATGGTCGACACCGCGAGCAGCCACGGGTGGTCGTGCCCGGGGCGTCCGCGCCGCGTCTGCCGCGCCAGCGACCCCCGCGGCAGCGGCCCGGTGGCGGGCACCTTCTCCCGCGTCCACCGGCCGGCGAACGTCGTGAGCACGTCCGCCCGGGTGGGCACCGGCAGCGCCGCCTCCAGGGCCTGGACCTCGACGCCGGCCGGCGCGCCGGGGTCGACCTCGAGCCGGTGCGCGAGCCCCAGCAGGCCGCCCGGCTCCAGGTGCAGCCGCGTGCGCAGCACCAGCCCGGCGGCCGCGTCCCGCGCGACCACCTCGACCGCGTGGCCGTCCAGCGCCGGGGCGGGCGGGTCGGCCACCCAGCGCGGGGCCAGCGGCACGCCGTCGCGCACGAGCTGGGCGCCGGGGCGTCCCGGCCAGCCGTCGGTCTCCTGCGGCAGCAGCGACGGGTGCGCGGCCGCGTCCAGGGTCCCCGGAACGGTCTGCCGGTCGGCGGCCGCGCGCAGGCCGGCGAGGTCGTCCGCGGTCAGCGGGCCGAGGTCGGCGCCCCAGTGCAGCACCTGTGGCAGGCCGTCCCGGGGGTGGGCCAGGACGACGGCGACGCCGTCCCGGCG
>NZ_JAANNB010000221.1 GCF_011603975.1 Cellulomonas sp. IC4_254 | reverse complement strand
CCCCGCGCCCCGACGCACCGGCGGGCGCGCCCTGGTCGTCTCCGGCTCGTGCTCGGCGCGCACCCGGGAGCAGGTCGCGCGGTTCCCCGGACCCCGGGTGGCGCTGGACGCCGACGCCCTCGCCGCCGACCCGGACGGCGCGCTCGCCGCGGTGCTGCGCGACCTGGCGGCCGCGTACGCCGACGGGCCCGGCCCGGTGCTGGTCTCCTCGTCCGCCGACCCGGACGCCGTGCGCGGCACCCAGGAGCGCCTCGGCGTCCGGCGGGCGGCGGAGGTGCTGGAGCACGCCGCCGGCGAGGTCGCCGCGCGCGCCGTGCGGGACCTCGGCGTCGGGCGGCTGCTGGTCGCGGGCGGCGAGACCTCCGGCGCGGTCGCTGCGGCGCTCGGGCTCGGCGTGCTCCGCGTCGGGCCCGCGGCGGCGCCCGGCGTGCCGTGGATGGTCCCCGTCGAAGGGCCGGACGTCGCGGTGCTGCTGAAGTCCGGCAACTTCGGCGGGCCGGACCTGTTCCGCACGGCGTGGGAGGTGTGCCCGTGACCGGCGACGTGGCGGACGCGATGCTCGACGCGGCTCGGGAGGCGCTGGTCGCGGCGTGCCGGCACCTGGCCGCGCGCGGGCTGTCGCCGGGCGGGTCGGGGAACCTGAGCGTGCGGGTCGGGGACGCGCTGGTGATCACGCCGACCGGGTCGAGCCTGTCGCGCGTCACGGCGCGGGACCTCGCCGTCGCCCCGGTCGACCCCGGGGCCGCCACGGCCGCGGGCCCCGGGGCACCGGTCGAGCGCTCCGCCAGGACGGTGCCGTCGAAGGAGCTGCCGCTGCACCGCGCCGTGTACGCCGCGCGGCCCGGCGCCGCGGCCGTCGTGCACCTGCACTCCCCCGCCGCCGTCGCCGCGTCCTGCCTGGAGCCGGCCGCTCTGCCGCGCGAGAGGGCGACCGGCCCGCTGCCGGCGGTGACGCCGTACCAGGTGATGCGGCTCGGCGACCTGCCGGTGGCGCCGTTCGCGCTCCCCGGCTCCGCCGCGCTGGCCGAGGGGGTCGCGGCGCTGGCCGCGGACGCGCCCGCGATGCTGCTGGCCAACCACGGCTCGCTGGTCGCGGGGGCGCACCTGCCGGCGGCGCTCGACCTGGCCGAGGAGCTGGAGGCCGCAGCGCAGGTCGTGCTGCTGCTCGCGGGCGTCCCGCACCGCCGCCTCACGGCCGCGCAGGTGGCGGCGCTCCGCGCCCGCTGACCCCGGCGCGCCCGGGTCAGGCCGGGAGCCGCACCTGCCCGCCGAACTCCCGGCAGTGCCGCTGCACCGCCTCCAGCGTGCGCCGGCCGGCGTCGTCGACGACGTGCACCGCGGTCGCGTCGACCGTCAGCTCCTCGCCCGTCGCGCCCATCAGGCAGTGCAGCGCCTCGCGCAGGGCGGACGCGCTGTGCACGTCGAGGTCGCCGCGCACGGCGATGACCGACGGCTGCGCCGGCTGCCCCAGGTCGATCGTGACGTCCACGGTCCCGCCTCCCGGACTTCGCGCGGGCCGCTGCTGCTGCACCCCGCGGTGCGAGGGTAGAAGCGGTTCTCCCCCCGCGCGCGGGGAAGTGGTCACCGGTCCGCCGTCCCACATCCGGGCCTCCCCCTGGTGTGCGAAGTCGCACATCCTCTAATGTGGCAACGTTCCTACATCCGTCCGGCGTCGCACGGTGTCTGCGCGCGACCCACCCCTGGGCCGCGCCCGACGGAGCCACGCGGCACCACGCCGAGGAGAGCCGTGCACCGCACCCTGTCCGACCTCACCGCCCGCATCGACCGCGTCCTGAAGGACCGGGTGCTCCCGGTCGTCCACACGCACCGCACCCCGCTGGAGGTGACGGTCGCCCACCTGCCGGGTGAGCCCGTGCCGTTCGCCGAGGCCGTCCGGCTGCCGTTCGCCCCCACCACCGTCGGCGAGCCGTGGGGCCGCGCCTGGTCCACGAGCTGGTTCCGCCTGCGGGGCGTCGTCCCGCCCGAGATGGCCGGCCGCCGCATCGAGGTGCTCGTCGACCTCGGGTTCCGCACCGGCGGGCCCGGGTTCGAGGCCGAGGGGCTCGTCTACACGCCCGACGGCATCCCGCTCAAGGGGATCGAGCCGCGCAACCTCTACGTCCCGGTCGCGGACCCGGCCCGGGGCGGCGAGGTCGTCGACCTGTACGTCGAGGCCGCCGCCAACCCGTCGATCGGCGGCTCCCCCACGACCGACCTCGGCGACCTGGACACCGTCCCGGACGTGCTGCTCTACCGGCTCGCCCGGGCCGAGGTCGCGGTGCTGGAGGAGGAGGTGCAGGCGCTGGCGCTCGACGTCCAGGTCCTGCACGAGCTCGCCCTCCAGCTCCCGGTGAACGACCCGCGCCGCGAGCGGGTCCGGGCCGGGCTGGAGCGGGCGGTCGACGCGCTGGACGTCCGGGACGTGCCCGGCACGGCCGCCGCCGCCCGCGCGGAGCTCGCCGACCTGCTCGCGGCCCCCGCCGCGCCGAGCGCCCACCGCGTCTCCGCCGTGGGGCACGCGCACATCGACTCGGCGTGGATGTGGCCGGTGCGGGAGACCATCCGCAAGTGCGCCCGCACGTTCTCGAACGTCGCCTCGCTCGCGGACGCCTACCCGGACCTGCGGTTCGCCTGCTCGTCGGCCCAGCAGTACGCCTGGGTGCAGGAGCACCACCCGCACGTGTTCGCGCGGATCAAGGAGAAGGTCGCGTCCGGGCAGTTCGTGCCGGTCGGCGGGATGTGGGTCGAGTCGGACACCAACCTGCCCGGCGGCGAGGCGCTGGCCCGGCAGCTCGTGCAGGGCCGGCGGTACTTCGCCTCCGAGCTCGGCGTCGAGGAGCAGCCCGAGGTCTGGCTGCCCGACTCGTTCGGCTACACCGGGGCGTTCCCGCAGCTCGCCCGGCTGGCCGGGGCGCGGTGGTTCCTGTCGCAGAAGATGTCCTGGAACACCACCAACCGGTTCCCGCACCACACGTTCTGGTGGGAGGGCATCGACGGGTCGCGCGTGTTCACGCACTTCCCGCCCGCCGACACCTACGGCGCGAAGCTCTCCGGCGAGCAGCTGGCGTACGGGGTGGCCAACTTCGCGGACGCCGGACCGGCCAACCGCAGCCTGCTGCCGTTCGGCTACGGCGACGGGGGCGGCGGCCCGACCCGCGAGATGATGGAGACCGCGCACCGGGTCGCGGACCTGGAGGGCTCGCCGCGGGTCGTCGTCGAGACGCCGGCCGAGTTCTTCGCCGGGGCCGAGGCCGAGTACCCGCAGGCCCCGGTGTGGTCCGGCGAGATGTACCTGGAGTTCCACCGCGGCACCTACACCAGCCAGCTCGCGATGAAGCAGGGCAACCGCCGCACCGAGCACCTGCTCCGCGAGGCCGAGCTGTGGGCCGCGACCGCCGCCGTCCGCGCCGGGGCCGACTACCCGTACGAGCACCTGGACCGGCTGTGGCAGGACACCCTGCTGCTGCAGTTCCACGACATCCTCCCGGGCAGCAGCATCGCCTGGGTGCACCGCGAGGCCCGCGACACCTACCGCCGGCTGGCGGGCGAGCTCGAGGCGCTGGTCGCGGGGGCGCTGGCCGCCGCGGCCGGGTCGGGCGACGTCGAGGTCCGGGCCAACGCCGCGCCGCACGACCGGGACGGGGTGCCGGCGCTGGGTGCCGGGGTCGCCGCGCCGGCTCCGGGCGCCCCGGTGGTCGTGTCCCGGGAGGGCGACGCGGTCCTCCTCGACAACGGGCTGCTGCGGGTGCGGGTCGACGCCGACGGCACCCTCGGGTCCGTCCGGGACCTGGTCGCCGACCGCGAGGTGCTGGCCCCCGGGACCAGCGCGAACGTCCTGCAGCTGCACCCGGACCAGCCGGTGCGGTTCGACGCCTGGGACGTGGACGAGTTCTACCGGCACCGGGTCCGCGAGGTGCGCTCGGTCGCGGCGCTGGACGTCGACGCGTCCGACCCGGCTCGCGCGGAGGTGCGGGTCGCACGGCACGACGGCGACTCCGCCTACGTGCAGACGATCGCGCTGGCGGCCGGGGAGCGCCGGGTCGACCTGACGCTCGACGTCGACTGGCACGAGCGGGAGACGCTGCTCAAGGCCGCGTTCCCCCTGGCGGTGCACGCGGAGCGGTCCACGGCCGAGACCCAGTTCGGGCACGTGCACCGGGCCACCCACACCAACACGTCCTGGGACGCCGCGCGGTTCGAGATCTGCGCGCACCGGTGGCTGCACGTCGCCGAGCCCGGCTACGGCGTCGCGGTGGTCAACGACTCGACGTACGGGCACGACGTCGCGCGCCCCGGGCCGGGGGACGCGCGGGGTGCGGGGTCGACGACGGTCCGGCTGTCGCTGGTCCGCGCGCCGCGGTACCCCGACCCGGAGACCGACCAGGGCCGGCACACGATGCGGTACGCGCTGGTCCCGGGCGCCGGCGTCGACGAGGCCGTCCGCGAGGGCTACCGGATCAACCTGCCCACCCGCCGGGTGCGCGGCGCCGGGCCGGTCGAGCCGCTGGTCACCGTCGAGGGCGCGGTCGTCGAGGCCGTGAAGCTCGCCGACGACCGGTCCGGCGACGTCGTCGTGCGGCTGTACGAGGCGCGCGGCGGGCGCGGCCGGGCGGTGGTGCGCCCGGGGTTCGCCTGCACCGGGGCGTCCGTGCGCGACCTGCTGGAGCGGGAGGACCCGGAGGTGGCCGCGCTGGCGCCGCTGTCCGACGCCGGCGACGGCGCGGTGGCCCTGGACCTCGGGCCGTTCCAGGTGGTGACGCTGCGCCTGGCTCGCGCCTGACCTGCGGCCGACCCGCGCCCTGACCCGGGCGCTCAGGTCCCCACCCGATCGTCACGCCACCACCCGCACGACCGGGTGGCCGCGCGACGATCAGGTGGGGATCAGGTCGCGCCCCCCGCGGCTCGGCCGCGTCAGGCCGTGCGGACCGGCGTCAGGAGGGGGACCCGGTCGCGCGGCCCGCGGCTCGGGCCCCTCAGGCCGTGGGGACCGGCGTCGGGAGCAGGAGGCGGGTCAGCGCCTCGTCCAGGAGGGACCGGCCGGCGGCGGTGAGCAGCCAGCGGGCGGCGCCGTCGCTGGTCAGGAACGCGGTCGTCCGCGCGGCGGGCGCCGGCTCGCCGGTGGTGAGCGGGGCGCCCGCCGGCACCTCGACGAGCACCGGGCGGGGCTCCGGCTCGGGCGCACGGGCCAGCACCCGGACGCCGGATACCGGCTCGCACCAGGCCAGCCGGCCCGCCCCGCGGTGCACGACCACCTCGGGTCCGTCGGTCAGCACCAGCCGGTCACGGTCGAGCAGCACGCCCGACGTGGTCGCGACCCCCAGCGACACCAGCCGCCCGAAGGCCAGCACCGGCACGGCCGCCCCCGCGAGCGCCTCGGCGGCCGGCGCGGGGGCGTCGGGGGTGAGCACGACCAGGTCGACCACGGCGTCCTCGACGGGCGGCCAGGAGGACGTCACCTGCACGGCGAGGCCGCGCGACCGGAGCCAGCGGGCAGTCGCGTCGTCGCCCGCGGACGGCTCCGCTCCGGTGACGAGCACCGCCCGCCGCCCCGGTCCCCGGCTCTCGGCCGACGAGCGTGATCGGTCCGTGCCGGGCGCGGTCGTCGCGGAACCCGTGCTCGGCGCGCCACCCGCGCGTTCGACGTCGAGTTCCCGGCCCGCCAGCGTCGCGCGGACGAAGCGCGCGACGTCGGCGCGCAGCACGTCGGGGAAGTCGGTCTCGACCCGGTCGAGCGCCACCCGCGCGGCGTCGGCGTCGCCCCCGCCGCGCAGCAGCGCGCACGCCGCGAGCCCCGCTGCTCCCGCGTGCGCGGCGGCGTCGAGCCAGGGCCGGAGCGCCGCCACCAGGGCGTCCGCCTCGTCCTCGGCGGCACGCGTCACCGTCG
>NZ_JAANNB010000220.1 GCF_011603975.1 Cellulomonas sp. IC4_254 | reverse complement strand
TCAGCAGGCACCCGCCGAGGAACGTCCCCTCCAGCGCCCGGTACCCGTGCGCCCCGCCGCCGCCGAACCCGGCCGCCTCCCCCGCGGCGTACAGCCCGGGCACCGGCGCGCCGTCGAGCCCGAGCGCCCGGCCGTCGAGGTTGGTCTGGATGCCGCCGAGCGTCTTGCGCGTGATGACCCGCAGCCGCACGCCGATCAGCGGGCCCGCCGCGGGGTCGAGCACCCGGTGCGGCCGGGCGACGCGCAGCAGCCGGTCGCCGCGGTACCGGCGGGCGTTCCGGATGCTCTGCACCTGGGCGTCGCGCGCGAACGGGTTGGCGAGCTGCGCGTCCCGCTCCCGGACCTGGCGCTCGATCGCGGCGGGGTCGAGCAGCGGCTCGTCCGTCAGCGCGTTCATCCCGGCGACCAGCTCCGGCAGCGTCCCCGCGACCACGAAGTCCGCGCCGCGCTCCTTGAACGCCTCGACGGGCCCGGGCGCGCCGCGGCCGAGCCGGGTCCGGAGCAGCAGCCGGTAGTCGCGCCGGGTGATGTCGGGGTTCTGCTCGGAGCCGGACAGCGCGAACTCCTTCTCGATCACCTTCTGGGTGAGCACGAACCAGGAGTGGTCGTACGGCTGCAGGTCCGGGTCGGCCCGCAACAGCCGCAGGGTGCCGACGGTGTCGTGCCCGGGCAGCCCCGGCGGGGGCAGCCGGCGGCCGAGGGCGTCGAACCACAGCGACGACGGGCCGGGCAGGATCCGGATGCCGTGCCCGGGCCACACCGGCGCCCAGTTCGCGACGCCCTCGGTGTAGTGCCACATCCGGTCCCGGTTCACGAGGCGCACGCCGTCGGCCGCCGCGATGTCGAGCATCCGGCCGTCGACCGACGCGGGCACCCCGGTCAGCATCGTGCGCGGCGGGGTGCCGAGCCGGTCCGGCCACCAGCGGCGCACCCGGTCGTGGTCGCCGCCGATGCCCCCGGTCGCCAGCACCACCGCCTGGGCGGTGAGCACGAAGTCGCCGACGACGTCGCGGTTCGTCCGCTCCCCACGCGGTGCGTCGTCGTCGGCCAGGACCGCGCCGTGCACCCCGATGACCGCCCCGCCGGTGCGCACCAGCCCGTCGACCCGGTGCCGGAACCGCAGCACGAGCCGCCCGTCGGCCGCCGCGGCACGCACCCGGTCGGCGAACGGCTCGCTGATCCCGGTGCCGCTCCCCCACGGCACGTGGAACCGCGGCACCGAGTTGCCGTGCCCGCCGGGCAGCCCGTCGCCGCGCTCGGCCCAGCCGACCACCGGCGTGAACCGCACCCCGCGCTGCCGCAGCCACGGCAGCGCGTCGCCCCCGGCGAACTCCACGAACGCCCGGCCCCAGCGCACGGACCACGCGTCCTCGGGCAGGTCGCCGTCCAGCCGGTCCCAGCCCGCGGTGCCCTGCCAGTCCTGCCACGCGAGGTCGACCGAGTCCCGGACGCCGAACCGGCGCTGCATCGGGCTGTCGACGAGGAAGATGCCGCCGAACGACCACCAGGCCTGCCCGCCGAGGTTCGCCGGGCTCTCCTGCTCGACGAGGACCACCCGTCGCCCGGCCCGCACGAGCTCGTCGGCGGCGACCAGCCCCGCCAGCCCGCCGCCCACCACGATGACGTCCGCGTCCACGCGCCACACCCCCGCCGCCCGCGGCGTCGCCCCGTCGCGGCACCGGCTGGGGCGAGCGTAGCGAGTGCGGCGGGCCCGACCCCGGCAGCGGGCGACCCCTCGGGCGCCCAGCCTCAGGTCCCCACCGCACGGCGGCGACACGCCCCGGGCACGCGACGAGGGCCCGGTCGCCATGACCGGGCCCTCGTGGAAGCGGAGACGGTGGGATTTGAACCCACGGAAGGGTTGCCCCTTCACGACCTTAGCAGGGTCGCGCACTAGACCTGGCTATGCGACGTCTCCAGACTGCGCCACAGTACCGGGCCGCCCCGGCACCCGGCAAAGCGGCTCCCCGCGGCGCCGCGCGACGGCCGTCGCGGTCAGTGCTCGAAGCCCCACTCCCGGTCGGTCAGCATCCGCGCGACCGCGAGCCCGACGGACAGCGCCACGACGACCAGACCCGCCTGCACCCCGTAGGCGAGCGCCTGGGTGGTGTCGCCGTTCGACAGGTAGAACACCGACCGGTACGCGGAGACGCCGGGCACCATGATGACGACGGCGGGCACGGACACCGTGATCCGCGGGACGCCCAGCCGCGGGGCGACCACGGCCGCGAGCAGCCCGACGAGCAGCGCCGCTCCCGCGGCGGCGGCCTGCGGCGCGACCTCGCCGACGAGGTACAGCCGGCCGGTGTTCGCGACCATCCCGACGACGGCGGCGCCGAGCGCCATCCGCCAGGGGCTGTTGAACATGAGCGCGAAGCCCAGCACGCCGACGAAGCTCGCGACCATGCGGAGCACCAGCAGCAGCGCGGAGTGCAGCACCGGGCCCGCCTCCGGGTCCGGCGACAGGCCGACCGCGATCGACACGCCCCACACCGCGAGCGCCGCCGAGGTCAGGATCATCAGCGCGTAGGTGAGCCGGGCGACGCCGGCCGAGAAGTCCAGCTTGGCCAGGTCGAGGCCGCCGGTCACCAGCGGGAACCCGGGCACCAGGAACAGCACCGCGGACACGTAGCCCGCGGCGTGCCGCACCTCCGTGGCGCCGAGCTCGTGCACCGCCGACACCAGCCCGAGGTAGCCGAGGCAGGCGAGCGCCGCGGCGAGCATGGTGACGCCGAACTGGTTGAACCCGCGGTGCAGCAGCAGGCGCCGGGTGAGCTGGCCGAGCCAGGCGGCGACGAACGCGCCGGCCATCTCGACCGGCCCGCCGTTGTTGAGGAACGCGAACGCCGCGCACGCGACGGCCGCCCACAGCGCGTTGACCGCGTCGGGGTACAGCGGCGGCTTGCGCTCGATCCGGTCGAGCTCGGCGGACACCTCCTCGACGGTCGCCCGCCGTCCCGACGCCGCGAGCGACCCGGCCAGGCGCTCGAGCTCGGCCAGCCGGTCGGCGTTGATGCCGACGGACCGGACCTCGGCGACCTCCGTGCGGAAGCTCGGGCCGCGGTGCGACGTGGTGGTGATCTCGGTGAGCGTCACGTGCGCCTCGTGCCGGTCGACGCCGATCGCCCGGGCGATCCGGGCCATCGACGACTTGACGCGGTACGACCCGGTCCCCGCGGACAGGCTCAACCGCCCGACGCGCAGCGCGACGCCGGACTGGCGGATGAGCTCGAGCTCGTCGTCTCCTGGCTGGGTCGGCACGCGCACCATGATGGCGGTCGCGGGGGCGGCGCGGCGGGACGTCGGTCCGGCCCGCCGCCACCCCCTCGCCTCCGGCCCGGCCCCTGGGTACCGTGGCCGGACGCGCAGGTCGGGGGACCGCGCACGAGCATCGGGGGCACGGTGCGGACTCGACCGGGCAGCGGCGCGCGGCAGGACGGCAGGGCTCGGGGGGCGGCTCCGCGCGCGCCCCGCCGGTGGGCCGCCGCGGCCCTGGGCGGGCTGCTGCTGGCCGCCCTGGTCCCCGCCGGACCGGCGCAGGCCGCCCCGGCGGACGACTGCGCGGCACCCACCCGGACGGTCACCGGCTCCGCGTCGGGCGCGGCGCTCGACGTCGCGGCCGGGGAGGTCGTGCTCCTCGCGGGCGGGACCCAGATCGGCGGGGTCGGCTCGCTGCCGGCCGGGGCCACCCTGTGCGTCGCGGCCGGGGCGACCCTCGCCCCCGCGTACGTGAACAACGCCGCCGGCACGATCTACGTCGCGCCGGGCGGCAGCGCGAGCATGCCGTCGATCGCGGTCAACGCGGGCTTCGTGCTCGACAACGCCGGGACGGCGACCTTCGCGGGCCTCGCGCTGAACGGCCCCGCCTCGGTGACCAACCGGGCCGGCGCGACCCTGACCGTCACCGGCCCGTTCACCCCGGCGGCCGGGACGGTCGTCAACGACGGCACGCTGGCGCTGCCGGGCGGCGCCACCCTCAACTCCCCGGTGTCGCTGACCAACAACGGGACGCTCACCGCCGCCGGCACGACGATCGTCAACGGGCCGTTCGAGAACGCCGGGACCGCCGACCTCGGCGGCGACCTGGTGGTCAACGGCTCGGGCTCGCTGACCAACCGGTGCGTGCTCACCGCCACGGGCGGGTTCACCAACAACGGCGCGTCCAGCAGCACCGGGCTGGTCGCGCTCGGCGGCGGCTTCGTCAACCAGGGCGCGTGGCGGCAGCTGCCCGCGGCCGCGCTCACCGCCACGACGCTGACCGACGACGGCGCGGTCACCGGGTTCGGCCGGTACGTGTTCAGCGGGGCGACGAGCGTGCAGGGCGGCTTCGACGGGGACAGCGCGTTCGTGCCCATCTTCGTCGACGTCCCGGGCACGACGTTCCCCGACACCGGCGCCGGGTCCGTGACCAACGTCGACGTCCGCGACCTCACGGTCCCCGGGCCCGCCGACTACCCGGCGCCGGACTGCGCCGACCCGGTCGGGCCGGCGTCCGCGGACGTGCAGGTCAGCAAGACCGGCCCGGCGTTCGTCGGCCCCGGAGGCCGGTTCAGCTACACCATCGACGTCAGCAACGCGGGGCCCGACGCGGCTGCCGGCGTCGTCGTCACCGACGACCTGCCGCCCGCGCTCACCGGCGTCACCGCCTCGGACGGCGGCGTCGTCGCGCCGCCCACGGTGACCTGGGACCTCGGCACGCTCGCCGTCGGCGCCACCGTCACGCTCACCGTCACCGGCACGGCCCCGGACAGCGGCGTGCTGGTGAACACGGTGCGCGCCACCGCGACCACCCCCGACCCGGACCCCTCCAACAACGACGGCACCGCGGACTCCGAGACGGTCACCACCGAGGTCACCCCCGGACCGGACGTCGTCGACCCGCCGACCGCCGACGACCTCGTGCGTGAGACCGTCGCCGGGCGGCCGATCGTCTCGAGCGTGACCGGGAGCAGCCCCGACCTCGACCTGCAGCTGCGGTTCAGCACCGTGACCGGGCCGTCCGACGGGGTGCTGGTCCTGCTGCCCGGCGGCCGGTTCGGGTACCTGCCGGACGTCGGGTTCGTCGGCACCGACACCTTCACGTACCGCGTCTGCGACAACCAGGACCCGGTGCAGTGCAGCGCACCCGCGACGGTCACGCTGATCGTGCACCCGCTGGCCGTCGACGACGAGACGACGACCCTCGGGGACACGCCCGTCACCATCGACGTCCTCGCCAACGACCCGCCCGGCGCGGTCCTGTCCACGACGCTGGTCGACCTGCCCGACCACGGCCTGGTCGCCGTCGACCCCGCCACCGGCACCGTGCGCTACACGCCCGGGCCCGGCTACCTCGGCACCGACTCCTTCACCTATCAGGCCTGCTCGCCCGACGACCCGGCCGACTGCGCCACCGCCGTCGTGACGGTGCACGTCTGGCCCGACAACCTGCCGCCGGACGCGCCGCCGCTGTTCCTGGAGACCACCGTGGACACCCCGGTCGCCGGGGACCCCGCCGTGAGCGACCCGGACGGCGACGCGGTGACGATCGTCCGGACGTTCCCGACCGCGGCGGGCGGCACGGTGACGCTCGCCGGCAGCACGACCACCTACACGCCGCCGCCGGGGTTCGCGGGGCGCGACCAGTACCAGTACTCGGTGTGCGACGACGGCGTCCCGGTGCTGTGCAGCACCGGGCTGGTGACCGTGCTCGTCGACCCCGTGGCCGTCGACGACGCCGCGACCACCCCCGAGGGGACGCCGGTGGCGATCGACGTCGCCGCGAACGACCGCGGCACGGTCCTGCCGCCCGACGTCACCGCGCCCCCGGGCCACGGCACGGTCGCGCTCGTCGACGGGGTGCTGGTCTACACGCCCGCGCCCGGGTTCGTCGGGACGGACACGTTCACCTACCGGGTGTGCGCGGCCGACGTGTCGCCCGCGTGCGCGACCGCCGTGGTCTCCGTGGTGGTGACGGGGG
>NZ_JAANNB010000021.1 GCF_011603975.1 Cellulomonas sp. IC4_254 | reverse complement strand
GACGTCCGGCCCACCGCCGCGTCGTCCCGCCCGGGCCGCCGGCAGCGCCCGCACGTCGCCAGCTACGTCACGATGGTGCTCGCGACCGTCGTGCTCGGCGCCCCGCTGGTCTGGCTGCTGCTCGCCAGCCTCAAGACCCCGGCCGAGCTCTACCAGTTCCCGGTGCAGTGGCTGCCGGGCGCGCCCAGCCTGGACAACTACGCCCAGGCCGCGGACACGGTCCCGCTGGGCCGGCTGCTGCTGAACAGCGTCGGCCTCACCGTCGTCGGCGCGGGCCTGAAGGTGGTGCTCGGGCTCACCTGCGCGTACGCGCTGGTGTTCCTGGAGTTCCCGTTCAAGCGGCTCGTGTTCGGGCTGGTCATCGCGACGCTGATGATCCCGCCGCAGGTCACGATCATCCCGAACTACACCCTGGTCGCCGAGCTCGGCTGGCTGAACACCTACCAGGGCATCCTCGTGCCCGGCCTGGCGAGCGCGTTCGGCACCTTCCTGTTCCGGCAGCACTTCCTGACCCTGCCGGGCTCGATCCTGGAGGCCGCGGAGCTGGACGGCGCCGGCCACTGGCGCAAGCTGTGGCGGTTCGTGGTCCCGATGAGCACCCCGACCATCGCGGCGGTCACGCTCGTGTCCGTCGTCACCGAGTGGAACGACTACCTCTGGCCGTTCCTGGTCATCGACCGCGCCGACAAGATGACGCTGCCGATCGGCCTGACCCTGCTGCAGAACATCGACGGGCTGACCAACTGGGGCGTGCTGCTGGCCGCCACGGTCGTCGTGACGCTGCCGATCCTGCTCGTCTTCCTGGTCCTGCAGCGCCGGCTCGTCGCCGGCCTCACCGCGGGTGCCGTCACCGGCTGACCCGCCCCGACGTGGCCGGTCCGCCGGCCGCCACCGACGGTCGCGCCCCCGCGCGCCCGTCAGCCCCCGAGCGCCGCCACGCGGCGCGCGAACCCCCGAAGGAGCACCACCGTGTCCCACCCCCGCAGGCGCCGCAGCACCCTGGTCATCGCCGCTGCCGTCGCCGGCACGACGCTCGCGCTCACGGCGTGCGGCGGCCCGTCGACCGCCGCCTCGTCCGACGAGTCCGCGGCCGAGGCGACCGACTGGTCGCAGGTCGAGCCCGCGTCCGAGATCACCTGGTGGAGCAACCACCCCGGCCAGTCCCAGGCCGTGGAGGAGCAGCTCATCGCCGACTTCGAGGCCGAGAACCCCGACATCAAGGTCAACCTGGTCACGGCCGGCGCGAACTACGACGAGGTCGCCCAGCGGTTCCAGGCCGCCTCGCAGACCGACGAGAAGCCGGACCTGGTCATCGCGTCCGACGTCTGGTGGTTCCGGTACCACCTGAACGACCAGATCATGCCGCTGGACGACGTCTTCGAGGCGATCGACGCCGACGCGGACGACTTCCAGGAGGGGCTGTACGGCGACTACGAGTACGACGGCCAGCACTGGGCCGCGCCGTACGCGCGCTCGACGCCGCTGTTCTACTACAACAAGGACATGTGGGCGGCCGCGGGCCTGCCCGACGAGGGCCCCGAGTCCTGGGAGCAGCTCCAGGAGTGGAGCACCGCCCTGGAGGCCCAGGTCCCGGCCGAGGGCTCGCCGTTCGGCCTGTCGCTCGGCACGTCGTGGTCGGCCTGGTGGTTCGAGAACATGATCTGGGGCCAGGGCGGCCAGTACTCCGACGAGTTCGACGTGACGCTCGACTCCGACGAGGCCGTCGCCGGCGGCGAGTTCCTGCGCGACCTGTTCCACGGCGACGACGCCATCGCCACCGTCTCCGCGGACGACTCGATGACGGACTTCGCGTCCGGCCTCATCGCGTCGACCATCGGCTCCACCGGCTCGCTCAAGGGCGCGCTCGACGCGGCCTCGTTCGAGGTCGGCACCGCCTACCTGCCGGACGGCCCGCAGGGCGGCGGCACGCCCACCGGCGGCACCGGCCTGGCGATCTCGTCCTCCAGCACCCCGGAGAAGCAGCTCGCGGCGGCGATGTTCCTCGAGTTCCTCACGAACACCGAGAACACCGCGACGTTCTCCCAGGCGACCGGCTACATGCCCGTGCGCACCTCGGCCGTCGAGTCCGACACCATGCAGGCCGTCTACGAGCAGTACCCGCAGTTCCGCACCGCGGTCGACCAGCTGGCGGAGAAGGCGCGCCCGCAGGACTACATCCGGGTGTTCGTGCCGGGTGCCGACGCGCTGCTGACCGACGCGCTGGAGCAGATCGTCCTGGAGGGCACCGACCCGGCCGAGGCGTTCGGGTCCGTCACGCCGCAGATCGAGACGGCGTACTCCGAGAACGTCGAGCCGTACCTGTGACCGGAACCGTCACCGGTCCGGTGGCCGGGGTCGCCCAGCAGGGCGGCCCCGGCGCCGGGGCGCCCGCGGTCGTCGCGCACCGCGGCAACTCGGCCGTCGCCCCGCAGAACACGCTCGCCGCGTTCGAGGCGGCGTGGCGGGCGGGGGCGCACAGCATCGAGATCGACATCCAGCCCACCGCCGACGGCGAGGTCGTGGTCATCCACGACGACACCGTCGACGCCACCACGGACGGGCAGGGCGTCGTCGCCGAGATGACCCTCGACGCGGTGCGCGCCCTGGACGCGGGCTCCTGGTTCGCGGCCGCCTACGCCGGGCAGCGGGTGCCGACGTTCGCCGAGGTGCTGGACCTGATGGTCCGGCGTCCCGGGATCGACCTGCTGCTCGAGCTCAAGGGCGCCTTCACCGTCGAGCAGGTCCGGCCGGTCACGGACGCCATCCGCGCCGCCGGGCTGGCCGACCGGGTGATCGGGCAGTCGTTCTGGCCGGAGTCCGTCCGGGCGCTCGCGGCGGCGGACCCCGACCTGCGCCGGGGCCTGCTGATCTTCCAGGTGCCGGAGGACGGCGGGGTCGACGAGGTGGTCCGCGTCGCGGGCGAGCTCGGCGTCATGACCGTCAACCCGTACGGCCCGCTGCTGGTGGCGCACCCGGACCTGGTGGCCCGGCTGCACGCCGCCGGCCTGCAGGTGCAGGTGTGGACGCTCAACGAGCCCGAGCACTGGGCCGCGGCGGTCGACCTCGGCGTCGACGCGGTCATCACCGACCGGCCGGACCGGCTGGCCGGCTGGCTCGCGGCCCGCGCGTCCTGACACCCCTGAGCACGCCCCGCCCCGCGCCG
The DNA here is from genome assembly GCF_011603975.1 of Cellulomonas sp. IC4_254. Lineage (GTDB taxonomy): Bacteria > Actinomycetota > Actinomycetes > Actinomycetales > Cellulomonadaceae > Cellulomonas. The sequence goes on along the minus strand of NZ_JAANNB010000021.1, from coordinate 27,125 downwards.
GGCCGGTCCACCCCGAGACGGGTGCGACCGGCTCCGGCGCGGGGCGGTACCGTTGAGGCCATGCTCCCCGCCACCCCGTCGCGTCCCTTCGGCGCGGTGCTCACCGCGATGGTGACGCCCATGCGGGAGGACGGCTCGGTCGACCTCGACGCCGCCGTCTCCCTCGCCACGCACCTCGTGGACCACGGGCACGACGGCCTGGTGCTCAACGGCACCACGGGGGAGTCGCCCACCACGCACGCGCCCGAGAAGGCCGAGCTGGTGCAGGCGGTCGTCGCCGCCGTGGGGGACCGGGCGACCGTCGTCGCCGGGGCCGGCTCCAACGACACGCTGCACGCGGTCCGGATGGCCGAGCAGGCCGCCGAGGCCGGCGCGGACGGGCTGCTGGTCGTCGCGCCCTACTACTCGCGCCCCTCGCAGCCGGGCCTGGTCGCGCACGTGACCGCCGTGGCCGACGCGACGCCGCTGCCGGTGATGCTCTACGACGTACCCGGCCGCACCGGCGTGCGGTTCGCCGTCGAGACGCTGGTCGAGCTCGCGCGGCACGACCGCGTCGTCGCGATGAAGGACGCCACGGGCGACCTGTACGGCGCCGCGAAGGCCGCCGCCGTGACCGGGCTCGCCTGGTACTCCGGCGACGACTCGCTCTACCTGCCGTTCCTGGCGCACGGCGCCGCCGGCGTCGTCAGCGTGGTCGGCCACGTCGCCGGCCCGCAGCTCGCCGCGCTCACCGCGGCCCACGACGCGGGCGACCACGCCCGCGCGCTCGAGATCTTCCTGTCGATCGCACCGGCGATCGACGCGCTCAACGGCCGGGGTTTCCAGGCGGTCGCGGCCAAGGCCGCCGTCTGGTCCCTCGGCCTGATCCCGTCCCGACACCTGCGGCTGCCCAACGTCGCCGCGTCGGACGAGGACGTCGAGGCGGTGCGCGCCGGCCTCGCTGCCGCGGGCATCGCCGGCGTCCTCTCCGCCTAGATCCAGGAGAAGCATGTCCCACCCGCACCCCGACCTCGCCCTGCCGCCCGCCCTGCCCGAGGGGGGCCTGCGCATCGTGGCCCTCGGCGGCCTCGGTGAGGTCGGCCGCAACATGGCCGTCCTCGAGTACGGCGGCCGCCTGCTCATCATCGACTGCGGCGTCCTGTTCCCCGAGGACCACCAGCCCGGCGTCGACCTGATCCTCCCGGACTTCGGCTACATCGCCGCCCGGATGGACGACGTCGACGGCATCGTGCTCACCCACGGGCACGAGGACCACATCGGCGCCGTGCCCTACCTGCTCCGACTGCGCCAGGACATCCCCCTGATCGGCTCGCAGCTGACCCTCGCGTTCGTCGAGGCGAAGCTCAAGGAGCACCGGATCACGCCGCTGACCCACGCGGTCAAGGAGGGGCAGACCGAGCAGATCGGCGCGTTCTCCTGCGAGTTCGTCGCGGTCAACCACTCGATCCCGGACGCGCTGGCCGTCGCGGTCACCACCGGCGCCGGCACCGTGCTGCACACCGGCGACTTCAAGATGGACCAGCTCCCGCTTGACGGCCGGATCACCGACCTGCGCGCGTTCGCGCGGCTGGGGGAGAAGGGCGTCGACCTGTTCATGGTCGACTCCACCAACGCCGAGGTCCCGGGCTTCGTCAGCCCCGAGCGCGAGATCGGCCCGGTGCTGGACAACGTGTTCGCCACCTCCGCGCGCAAGATCGTCGTCGCGTCGTTCTCCTCGCACGTGCACCGCGTGCAGCAGGTGCTCGACGCCGCCGCCGCGCACGAGCGCAAGGTCGCCCTCGTCGGCCGGTCGATGATCCGCAACATGACGATCGCCGCCGAGCTCGGCTACCTCAAGGTGCCGGACGGCGTGCTGGTCGACGCCAAGCGCCTCGACGACGTGCGCGACGACGAGCTCGTGCTCATGTGCACCGGCTCGCAGGGCGAGCCGATGGCCGCGCTGTCCCGGATCGCCAACAACGACCACAAGATCTCGGTCGGCCCCGGCGACACCGTCATCCTCGCGTCGTCGCTCATCCCCGGGAACGAGAACGCGGTGTACCGCGTCATCAACGGCCTGACCCGGCTAGGCGCGCGCGTCGTGCACGGCGGCAACGCCAAGGTGCACGTCTCCGGCCACGCCAGCGCCGGCGAGCTCCTGTACTGCTACAACATCCTCAAGCCGCGCAACGTCATGCCGGTGCACGGCGAGGTCCGGCACCTGGTCGCCAACGGCGCGCTCGCGGTGAAGTCCGGCGTCCCCGCCGACCGCGTGGTGCTCGCCGAGGACGGCGTGGTCGTGGACCTGGTCGACGGCCGGGCGTCCGTCGTCGGCGCCGTGCCCTGCGGGTACGTGTTCGTCGACGGCTCCAGCGTCGGCGGCATCACCGAGGCCGACCTCAAGGACCGCCGGATCCTCGGCGACGAGGGCTTCATCTCGATCTTCGCGGTGATCAGCTCGACCGACGGCAAGGTGCTCGGCAAGCCGCAGATCCTCGCCCGCGGCGTCGCCGAGGACGACAAGGTGTTCGACGCGATCCTCCCGGACGTCACCTCGGCGCTCGAGGACGCGGCGCGCGGCGGGGCCGTCGACACCCAGCAGCTGCAGCAGGTCGTGCGGCGCGTGGTCGGGCGCTGGGCGTCCAACCGCCTGCGCCGCCGGCCGATGATCATCCCGGTGGTCGTCGAGGCCTGACGGCCCCTGCTCGACCGGACGGCCCGGGCGCGCGCATCCCGTGGGTGCGCGCGCCCGGGCCGTCCGTGCGTCGGGGGCGGGGTCGCCGGTTCGGTGGCAGCAGCCCGGTTCGGTGCGAGGAACCACCGAACCGGGCCGGGAGGTCCGAACTCGGCGGGCGGGCCGGGGCGGTCAGGCGGGGTCCGCGCCGCGGAAGGCGGCCAGGCGCTCGTGCTGCTCCGCGACGGTGCGCTCCAGCGTCGCGTCCCACGGCACCCACGGGTCGAGCTCCAGCGCCAGCCGCCTGCCCCGCGCGCGCGGACGCCAGGTGCCCACGACCTCGCCGTCGGCCAGCACCGCTCCGGGGCGCCCGAGCACCGGCCACAGTGCCGTCGCGCGCGCCGGGTCCGGGACCAGGACGTGCCGGTCGCGGGCCTGGAGGAACAGGTCGTAGGGGCCGAGCAGCCGGACGACCCGCCCGTCGTCCCGGGCACCGGGGCCGAGCAGCGCGGGCAGGTCGTCCGCCAGCACCGAGGCCGCGGCGCCGTCGACCTCGACCGGAGCCGCGTCGACCGGCCACCGCCGCTTCACGTCGGCCACCGGCGCGTCGAGGAACGCCGCGACGTCCCTCGAGGTCGCCGGCCCGAGCAGGTGCAGCACCCCGCGGACCAGGTCGTGCGCGGCGTCGTCGGCGGGGCCGGGGCCGTCCTCGCCCCGGTCGACCGCGCCCACCTGCCCGGGCGGGAACCCCGGTGACCGCCGCAGCACCGGGGGAGAGGTGCCCGGCTCCAGCTCGAGCCCGGCGTGCAGCGCGCCGAGCCGGAACGGCATCTCGAACATGTGCGTCGCGCCGCAGGGCCGGCACCAGCGCAGGTACGGCTGGTCGAGCTCGGCCGTCATCCGCGTGGACAGCGCGCCCTTGGCCGTGGGCTCGTCGACGACGGCGTGCATCGTCCGCGCCACGCGTGCGAGCGCGTCGACCGGCCGGAGCCCCGCGGCCCGCAGCGGCTTCGCGGCGTCGTAGATCCGCTTCCCCGCGTCCGCGTCCGAGTAGGGCCGCAGGGCGCGCTGCACCGCGGGCAGATCGGCGCGGCGATAGGCGTGCGGCGCCCCACGGACGCTCCAGGCGAGCGCGAGATCGTCCGGCCAGGCACCGGCGGAGACCGGGACGCCGCGCAGCGCGAGCGCCCACAGCGCGCCGTCCGGCCCGGTGTCCTGGACCCCGGCGTCGAGCACGACGGCGTCCGTGGCGGCGCGGCGAGGGTCGGGGGAGCGGTCGAGCTGCTGCGCCCGGACGCGGTACCGGCGGATCTGGTCGGCGCTGACGCGGTCGGTCATGCCCCGAGCGTCCCACCACGCACCGACGCCCGCCGCAGGCCGCCCGCGCGTCGCCCTCGACGCCGAGATGGCAGGAGGCCCGGGGTTCCCCAGCGCGGAACCCCGGGACGGGTGCAGGCCAGGCGTCCTGGCAGGCGCGCCTCGGGCGGCGCGGGGCGAGGCGCTGCGCGGGGCGAGGCGCTGCGCGGGGCGAGGCGCTGCGCGGGGCGCTGCGCGGAGCGGCGGCCCTGTGTGCGCGCTGTGGCGGTCGTCACCGACACGCACCTTACCGGCGCGGGCTCCCCGCCCCGCACCCGCGTGCCCGCTACCGTGAGGATCATGGCCGCCCGTCCGTCCTCCACCGCCACCCGTGCGGCTGCGCCGTCGTCGCGCACCCGCGCCGCGGCGCCGGCGGCGCGCGCGTCCGGCCCCGGGGCCCGCGGGTCCGCGAAGAACGCCGCCCCGCCCCCGCCGCCGCGCCCCGCGCTGCCGATCCGGATCGTGCGCGGCATCTGGATGGGCTGCGCCCACGTCGTCGGCGGCGCCGCCCGCCGGGTGGGCCACGGCGCTCGGGACCTGGATCCGGCGCTGCGTCGTGACGGCGCCGCGTTCTTCCTCATCGCCCTGGCGATCGTCGTCGCGGCCCGCGAGTGGTGGGGCCTGGACGGCATGGCGGGCGACGCCGTGCACGTCGTGGTCGCCGGCACGTTCGGCCGGGTCTCCGTGGCGGTCCCGGTCGCGCTGGTCGGCATCGCGGTCCGGCTGATGCGGCACCCCGAGCGGAACCAGGCGAACTCCCGGATCAGCATCGGCCTCACGGCGATCACGCTCGCCGCGTGCGCGCTGGTGCACGTCCAGCAGGAGCTGCCCGCGCCGTCGAACGGCTTCGAGGCGGTCCGGGACGCGGGCGGCATCGTCGGCTACCTGGTCGGCACGCCGCTGGTGAGCCTGGTGACCGCGTGGGCGGCCGTGCCGCTGCTGGTGCTGCTGGCGTTCTTCGGCGTGCTGGTCGTCACCGCGACGCCGGTCAACCAGATCGGGCCGCGGCTGCGCGGGGTCTACGACCGGCTCACCGGCAACCACCGCGAGGAGGAGGCCGAGGACGAGGACGCCCCGCTGGTGATCAACGCGGGGCACACGGCCATCGACGACGAGCCCGCCAAGCCCTCGCGCCGGAAGCTCATGGACCGGCTCAAGAAGCGCGCCGCGGCCGACCCCGAGGACCCCGACGGCCTGGACGGCTACGCGGGCGACGAGGCGTTCGAGCGCGCCGCGTACGTCGAGCGGATGCGCCGCGAGGAGGAGGACGCGACCGCGGTCCTCGACGCCGAGGACGACGCGGACGCGGACGTGGTCGAGCCGAGCACCGCCCCGACCCAGGCCGTCACGGCGGTCGGCGTCGCGTCCGCCGCCGCGGCTCCAGCCCCGCGTCCGGAGCCGGTCGCCCCGCCGACCACCGGCGTGCCCCGCGGCGAGCAGCCGATGCTCGGCGGCGACGTGCTCTACACGCTGCCGGACGAGAACGCGCTCGCGAAGGGCGCGCCGCACAAGGTGCGCTCCGCCGCGAACGACCGCGTGGTCGAGGCGCTCACCAGCGTGCTGGAGAACTTCGAGATCGACGCCCAGGTCACCGGCTTCACCCGCGGCCCGACCGTGACGCGCTACGAGGTGGAGCTCGGCAAGGGCGTCAAGGTCGAGCGGGTCACGGCCCTGAGCAAGAACATCGCCTACGCCGTGGCGTCCGCCGACGTGCGCATCCTGTCGCCGATCCCCGGCAAGTCGGCCATCGGCATCGAGATCCCGAACACCGACCGTGAGACCGTGTCGCTCGGCGACGTGCTGCGGTCCAGCGCGGCCCGGCGCTCCGAGCACCCGATGGTGATCGGTGTCGGCAAGGACGTCGAGGGCGGCTACGTGACCGCGAACCTCGCGAAGATGCCGCACATGCTCGTCGCGGGCGCCACCGGCGCGGGCAAGTCGTCGTTCGTGAACTCGATGATCGTGTCGATCCTCATGCGCGCGACGCCCGACCAGGTCCGCATGGTGCTGGTCGACCCCAAGCGCGTCGAGCTCACGATCTACGAGGGCATCCCGCACCTCATCACCCCGATCATCACCAACCCGAAGAAGGCCGCCGAGGCCCTCGAGTGGGTGGTGCGGGAGATGGAGGCGCGGTACGACGACCTCGCCATGTTCGGCTTCAAGCACATCGACGACTTCAACGTCGCGGTGAAGGCCGGCAAGGTGAAGCCGCTGCCGGGCTCGGAGCGGAAGATCGCGCCGTACCCGTACCTGCTGGTGATCGTCGACGAGCTCGCCGACCTCATGATGGTCGCCCCGCGCGACGTCGAGGCGTCGATCCAGCGCATCACCCAGCTCGCGCGCGCCGCCGGCATCCACCTGGTGCTCGCGACGCAGCGGCCGTCGGTCGACGTCGTCACGGGTCTGATCAAGGCCAACGTGCCGTCCCGCCTGGCGTTCGCGACGTCGTCGCTCACCGACTCCCGCGTCGTGCTCGACCAGCCGGGCGCCGAGAAGCTGATCGGCCAGGGCGACGCCCTGTTCCTGCCGATGGGCGCCGCCAAGCCGATGCGCACCCAGGGCGCCTGGGTCTCCGAGTCGGAGATCCACGCCGTCGTCGCGCACGTGAAGCAGCAGCTCAAGCCGGTGTACCGCGAGGACGTCGCGGTCACGGCGGCCAAGAAGCAGGTGGACGAGGACATCGGCGACGACCTGGACCTGCTGCTGCAGGCCGCGGAGCTCGTGGTCACCTCGCAGTTCGGCTCGACGTCGATGCTGCAGCGCAAGCTGCGGGTCGGGTTCGCCAAGGCCGGCCGCCTGATGGACCTGCTGGAGTCCCGCGAGATCGTCGGCCCCTCCGAGGGGTCGAAGGCGCGCGAGGTGCTCGTGCAGCCGGACGACCTGCCGGGGACGCTGGCGATGCTGCGCGGCGAGCCGGAGCCCGGGTCGGGCGGCGGTGCCCCGGGCGCGGGCGCACCGGGCGGGGGCGCACCGGCCGGCGAGGACCGGTACGCCGCGCCGGAGGGCCGGATGCCCGGCGAGCCGCCCGAGGCCGTCGACTACTACGACGACGCCGACGACCTGCGCTGACGCCGCTTCCCGGGCCACCCGGTACGGGCGTGGGGGCCAGGTCGGGGCCGTGCACCGCGCCCGCTGCCCGTAGGCTGTCGGGGTGACCCGCCCTTCGCCGATGAACGTCGCCAACGTCGTGACGGTGCTGCGCATCGCCGTCGTGCCGTTCTTCGCGTGGGCCCTGCTGGTCGACGGCGGGGACGACCCGGTGTGGCGCTGGGTCGCCGCGGGGATCTTCGCGCTCGCCGCGGCCACCGACCGGCTCGACGGCTACCTGGCACGGCGGCTCGGCCTGGTCACGGACCTCGGCAAGCTGCTCGACCCGATCGCCGACAAGGCCCTGATCGGCACGGCGCTGGTCGGGCTGTCCTGGATCGGCGACCTCAGCTGGTGGGTCACCGCCGCGATCCTGGTCCGGGAGATCGGCATCACCGTGATGCGGTTCTTCCTGCTCCGGTACCTGGTCCTGCCCGCGTCGCGCGGCGGCAAGATCAAGACCGTGCTGCAGTCCCTCGCGGTGGGCCTGTTCCTGCTGCCGCTGTCCGAGCTGCCCACCGCGGTGCTCGTCGTCGCGAGCGTCCTCATGGGCGCCGCGGTCGTCGTCACCCTGGTCACGGGCGCCGACTACGTGCGGACCGCCGTCCGGGTGCACCGCGAGCACGCGGCCGGGGGCGTCGACGCCACCCGGCACGCGGCGGCCACCGGGACGACGTCCCCGCACGGCGACCCGGCGTGACGACGGCGCCGGGCGCGCAGGGGGTCGCCGAGGCGCTCCTGGCCGCCCTCGCCGGACGCGGCTGGACGGTCGCCACCGCGGAGTCGCTGACCGGCGGCCAGGTCGTCGCGAGCCTCGTCGACGTCCCGGGCGCGTCCCGGTCGGTGCGCGGCGGCGTCGTCGCCTACGCCACCGACGTCAAGGGCTCGGTGCTCGGGGTCGACGCCGGGCTGCTCGCCGAGCACGGGGCGGTGCACCCCGACGTCGCCCGGCAGATGGCCGAGCGCGTGCGCGGCGTCGTCGGCGCCGACGTGGGCCTCGCGACCACCGGCGTCGCCGGGCCCGACCCGCAGGACGGGTTTTCACCCGGGACGGTGCACGTCGCCGTCGCCACCCCGGACGGGACCGTCGTGCGCACGCTCGCCCTGGCCGGCGATCGCGCCGCGATCCGGGCCGCGACCTGCGCCGCGGTGCTGCGGGAGGCGCTGTCCGCGGTCCGGCCCGCCGACGCGTCCTGACGTCCGGGAACACGCGGGGTCGTGCACGCGTTGTGGAGATCGTGATGAACACCAGGCCCACCAGCCGTCCCGGCGCTGCCCGTCCGGGGAGCGCACTGTACGGTGGGAGCCTCCCCGCGAGGGGCCACAAGGGTGCCGCCGTCGTCCGGCCCGCTGCTGCGGGCCAGCAGACGGCGCGGCAGGAGCAGGATCGGGACATGAGAGGGGGACGCCAGATGGTCGTGTTGCGCCGAGAGATCGGTGACGTGCTGCGGGATGCCCGCCAGCGGCAGGGACGCACCCTGCGCGAGGTGTCCTCCGCCGCCCGGGTGTCGCTGGGGTACCTCAGCGAGGTCGAGCGGGGTCAGAAGGAGGCGTCGTCGGAGCTGCTCGCGAGCATCTGCGAGGCGCTCGACGTGCCCATGTCGCTCGTGCTGCGCGAGGTGAGCGACCGCATCGCCGTCGCCGAGGGTCTGCTGATCCCCGACACCGTCCCGGTCGACCTGGCTTCGGCCCTGGGCGGCCAGGACAGCACCTGGCGCCGACGCCCGGAGCTCACCCCGGTCGGCTGACCGCACGGGGAACCCACCCCAGACACCGACGACGCCCGGTCGTCCCGCCCTTCGCTCGGCGGGCCACCGGGCGTCGTCGCGTCCGGACCCGCTCGGTGGCGGGTCAGGCCGCGGGGGCGGCCGGGCGCTGGCAGACGCCGCAGAAGTACGCGGGCCGCTCCGTCGGGGGGTGGCCCGCCAGCCCGCGGCGGATCGGTGCCCCGCACCGCCGGCACGGCTCCTTGAGCCGCCCGTGCACCCACGTCTCCCGCCCGCGGTACACCTCGCCGGTCGTCGACGGCGAGGACGACCCGACCGAGCGCTGCATGATCGCCCGTGCGACCCGCAGCAGCCGGGACGGGTCGGCGACCTCGTCGGCCGGCGTCCAGGGCCAGATCTTCTCCAGGAACAGCGAGTCGGCCATGTAGATCGTGCCGATGCCCGCGACGACGGTCTGGTCGAGCAGCACCTCGCACACCGGAGTCGACCCGCGCAGCGCCCACCGGCGCAGGACCTCGGGCAGCCCGGCGGTCTCGAAGTCGTCGGCGAGCAGGTCCGGTCCGAGGTGCCCGATCAGCGTGTGCTCGTCGCGGGTCGGCACGACGTCGAGCATCCCGATGAGCTCGCCCACCGCCGTCCAGGTCTCGTTGGCAAGCACGGCGCGCACGTGCGGGGCGCCCGCCCGGGCGCCGGGGGAGCCGGTCCGGGCGATCCGCCAGGACCCGTCCATCCGGAGGTGGGTGTGCAGGGTGCGGCCGCCGTCGAACCGGGTCAGCAGGTGCTTGCCGTACGACGCCGTGCCGAGCACCGTCCGCCCCACCAGGTCGACGGTCGCCGCGGTGGGCCAGCGCAGGTCGCTGCGCACCAGCACCCGGCCCGCGAGGGCCTCGTCGAGCCGTCGTGCGGTGCGCGCGAGGATGTCACCCTCAGGCACGCCGCATCACCGCGCGCTCCGCAGCCGGATGCCCCGGGGCGTGGGCGCGAAGTCGGCCAGGGCCAGCGCGCGGCCCAGCGCCGTCGACTCCAGCCCGCCGGTCAGCAGCTCCTCGCCGTCGGCGCGCACCAGCGTGACCCGACCGAGCCGGCCCTCGCGCACGGTCTCCGCGAGCCGCGCGGTCGCCAGCCGGAGCACGGTCTCGTCCTCGCTGAAGGTGAGCACCGTGCGCCCGCCGCGCTCCAGGTACAGCGCCAGCACCCCGTCGACCAGCACGACCACGGCGCCGGCCTTCCGTCCCGGCCGGTGCCCGGTCGGCGCGTCGGCGCGGACCGGCCACGCCAGCGCGGCGCCGTAGGGGTTCGCGGGGTCGGTCGCGGCGAGCAGCACCACCGACCGGTCGGCGTCCGCGGGCACCGACTGCTCGGCGATCCGCTCGATCTGCCGGGCCTCGGCCCGGAGCTGGTCGACGGCGCCGGGGAGCGCGAACTGCGAGCCGCCCAGGTGCTCGACGAAGTAGCCGCGCCGCACCTGGCCCTGCTGCTCCAGCGCCGCGAGCACCCGGTACACCGGCGCGAACTGCCCGGCGACGCCCTCGGCGGGCGCGACCGCGCGGGTGAGCACGCCGTGCCGGTCGAGCAGCTGCGCGGCCAGGGCGTGCGCCCGCCGCGTCGGGTCCGGCTCCCGGGACGGCAGCATCGACCACCGGCCGCCGGCCTCGCCCGCGGCGGTCGCGAGCCCGCCGCCGAGCCCGCCCAGGCCGCCGCCGGCGAGCCCCGCGCCGCGCAGGCCCAGCCCGCTGCCGCGCAGGCTCGGCCGCCCGCCGAACCGGCCGCCGCCCATCGTGAGCTGCCGCGCCCGCGACGGCGGCGCCGACGCGGTCGTCCTGTGCGTGGTCTTCCCGCCGGCCAGCCGCGCGCGCAGCGGCGCGAGTCCGTCGTTCGTGACGAGCCCGGCCCACACCAGGTCCCAGAGCGCGTCGACCAGCGCGGCCTGCGACGGCGGCGACTCGGGCAGCGTCTCGGCCACCCGCGAGCCGAGCGCGCCGACGAAGTACGCCCCGCCGCCGCGCAGCGCTTCGACCAGCGCGCGGTGCAGCGGCGTGTCCAGGTGCTCGGGCGCGGGCGACGGCTCGGAGCCGGGCGGCGTGAGCAGCGGCAGCGTGAGGTCGGCGGTCGCCGCGAGGTGCAGGCTCACCAGGCCGTCCTTGCCGGGGAGCGTGCCGTGCCCGGCCCACAGCACCTCGCCGGAGGCGGTGAGCTCGTCCAGCAGCGCGGGGCTGTAGTCCGGCACCCGCGCGGGCAGCACCAGCGACTCCAGCGCGGAGGCGGGCACGACGGCGCCGGCCAGCTGCTCGACGGCACGCGCCAGCCCGTCCACGCCGCGGAGCGCGCCCGGTGCGGACCGCCCGATGGCGTGCTGCCACGCCGGCAGGAACCGGCCGAGCGCGACCTGCGGCACCGGCTCGACCTCGGAGCGCAGCGCCGCGAGCGACCGTCGGCGCAGCGTGCGCAGCACGTCGGCGTCGCAGTACTCGTCGCCGACCCCGCCGAGCGCGTCCGGGCGCAGCCGGCCCTGCACGACGACGCCGGCCCGCTCCAGCGGCCGCAGCGCCGCGGTCACCACCGCGGTGCCGAGCCCGAACCGGGCCGCGACCTGCGCCGTGGTGAACGGGCCGTGCGTCCGCGCGTGCCGGCGCATGAGGTCGCCGAGCGGGTCGGGCAGCACCTCGGTGAACACCTCGGGCACGCCGACGGGCAGGGCCACACCGAGCGCGTCCCGCAGCCGGCCGGCGTCCTCGACGGCGGCCCACTGCTCGGCGTCGGCGGGGGCGACCCCGGAGATCCGGACCCGGATGATCCGGCGGGCGTGCTCCAGGTCGGCGAGCCACCCGGCCACCTCGTCGCGCACGTCCTCGCGCGTCCGCGCCTCGACGCCCGCCAGCGCCAGCGGGCCGTGCCGGCGCAGCACGTCCGCGACCTGCTCGGCCGTGCGCGCCTGCCGGTCCGGGTCGGTGGCGGTGAGCTCGGCCTCGGTGCGGACGACCGCGTCCGGGTCGAGCAGGTCGGCGATCTGCGACCCGCCACCACCCCCGAGCAGCTCGTCCAGCAGCGTCGGGTCGAGCGTCAGCGCGGCGGCCCGGCGCTCGGCCAGCGGGGCGTCGCCGTCGTAGAGGAACTGGGCGGTGTAGCCGAACAGCAGCGACTGGGCGAACGGCGACGGCCGGGTCGTGGTCACCTCGACGACGCGCACCCGCCCGGCCGACACGTTGCGCATCAGCTCGACCAGCGCGTCGATGTCGAAGTCGTCCTGCAGGCACTCGCGCACGGCCTCGAGCAGGATCGGGAAGTCGGGGTACCGGGAGGCGACGCTGAGCAGCTGCGCCGAGCGCTGCCGCTGCTGCCACAGCGGCTGCCGGCGGTCGGGCCGGCGGCGGGGGAGCAGCAGCGCGCGGGCCGCGGCCTCCCGGAACCGGGCGCCGAACATGGCGGAGCCGCCGAGCTCCTCGCGGACGGCGTCGGCGACCTCGTCGGGCTCGATCAGGAGGTCCGCCGCGTCGACCGGGGCGGCGTCGGTGAGGCCGCCGAGGCTCTCCGGGGAGCCGTCGGCCGACCACGCGTCGGGCGCCGTCCAGCCGAGCAGGTCGCCCACCGGGTCGGCGGTCGCGGCGAGCATGTCCGGCAGCCGCAGCACGATGCCGTCGTCGGCGTGCATCGCCGCGGCGTCCACCCCGAACCGCTCCCGCAGCCGCGCGCCGAGCACCAGGGCCCACGGGGCGTGCACCCGCGCGCCGTACGGGGAGTGCACGACCACCCGCCAGTCGCCGAGCTCGTCCCGGAACCGCTCGACCACGACGGTGACGTCGCTCGGCAGGGTCCCGGTCGCGTCCCGCTGCTCGCGCAGGTAGCCGAGCAGGTTGTCGGCGGCCCACGGGTCGAGCCCCGCGTCGGCGACCCGCTCGCGCGCCTCGGCGTCGGGCAGGTCGGCGACCTCGCGGGACCAGGCGCCCATCGCGCGGCCGAGCGAGGCCGGCCGGCCCTGGGAGTCGCCCTTCCAGAACGGCAGCCGCCCGGGGACGCCGGGGGCGGGCGTCACCAGCACGCGGTCCGGGGTGATGTCCTCGATCCGCCAGGTGCTCGACCCGAGCGTGAACGTGTCGCCGACCCGCGACTCGTAGACCATCTCCTCGTCGAGCTCGCCGACGCGCTTGCCGCCGCGGGTCCGCCCGCCCGACCGCTCGGGGTCGACCGGCACGTCCGCGGTCTCGGAGCCGGACGCCAGGAACACGCCGTACAGGCCGCGGTCCGGGATCGTGCCGCCGCTGGTGACCGCCAGCCGGAGCGCCCCGGGGCGCGCGCTCAGCACGTCGGTCGCGCGGTCCCACAGGATGCGCGGGCGCAGCTCGGCGAACTCCTCGCTGGGGTACCTCCCCGCGAGCATGTCGAGCACCGCCCGCAGCGTCGCGTCCCCGAGGGTGGTGAACGGGGCGGACCGGCGGACGACCGCGGCGAGCTCCGTGACCGTCCAGTCCTCCTGCGCCACCATCGCGACGACCTGCTGCGCCAGCACGTCGAGCGGGTTGGTCAGCACGTGCAGCGGCTCGATCTGCCCGGCGCGCATCCGCAGCGCGGTCACCGCCGCGGGCACGAGGTCGCCGCGGAACGTCGGGAACACCACGCCGTGCGACACCGCGCCGACCTGGTGCCCCGCACGGCCGATGCGCTGCAGCCCGCTGGCCGCCGACGGGGGCGCGCCCACCTGGACCACCAGGTCGACCGCACCCATGTCGATGCCGAGCTCCAGCGAGCTCGTCGCCACCACTGCGGGCAGCCGGCCGGCCATCAGCTCGGACTCGGTGCGGGTGCGCTCCGCCCGGCTCATCGACCCGTGGTGCGCGCGGGCGATGATCGTGTCCGCGTCCCGGGCGTCCACGCCGACGGCGGTCCCGGACTGCGCGTTGGCCTGCGCCGCCCACAGCGTCCCGGGGTCGGGGACGTCCTCGCCCTGCCGCTCGGCCCACACCTCGTTCATCCGGGCCGTCAGCCGCTCTGCGCCGCGGCGGGAGTTGGTGAACACCAGCGTCGACCGGTGGTCGGCGACCAGGTCGACGACGCGCTCCTCGACGTGCGGCCAGATCGACGGGCGCGGCGCCCCGGAGCCCGCGGCCTGCCCGGTGAGGTCGGCCTCGCCGGGCGCGAGCGGCGGCAGCTCGTCGTCGACGACCGGCTTCGGCCCGCGGGCCTTGCCGTCGTCGGGCAGCGGCGCGCCCAGGTCCGTGAGGTCGGGCACGGGGACGACGACGTCGACCCGGATCTCCTTGGTCGACGGCGGCTGCACGACGACCACCTCGCGCCCGCCGTCCGCGGGGGCGCGGCCGCCGCTGAGGAAGGCCGCCACCCGGTCGACCGGCGTGACCGTCGCGGACAGGCCGATCCGCTGCGCCGGTCCGGGACCGTCCGGCCGGTCGAGCAGCGCGTCCAGCCGCTCCAGCGACACCGCGAGGTGCGCGCCGCGCTTGGTCCCGGCGACCGCGTGGATCTCGTCGAGGATGACCGTCCGCACGCCCGACAGCCCCGCTCGGGCGCCGGACGTCAGCACGAGGAACAGCGACTCGGGCGTCGTGATGAGGATGTCCGGCGGCTTCGTCGCGAACTGCCGCCGCTCGTTCGGCGGGGTATCGCCGGTCCGGACCCCGACCTGCACGTCCGGCAGCGTCAGCCCTCGGCGGGTCGCGGCCTGCCGCACGCCGACCAGCGGCGAGCGCAGGTTCCGCTCGACGTCGGTGGCCAGCGCCTTCAGCGGCGACACGTACAGCACCCGGCACCGCTGCAGCGGGTCGGCCTCGGCGTCCACCGGCTCGGCGGTGATGCGGTCGAGCGCCCACAGGAACGCCGCGAGCGTCTTGCCGGAGCCCGTCGGGGCCACCACGAGGGCGTGCCGCCCGGTCGACACCGCGTCCCACGCACCCGCCTGCGCGGCCGTCGGCTCGGCGAACGCGCCGCGGAACCAGTCCTGCGTCGGCTCGGAGAACCGCCCGAGGACGTCGGCGCCGGTGGGGCCGCCGGCGGTCGGGGGAGGTGTCACCGCGCCATTCTGTCCCGGAGCACCGACACGCGCGCCCCCACCTGCGGCTCCGCGGCTGCGCGCTGCGCGAACGGCTGCGGAGGCAGTGCTCGGCGGGGCAGGATCGGGGGCATGCCGATCGACGACGCGACGCAGGCCGCGGTCCGGGCGCTCTGGGAGGCGGGTGCGCGTCACGGACGCGCGCCGGCGCCGGTGCCCGAGGCCGACCCGTGGGAGGACGACGTCCAGGGGGCCGAGCGGTCGCCGGTCGTCGTGGTGCTCGCCGGGACGCCGGACCTGGAGGTGCGGCTGCACCGCGACGGGCTCGACGAGGTGCACGTCGAGGACGTCGTGACGCTGGAGGTGCCGCGCCGGGACACGGCGGCGGTGGTCGACGCGCTGCTCGGCGGCGGCGGTGGGCGCGCGCGGCGCCGGCCCCGGGTGCGCGGGCTGCTGGGGAACGTCGTCGCGGCGCTCGTCGGCAGCCCCGCGCCGTCGGACCTCGAGGTGCGGGTCGGCGACGGGGACGCGGCGCGGGTGCACCGGGCGCAGGTCGTGGTGCGGCACCCGATGTCGGGGTGGCTGCTGTCGCTGCCGCTCGCGGAGGACTGACCACCCGCGCCCCGGCGCGCGTACGCTCGCAGGTCCACGACAGGGACGGGAGGAGCGCGAGGTGCGGTACCGCGAGTTCTGGCAGCTGGTCGACGAGGTGCTCGGCAGCGCCCACGGCCGCGTGCTCGTGCACGAGCTCGTGCTCCAGCGCCTCGGCGACCGCACCCCCGAGCAGGCGCTCGACGCCGGGGTCGACCCGCGCGACGTGTGGCACGCCCTGTGCGACGAGCTCGACATCCCGGACGCGCAGCGCTGGGGCTCCGACAAGTACCGGCAGGCGCCGCCCGCGCGCCCCTGACCTCGGCGGGCACGCCCGGCACCACCCGCTGCGGGTCGCCCGGCGCGCGCCCGCGCGTGGCAGGCTGAGGACGTGTCGCCCGACGACCCGCACCGTCCGCAGCCCGGCTGGTGGTCGGTCACGCTCAGCGACGTGGGCGACGCGCTGCTGGGCCTGGTGACGACCGCCCTGGGGCTCGGCATCGCGATCGCGGTCGTCGACGGCGTGAGCGCCTCCAACCCCGGTTCCGTGCTCCTCGCGGCGCTCGCGGTGGCGGTCGGCGACCTCGTGCTGCGGCCGCCGCTGCGCCTGCTCGCGCGCGTCGGCGGGGCGATGGGGGCGCTGCTCGCGGGACTCGCCGCGCAGGTGCTCGTCGCGTGGCTCGCACTGACGCTGCTGCCCGGGCTGCAGGTGACCAACCCGTGGGCGGTCGTCCAGGTCCTGGTCATCGCCGCGGTCGTGATGGCCGTCGGCCGGTGGGTGTGGGGCGCGTCCGACTCCGACTACGTCGTCGGCGACGTGCTGCGCCGCGCCCGGGCGCACGCGCGTCGCGCCGGGGAGGGCGGCGGCGCGGTGCCCGACCACCGGCCGCCCGGGCTGCTGGTCGTGCAGCTCGACGGCGTCGCCGCGCCGGTGCTGGCCCAGGCGGTCGACGCCGGGCTGGCGCCGACGATGGCGCGGTGGGTCGCGGACGGGACGCACACCGTGCGGGAGTGGTGGGCGCAGGCGCCGTCGACGACGCCCGCGAGCCAGGCCGGGCTGCTGCACGGCGCCGCCGACGAGATCTGCTCGTTCCGCTGGTGGGACCGCGAGCTCGGCCGGCTGGTGGTCACGAACCACCCGGAGGACGCGGCGCTGGTCGAGCGGCGGCTGTCGGACGGCCGGGGCCTGCTCGCGGACGGCGGCGCGGCGGTCGCGACGATGTTCTCCGGCGACGCCGAGCGGCAGCACCTGGTAATGAGCCAGGCGCGGCGGGGGATCGGGCCCGGGACGTCGTACCTGCGGTTCTTCGCGAGCCCGTTCGTGCTGGCCCGCGCGGTGACGCTCACCGTCGGCGAGATGGTCAAGGAGCTCTACCAGGGTCGGCGGCAGCGAGTCCGCGGCGTGCGACCGCGCGTGGCGCGACGCGGCTGGTACGTGGTGCTCCGCGGGGTGACGAACGTGCTGCTGCGGGACCTCGCGACGTCGGTGGTCGCCGAGCAGCTGGTCCGCGGGGCGCCGGTGGTGTTCGTCGACCTGGTCGACTACGACGAGATCGCGCACCACGCCGGCCCGACCCGGCCCGAGTCCATGCGTGCCCTGGAGGGTCTCGACCGCGTCCTGGACACGCTGGTCCGGGTGGCCGCGGCCGCACCCCGGGACTACCGCGTGGTGGTGCTGTCCGACCACGGGCAGTCGCTCGGCGCGACCTTCGAGCAGGTCACGGGCCGGCCGCTGGTCGACGTGGTGCGCGAGCACATGGCCGGGCCCGGGGTCGACGCCGTGCAGGCGGGCACCGACGACGAGGAGTGGGGCCCGCTGAACGCGTTCCTGAGCTCGACCGCCGCACGGCGCGGCGGGGACACCTCGCGGGTGCTCGGGCCGCAGGGGCGGGACCGGCGCGAGCACCGGGCCGAGGCGCCGGAGCCCGGCTCGGACGGCGCCGCCCTGCCGGACGTCGCCGTCACCGGCTCGGGCAACCTCGGCATGGTCTGGTTCCCGCGGGCCGGCCGGCGCCTGGTGCTCGAGGAGGTCGAGGAGCGCTGGCCGGGCCTCGTGCGGGGCCTGGCCGGGACCCGGGGCGTCGGGCTCGTGGTCGTGGACACGGCGGCGCGCGGCCTGGTCGCGGTCGGGCCGGGCGGCGTCGCCTGGCTCGAGGCCGACGGCGACCGCCCCGCCGTCGACGGCGTGGACCCGGTCGCCCGGTACGGCGGTCAGGCGGCGGACGACCTGCGCCGGCTGGGGCGGCTCGGCCACGTCGGCGACCTGGTGCTGCTCTCGGACGTCACCGCCGACGGGCACGTGCACGCGTTCGAGGGCCAGGTCGGCTCGCACGGCGGCCTCGGGGGTGCGCAGAATCGGGCCGTGCTGCTGCACCCCGCGGACCTCGCGCTCGACGACGACCTGCTGGCCGACGTCGACGGCCGGCGCATGCCCGTCGGCGCGGACCGGGTGCACGAGCAGCTCGTGCGGTGGGCGACCCGGCTCGGGCTGCGCAGCACGGCGACGCGGCGGGAGGCGGCCGACGCGGCCGACGCGGCGGGGGAGCCCGTCGCCGACGGGACGGTGGCCGGGGAGCCGGCCGCGGGAGAGCCGGCGACGTGACCGGTGCCGCGACCGCGCCCCGGGACCACGACCGACCCGGGGGGCCGAGGTGACCGCGGGCGACCCGAGCGGCGCGGGCGCGACGTTGCGCTGGCTCGGGCACGCGACGGTCGTCCTCGACGTGGGCGGCGCGCGCCTGCTCACCGACCCGCTGCTGCGCCCGCACGCCGGCCTGCTCCGCCGCCGCACCCCCGCGCCGCACCCCGAGGACTGGGCGGGAGCCGGCGCCGTGCTCGTGTCCCACCTGCACCACGACCACGCCGACGTCGGCTCGTTGCGCCTGCTGGGCGACGTGCCGGTGCTCGCGGCGCGCGCCAACGCGCACTGGCTGCACCGGCAGGGGCTGCGCGCGGTCGGCCTCGGGGCCGAGGAGTGGTGGACCGTCCCCGGCACGCCGGTCCGGGTGCGTCCGGTCCCCGCCGAGCACGGCCACCGCCCGATGCCGCACCGCCCGAACGCCGCCCACGGGTTCCTGGTCGTGGCGCCCGGGCTGCGGGTGTGGTTCGCCGGCGACACCGCGCCGTACCCGCAGATGCGCCGGCTGCCGGACCTCGCCGGCGGGCCGATCGACCTGGCCCTGGTCCCGGTCGGCGGGTGGGGGCCGCGGCTGTCCGGCGGGCACATGGACCCGCACCAGGCCGCGGCGGTCTGCGAGGCGGTCGGCGTGCGGCGGGCGGTGCCGGTGCACTGGGGGACGCTGCACGCGCCCGCGTCCCGGCGGCTCCCGCCGGGGTGGATGGACCGGGCGGGACCCGCGTTCGCGCGAGCCCTGGCGCGGCGGGCGCAGGTGGAGCCCGTGCTGCTCGCGCCGGGGGACGCGGTGCGGCTGGGGGAGGCGGGGGTGTCGCCGGCGGACGGTGCGGCGGTGGGCTGAGGGGTGGTGCGGCGGGGCTGAGCGGCCGACGGGGTCTCGTCGCGGGGCCGACGCGCCGGGCGTGTCGGTGCGGCGCCGGTCGAACACGTGTTCGGTAGAGTGGACGACGTTGGCGCGCCGCGGGTCCGGGTGCGGCCGGCCGGTCGTCCCCAGCGGGGCGGGCCGTGCGGGCTGTGGACGGGACCGGGGTCCATGTCGGTGGTCGGGCATAGCGTCATCGCACGACACACGAGACCAGCCCTGCCGGCGCAGCGCGAGGCTGCACGAGACGCACGAGGTGGAACACCATGCCCGCACCCCAGGACCGCGAGAAGGCCCTCGAGGCCGCCCTCAGCCAGATCGACCGCCAGTTCGGCAAGGGCTCGATCATGCGTCTCGGCGACGACGGTCGCGCCCCGGTCGAGGTCATCCCGACCGGCTCCGTCGCCCTCGACGTCGCGCTCGGCATCGGCGGTCTGCCGAAGGGCCGCATCGTCGAGATCTACGGCCCCGAGTCCTCCGGCAAGACCACCGTCGCGCTGCACGCCGTGGCCAACGCCCAGCGCCAGGGCGGCATCGCCGCGTTCATCGACGCGGAGCACGCGCTGGACCCGGACTACGCCAAGAAGCTCGGCGTCGACACCGACGCGCTGCTCGTGTCCCAGCCGGACACCGGTGAGCAGGCGCTCGAGATCATGGACATGCTGATCCGCTCCGGCGCGATCGACATCATCGTCATCGACTCCGTCGCGGCGCTCGTGCCGAAGGCCGAGATCGAGGGCGAGATGGGCGACAGCCACGTCGGTCTGCAGGCCCGCCTCATGTCGCAGGCGCTCCGCAAGATCACCGGTGCGCTCAACGCGTCCGGCACCACCGCGATCTTCATCAACCAGCTCCGCGAGAAGATCGGCGTGTTCTTCGGCTCGCCCGAGACGACCACCGGTGGCAAGGCGCTCAAGTTCTACGCCTCGGTCCGCATGGACATCCGCCGCATCGAGACGCTCAAGGAGGGCTCGGACGCCGTCGGCAACCGGACCCGGATCAAGATCGTCAAGAACAAGATGGCCCCGCCCTTCAAGCAGGCCGAGTTCGACATCCTGTACGGCGTCGGCATCTCCCGCGAGGGCGGCCTCATCGACATGGGCGTCGAGCACGGGTTCATCCGGAAGTCCGGCTCCTGGTTCACCTACGAGGGCGACCAGCTCGGCCAGGGCAAGGAGAACGCGCGCGGTTTCCTGCGCGACAACCCGGACCTCGCCGCGGAGATCGAGAAGAAGATCCTCGAGAAGCTCGGCATCGGTGCCAAGGTCGACGCGCCTGCCGGCGCGGAGGTGAAGGTCGACTTCTGATGTCGACCTGGCACGACCCGGCCGCCGCCCGGGACGAGGAGGCGGCCGGGGGCGGTTCGGCGTGGCTCGACACCGCCTCGGCGGCCGCGTCGGCGTGGGACGACCAGTCCGACGGCGACGCGTCCGCCTGGGCGGGTCCGGCCGAGTCCTCGGCGTCCGTGTGGGACGACGACGCGCCCGCGCCCGGATCGGTGTGGGACGACGACTCGCCGTCGCTTGCGGCGGCGTGGGACGACGACTCGCCCGCGCCCGGATCGGCGTGGGACGACGTCGCCCCGGTGCCGGCGGCGGAGCGGGACGATGGCGACGGGTCGTCCGCACCCACCTCCGCACGGGGCGGCGGGACCCGGGCACGCGCGTCCCGGGCGAACGCGCGCGGCACGACCGCCGGGGACCCGACACGGGACGCCGACCCCGCCGCGGCACCCCGCACCGACTCGCGGTCGCGCGCGCGAGCGCGGGATGCACGATCGGACGAGCGCCGCGCGGCCGGAGCCCGTCGCAGCCCGCACGGTGCCGTCGACGCCGCGCGGGAGCAGTCGCCGGAGGTCGCGGCCGTGGCCGCGCGACTGGCCGAGATCGTCGCGCGCTCCGGGGGCGCTCGGGCCGGGGGCGGCTCGCCCGCGGAGCCGGTCCAGGCACCCGACGGCGGCTCGCCTGACGGCGGTGCGATCGACGGTGGCGTGCCTGACGGCCGTGCGATCGACGGTGGCGTGACTGACGTCGGTGCGCCTGACGGTGGTGTGATCGACGGCGGTGCGATCGACGGCGGCGCACCCGACGGCGCAGCGCCCGATCACGATCCGACCGCCCCGCGACGCGCCACGGGCGGTGGCCGGCAGCGCGCCGCACGTCGCCCACCGTCCGGTCGTCGTCGCGCGCCCGCGACCGAGCCGCCGCGCTCCGGCGCGGCCGCCACCGACACGGAGCCGGACCCCGAGTCCGTCGCGCGCGCGATCGCCCTGCGCCAGCTGACCGCCGCGCCCCGCAGCCGGGCCCAGCTCGCCGAGGCGATGGCCAGGCGCGACGTCCCGGAGGACGTCGCGGACCGGGTGCTCGACCGGTTCACCGAAGTGGGCCTGGTCGACGACGCCGCGTACGCCGAGGTCCTCGTGCGAAGCCGGCACGCCGAGCGCGGCATGTCCAGGCGCGCCCTGGCGATGGAGCTCCGCCGCAAGGGCGTCGACGACGAGGTGGCGCGCGAGGCGCTGGAGCAGGTGGACGACGCCGACGAGGAGCAGGCGGCCCGCGCCCTCGCCCGCAAGAAGCTGCGCGCGACCCGCGGGCTCGACCGGGAGGTCCGCCTCCGGCGCGCGTACGGCGCTCTCGGGCGGCGCGGGTACGGCGGCTCGCTGGTCTCGCGGGTCGTGCGCGAGGAGCTCGACGCCGAGGGCGCGGACGGGTCGGACACCGGGGGCGACGCGCTCGGCGGCCCGGCCTGGGGCTGACCCGCCACGGCGCGCGTGCGAGGCCCGCGTCCCGCCGTGCCCCGCACGGCGCGTCCGGGTGGAGCGTTCTTCCCGACGCGCCCGGCGTGTCCGGCAGGGCGCTCCACCCGACACGCCCGCGTGTCCGGCACGGCGCTCCACCCGCTCCCCGCGACGTCCCGAGGCGACACCATGCGCCCGACCTCGCAGGTCCGGTCACCCGCATGGGGAACAATGGGCCCCCTCGCGTCGCCGTCGACCCGCGCCCACCCGCTTCCCGCCGCTCCCGGCGGCCGCTCCCGGGCGCGGTCGGGCAGCGGCCGCGGGACCCCGGGTGTCGGTGCACCGCCGCCGTCCGGCCAGCCGCAGCATCAGGACCAGGAGCGTGGACGCATGCAGGACGTGGCGATCGTCGTGGGGCTGCTCGCCGCCTGCCTGGTCGCGCTCGTCCTGGTGCTGCTGGCGCGTCGTGAGGCCGCCGCCGTCCGCCGGCAGGCGCAGGAGGACGTGCAGTCCATCCGCGACGAGGCCCGCACCGCGCTGGCCGACGCGCAGCGTCGCGAGGCCCGGGCGGCCGAGCGGGAGCAGACCGCGGCGGCTGCGGAGCGTGCGGCCGCGGAGCAGGAGCGTGCCGCCCGCGCCGCGAATGACGCGGCCGCCGACCTCCGCCGTCAGGCCGCGGAGCAGGCGTCGACGGCCGCGGCGGGTGCCGCGGAGCGTCTGGCCGCCGCGGAGCGCGAGGCCGCCCGGGTCACCGCGGAGGCCGAGCGCGCGGCCGCCGAGCGGCTCGCCGCCGCGGAGCGCCAGGCCGCCGACCGGCTCGGTGCCGCGGGTCAGGAGGCGGCGGAGCGGCTGGAGGCCACGTCCGGCCTCACGGCGGGGGAGGCGCGCGCGGAGCTGCTGCGGCAGCTGACCGCCGAGGCGCAGACGGCCGCGGCGGCGACGATCCGCCGGGTCGAGGCCCAGGCCCGCCGCACCGCCGACGCCAAGGTCCGCCGGGTGCTCGCCACGGCGGCGCAGCGGGCGGCCGTCCCGACGAGCAGCCAGGCGGCGGTGACGATGCTGCCGCTGCCCTCGGACGAGCTGAAGGGCCGCATCATCGGCAAGGAGGGCCGGAACATCCGGCACTTCGAGGCGCTGACCGGCGTGAACGTCCTCGTGGATGAGACCCCGGGCACCGTCGTGCTGTCCTGCTTCGACGCGGACCGCCGCGAGGTGGCCCAGGTCGCGCTCGAGGCCCTGATGGCGGACGGGCGGATCAACCCGCAGCGGATCGAGACGGCGTACGCCGAGGCGCTGGCGGGGTCGGACGACCGGGCTGACGAGGCGGGGCACGCCGCCGCCGAGCGTGCCGGCGTGCGTGGGCTGGACCCCGAGCTGGTGCGCGTCCTCGGCCGGCTGCGGCTGCGCACGTCGTTCGGCCAGAACGTGCTCGAGCACCTGGTGGAGTCCGCCCTGATCGCGGCGCAGGTCGCGGCCGAGATCGGCGCGGACGTCGATGTCGCGCGCCGGGCGGCGCTGCTGCACGACCTCGGCAAGGCCCTGACCGGCGAGGTCCCCGGCACGCACGCCCAGGTCGGTGCCGCCCTGGCCGCCCGGCACGGCGAGTCGGACGCGGTGGTCAACGGCATCGCCGCGCACCACGACGAGGTGCCCGCCGAGACGGTGGAGGCGGTGCTGGTCCAGGTCGCGGACGCGATGTCGGCGGCGCGCCCCGGCGCCCGGCGCGAGGACACGGACCAGCACGTCGAGCGGCTGGAGCAGCTGGAGGAGCTCGTGGCGAGCCACGCCGGCGTCCGGCGCGCGCTCGCCATGGCGGCCGGCCGCGAGATGCGCGTGGTCGTGGAGCCGAGCGCGGTCCCGGACACGGAGATCGGCCGGCTGGCGGTCGAGATCGCCCGGCACATCGAGCAGGACCTGTCCTACCCGGGCGAGATCAAGGTGACCGTCGTCCGCGAGGTCCGCGCGAGCGCCACCGCCGGCTGACCCCGGTCCCGGCCCGGCCCGACGCGAGGGCCCGCGCAGGAGCCGAGCCCTGACCGCGGACGCGCTCCGCCGAGGCGCGCCCCGCGAGGCACGCCCCCGCCGGGACAGGCCCCCGCCGAGGTCGCGTCAGACCGTGCCGCCCGCTCCCGACGCGAACCCGCCGGGCCCGCCCGGGCCGCCGATGCCGGCCGGTGCGACGGTGACGTCCCGCGCGACCTTCCCCGCGGTCTTCGGCCCGCCGCGGCGCTGCAGCCACACGGCCAGCCGGGTGAGCGAGATGTTCACGACCAGGTAGATCCCGGCGCCGACGAGGAACAGCGCGACGTAGTACTTGTTGCCGAAGTACTGGGCGTTGGTCTGCATCGCCCGGAGCAGCTCCGGGTACCCGACGATGAACCCGAGCGACGAGTCCTTGAGCAGCACGACGAGCTGCGCGATGAGGCTCGGCAGCATGGTGCGCACCGCCTGCGGCAGCTGGACGAGCAGCAGCGTCTGCCACCGCGACAGCCCGATGGCGTAGGCCGCCTCGGTCTGGCCCTTCGGCAGCGACGCGAGCCCGGCGCGCAGGATCTCGGCGATGATCGCCATGTTGTAGACGGTGAGGCCGAACACGACGGCCGCGAACGCGTCCCAGCCGAAGCCGAGCAGGCCGAACAGCATCATGAGCAGCACGGGCAGGCCGCGGAACAGCTCGATGACGACGGTCGCGGGGGCGCGGAGCCAGGCGATCCGGGTGGTGCGCCACATCGCCAGCAGCAGGCCGAGGACGAGCGCGAGCGGGGCGGCGACCGCCGCGGCGCGCAGGGTGGCGCCGAGGCCACGGAGCACCATGGACGTCCAGACGGCCTCGGCGGACTGGTTCTTCGGCGGGTCGTAGAGCACGTCCCACCGGTCGGCGCCGAACAGGCCGCGGTCGTCCGCGTACCGGAAGGCGAGCACGAGCAGGGCGACGACCAGCAGGCCGCCGACGACGGAGCCGATCCGCTCGCGCCGCCGGGCGACGGGGCCGGGCTCGTCGTACAGGACGGAGCTCATCGGGCGAACGCCACCTTCCGCTCGAGGACCCCGGCCAGGTAGCCGGCCGGGATGGTGATGACCAGGTAGAACAGCCCGACGCCGACCAGCGCCAGCGTGGCCTCGGACGGGTTCGCGAGGGCGATCCGGCGGCCGGAGGCCAGCAGCTCGACCACCGCGAAGCCGGCGGCCACGGAGGTGTTCTTGGTGAGGGCGATGAGGACGTTGATCAGGGGCGGGACGACCGACCGCACGGCCTGCGGCAGCACGACGAGCCCGAGCGTCTGCGAGAACGTCAGCCCGATCGCGCGGGCCGCCTCGGCCTGGCCGACGGGGATGCCGTTGATGCCGGACCGGACCGCCTCGCAGACGAACGCGGACGTGTAGGCCGACAGCGCGATGACGGCGGTCCAGAAGCCCAGCGGGGGCAGCACGCCG
This sequence comes from Cellulomonas sp. IC4_254, assembly GCF_011603975.1. Classification (GTDB taxonomy): domain Bacteria; phylum Actinomycetota; class Actinomycetes; order Actinomycetales; family Cellulomonadaceae; genus Cellulomonas. The sequence continues at coordinate 2,041 of NZ_JAANNB010000021.1, read as the reverse complement.
AACTGCGGCGCCACGAACACCAGGAAGAAGAAGACCAGGGTCAGCGGGGTGTTGCGCAGCAGCTCGACGTACGTGACGGCGAGGCCGCGCAGCGTCGACAGCGGCGACACGCGCATCGCGGCGAGCACGGTGCCCCAGACCAGGGCGAACGCGCCGGACAGCAGGGTGAGCTGCAACGTCACGCGGAAGCCGCTCAGGTAGGCCGGCAGGTTGTCGGCGATCAGGTCCACGCGGGGGTCCTTGCCTTCGGTGGGACGAGGGGGCGACGCGGGCGGGCGGCGCCCGGGAGCCGGAGCCCCGGGCTCCGCCCGGCGCGGCGTCAGTACCGGTCGACGGCGGGCGGCTCGGGCGTCGGCAGCACGCTGCCGGCGGTCGCCTCCCACGCCTCGGTCCAGGTGCCGTCCTCGTAGGCCTGCTCCAGGACGTCGTTGATCCACATCCGGAAGTCGGTGTCGTCGAGCGCCAGGCCGATGCCGTACGGCTCCTGGGTGAAGGGCTCGCCGCGGACCTCGAACGTCGGGTCGTCGGCCGCGAAGCCGGCGAGGATGACGTTGTCGGTGCTCATGGCGTCCACCTGGCCGCCGCGCAGCGGCTCCAGGCAGTCGGAGTAGGCGCCGAACGGCACGACCTCGGTGTCGGGGTAGTTCTCCAGCAGGTTCGCCTCGGGCGTCGACCCGGAGACGGTGCAGACCTTCTTGCCGGCGAGGTCGTCGGGGCCCTGGATGTCCTCGTTGCTCGCGAGCGTGAGGATCGACTGGCCGGCCTCGTAGTAGGGGCCGGCGAACGAGACGACCTGCTTGCGCTCGTCGTTGATCGTGTAGGTCGCGACGACGATGTCGACCTGGCCGGACTCGATGAACGACTCGCGGTTCGCCGACACCGTCTCCTTCCACTCGATGCCGTCCTCCGGGATGCCGAGCGCGCCCGCGATGATCTTGGCGATCTCGACGTCGAAGCCCTCGGGGGTGCCGTCGGGGCCGACCAGGCCGAACAGCGGCTGGTCGAACTTGGTGCCGACGGTGATCGAGCCGGCCTCGGCGAGGGCGGCCATGGTCGAGCCCTCGGGGAAGTCGGCCGCCTCGACGTCGGAGACCTCCGGGGTCGAGCCGCTGTCGGCGTCGTCCGACCCGCCGCAGGCGGCGAGGGTGAGGACGGCGGCGGCGGCGAGGGCGATCGGGCCTGCGGTTCGGGTTCTCATGTCGGGCTCCTGGGTCGCGTCGGGATGCGGTGCGTCTCGGTGGGTGCCGGTCAGGGTTCGTGCGGTGGTGCGCGGTGGTGCTGCGGGCGCGGGGGCGCCCGGGCTCAGTGGGTGAGGATCTTCGACAGGAAGTCGCGGGCCCGGTCGCTGCGGGGGGCGGTGAAGAACGTCTCGGGGTCCGCCTCCTCGACGATGGCCCCGCCGTCCATGAACACGACGCGGTCGGCCGCGCGCCGGGCGAAGCCCATCTCGTGCGTGACGACGACCATCGTCATGCCCTCGGCCGCCAGCGACGTCATGACGTCGAGGACCTCGTTGATCATCTCGGGGTCGAGGGCGGAGGTCGGCTCGTCGAACAGCATGACCTTGGGCTCCATCGCGAGCGCCCGGGCGATCGCCACGCGCTGCTGCTGGCCGCCGGACAGCTGCGCGGGCAGCTTGTCCGCCTGGCTGGCGACGCCGACCCGCTCGAGCAGCGCCATCGCGCGCTCCTTCGCCTCGCGGCCGCCGATCCGGCGGACCTTGCGCAGGCCGAGGGTGACGTTCTCCAGCACGGTGCGGTGGGCGAACAGGTTGAACGACTGGAACACCATGCCGACGTCCGCGCGGAGCCGGGCGAGCGCACGGCCCTCGGCGGGCAGGGGGACGCCGTCGACGGTGATGGTGCCGGACTCGATGGTCTCCAGCCGGTTGATCGTCCGGCACAGCGTGGACTTGCCGCTGCCGGACGGGCCGATCACGACGACGACCTCGCCGCGGCGCACGGTGAGGTTGACGTCCTGCAGGACGTGCAGGGCACCGAAGTGCTTCTCCACGTGCTCGAGGACGACGAGGGGCGCGCCG
>NZ_JAANNB010000219.1 GCF_011603975.1 Cellulomonas sp. IC4_254 | reverse complement strand
GGCGGCTACCGCGCCGGCCCCGCCCGGCTCGCCCGTCGCGCCGTGTCCCGGCACCGGCTCCCCGCCCGGGGTGCACGCCGCCGCGCCGAGCAGCAGCAGCGCCGCCACCGCGAGCGCCCGCCGTGCGCGTCCCCGCTGCGCCCCCGGCGTGGTCGTCCTCACGACGTCAGCTCGACGTCCACGACCACCGCGAAGTGGTCCGAGGGGTACCGCCCCGCCACGGGCTCGTCGCCGGCCAGCCGGGCGCCGTCCGCCCGCAGCGTCCCGCCCGGCCGGCCCGGCCGCGCGAGCACGTGGTCGATCCGGTGGTCGATCAGCTCGGTGCACTCCAGCGGCGCCTCCGGCACGACCGAGCTCAGCGTCACCGCCGCGGGGTCGCCGCCGCCCATCGGCCACAGGTCGGCGAGCTGCCGGGTGAGCGCGGCCATCTGCGGCCCGTCGGGCCGGGCGTTGAGGTCGCCGAGCACCAGCACCGGCAGGTCGCCGTCGAGGTCCGCGTCGGCCGCCAGGTCCGCGAGCGCCCAGGCCTGCGCCATCCGGTCCTCGCCGTACCGGGGCTCCCACTCGAGCGTCGCGACGACGACGTGCAGCGGCCCCGCCGGGTGGTCGAGGGTGGCGTGCAGCGCGTGCGCCGGGGGCCCGGGCCGTTGCGTCGCCGGCAGCGGCACGGTCCGGGTCGCCAGCACCGGCCAGCGCGCGACCAGGGCGATGCCCATCTCGACGCCGGCGAGGTCGGGCTCGGGCGCCTCCGGCACCGGTGGCAGGCCCGTCGGGACGAACACCGCCGTGGGGAGCCCGAGGTGCGCCGCCACCAGGTCCGCCTGGGTGCCGTCGCCGTCCCGCCAGGTCTCCACCAGCGCCAGCACGTCGGGCCGGGCGTCGGCGAGCACGCCGAGGACGGCGGGCTCCCGCTCCCGCCACGCGCCCCCGAAGCGCCACCACACGTTCCACGTCATGGCCCGCACCCCGCCAGCGTAGGGAGCGGCGCCGCGACGCGCGCGCCCACCTGCGGGACTGGCCCCGCGGCCCCGGGCATGCCTACCGTGGTGCCTCCCCCGACCCCGGACGAGAGGCACCCGCGTGCGCCGACCCGCCCTGCTGCTCGGCATCGGCGCCGTCGTCGTCCTCGTGCTGCTGGTCGTGGTGCTCCTGGTCCGGGACGACGACCGCGGCGACGACCGCGCGCCGGCGCCGGCCGCGTCGGCGAGCACCCCGCCCGCCGAGGCCATGACCACCGTGCTGTCCAGCACCTTCGACGAGGGCGACGAGGGCTGGGCCGCGCTGGGCGACGGCGTGCAGGTCGCCGACGCGCAGGACGTCACGCACGACGGCGCGGGCAGCCTGCGCGTCACGGGCCGGTCGGAGGCCTGGCACGGCGCGGCCGTCGACCTGTCCGGGTCGATCGCACGCGGCCAGGTGCACACCGTGTCCGCCTGGGTGCGGCTCGGCGACGGCGCCCCGGACGCGGACGTGCAGCTGACGCTCGAGCGCGACCCCGGCAGCGACGACCCGCTCTACGTGCACGTCGGGCGGGTCACGGCGTCGTCGGGCGACTGGGTCGAGCTGTCCGGCACGGCGCAGGTCCCCGAGGGCGACGGCGAGTGGCGGCTCTACGTCGAGACCACGGAGTCCACCGCCGACCTGCGGCTGGACGACGTCACGGTGCAGCGACCCACCCCGGAGGTGCAGACCGACGTGACCGCGCTCAAGGACGCGACCGAGGTGCCGCTGGGCGTCGCGGTCGGCCCCCAGGACCTCACCGGCCGCCCCGCCGACCTGCTCCTGCGGCACTTCGACCAGCTCACGCCCGAGAACGCGATGAAGCCCGTCACCGTGCAGCCGACCGAGGGCGACTTCGACTTCGGGCCGATGGACGAGGTGCTGGACTTCGCCGCCGCCCACGGGCTCACCGTGCACGGCCACACGCTCGTGTGGCACCGGGCGACGCCCGACTGGTTCTTCGAGGCCGCCGACGGCCGGCCGCTGACCGGCAGCGCCGAGGACCGGGCGCTGCTGCTCGACCGGCTGCGCACCCACACGCGCGCGATCGCCGACCACCTCGCGGACCGGTACGGCGACGCGAGCCCGGTCACCTCGTGGGACGTCGTCAACGAGGCGCTCGACCCCGAGCAGCCCGACGGCCTGCGGCACAGCCGGTGGTACGAGGTGCTCGGCCCGGACTACGTCGCCGAGGCGTTCCGGGTCGCCCGCGAGGAGCTCGGCCCCGACGTCGCGCTCTACCTCAACGACTACGACACGGACGCGCCGGACCGCCGCCGCGGGCTGGTGCGGCTGGTGATGGACCTGCAGGCCGCCGGCGCGCCGGTCGACGGCGTCGGCCACCAGATGCACGTCGACCTGAGCACCGACGTCGACCGGGTCGCCACCACCCTCGACGCGGTGGCGGCGCTCGGGGTGCGGCAGGCCGTCACCGAGCTGGACGTGGCCATCTCCGCCCGGGACGAGCAGCTCGACAGCACGCCGCCCGACCGGCTGGAGGCGCAGCGCGGGCAGGTGCGGGACCTGGTCGCGGCGTTCGCGCAGCGCGACCTCGCGTTCATCGGCGTGTGGGGCCTGTACGACACCCGGTCCTGGCTGCGCGCGTGGCCCGAGGAGCGGCCCTACGAGGCGCCGCTGCTGTTCGACGACGACCTGCAGGCGAAGCCCGCCTACGAGGGGTTCCTCGAGGGGCTCGGCGGCGCCGGCTGACCCGCCGTCAGGGCACGTCGTCCGCGGCGACCGAGCCCGCCCGGTAGACCACCAGCGCCACGTCGTCCTGCGCGCCGCGCGGGGCGAGCGACCGGAGCAGGTCGTCGGCGACGGACCCGGTGCGCGCGCCGGCGGGCTGCGCGGCGACCTCCGCGACCAGGCGGTCGAGCCCGTCCCGCAGCGTCTCGTGGCGTCGCTCGATCAACCCGTCCGTGCACACCACGAGCAGGTCGCCGTCGGCGAGGCGCTCGACGGCCTCGGGCCGCGCGGCGGTCGAGATCCCGAGCGCCGCACCGCGTCCGCCGAGCAGCATCTCCGCCCCGCCGGCGGCGCGGCGCAGCACCGGCGGCAGGTGGCCGGCCGAGGAGTGCACGACGGTGTGCTCGACCTCGTCGACCACGGCGCAGAACACCGTCGTGCACTCGGCGCCGGGCAGCGTGCGGGCGAACCGGTCGAGGCCGTCCAGCACGTCCGCGGGGCTGCGGTCCTCGAGCAGCAGGGCGCGGGTCGCGGCGCGCAGCTGTCCCATCCGGGCGGCGGCGTCGAGCCCGTGGCCCACGCAGTCCCCGACGACGAGCGCGCGGCGGCCCGGGCCGAGCTCGACCACGTCGTACCAGTCGCCGCCGACGGCCAGGTCGCCGACCGCCGGCAGGTAGCGCGCGACGACGCCCGCGACGCTCGACCCCTCGGGCACGATCGCCGCCTGCAGGGTGTCGCTGACCTCGCGCAGGTGGTCGACCTCGAGCTGGTGGCGCAGGGAGCCGCCGACCGCGGCGCCCACGATGCTCGCGACCAGGTGCAGGTAGGACCGGTAGGCGTCGTCCCACGGACGACGGCCGGCGCCGGTCAGCACCATCACCCCCACGGGGGTGACGTCCACGACGCCGGCGAGCGGGACGAGCACGGTCCGCCCGCGGTCCTCGGCCACGCCGGTGCGGGCGACCCGCTCGACCAGGTCGCCGGGGACCTCGCACCCGCGGGAGGCGCCCGCGCTGCCCCGCAGGCCCAGCGCGCCGTCGGCACCGCGCACGTACAGCGCGGCGGCGAGCACGTCGGGCGCGTCGTCGAGCAGCCCGAGGGTCGTCGAGGCGAGCGCGTCGAGGTCGTCCCGCGCCGCGGTCAGGGCCGCCGTCAGGTCGCCGAGCAGCCGCATGCGCCGCTGCTCCACGACGCGCTCGGTGGTCTCCGTGACGATGTCGAGCAGACCCCGCACCTCGTCCGAGGAGTCCCGGATCGGCGAGTACGAGTAGGTGAAGTAGACGTCCTCGTCGTAGCCCGACCGGTTCGTCACCAGGTGCCGGTCGACCTCCCAGGTCGGCTCGCCGCGCAGCATCACGGCCTCCACCGACGGCAGCAGGTCGTCCCAGATCTCCTTCCACACCTCCGCGAGCGGTGCGCCCATCGCCCCCGGGTGCTTGTCGGAGCCGAGCATCTCCCGGTAGCCGTCGTTGTAGATCATGGTGAGCTCGGGGCCCCAGGTGACCAGCACCGGGAACCGGGTGCTGAAGCACATCTCGACGGTCAGCCGCAGGGCGGTCGGCCAGGTGCTCGGCACGCCCAGCGGCGTCGACGCCCAGTCCACCTCGCGCGCCAGCGCGCCGGTCGCACTGCCGGCCGTGACGCGGACGAACCAGGGTGATCGCACGCTGGTGACCCTACGCGCCGGGGTCCCGCACCGCCGGGTGACCGCGGCGGACGGGTCGCGGCTCAGCCGTCCCGGTAGAGGCAGAACGGGTGACCCGCCGGGTCCAGCAGCACCCGGCGAGAGGGCTGCGGCTGGTGCGCCGCGAGCCGGGCGCCGAGCCGCAGCGCGCCCGCGACCGCCTCCTCCAGGTCCAGCACCTCGACGTCCAGGTGCACCTGGCGCTGCTGGTCGCCGGCCTCCGCGGGCCACACGGGCGGCTGGTGGTCGGGGCTGCGCTGGACCGCGAGGTACGCCACGCCGGACGGGGCCGCGACGACGGCGTGGTCCGGGTCGTCGCCGACCACCTGCCAGCCCAGCACCTCCGCGTAGAACGCCGCGAGCGTGCACGGCTCGGGCGCGTCGATCACCACGCCCCACCAGCCGTCCTCGGCGCGCCCCTGCATGCGCCCATCGTGGGGTCACGTCGGAGCTTCCCGCACGTCGGGGGCCGTCCCGGGCCGGCGACGGCCGGGCGGCGGGCGTCAGCGCGCGCCGAGCTCCGCCACCCGCGGCACCGCCTGCGCCACGTGGTCCCGGACCCAGGTGGCCAGCGGCACCTCGGCCGGCGGGCGCAGGATCACGGTCTGCACGCCGAGGTCCGCGTACGGCCGGGCGGCCGCGACGAAGCCGTCCACGTCGCCGGACAGCAGCTGGTCGCCGCCCATCAGCAGCGTCACCCGGATGTCGCCGTAGTCCCGGCCGACGTCGTCGCAGTGCCCGCGCAGCACGTCCAGCTTGCGGCCGACCTCCTCCGGGCCGGTCTCGAACAGGTTGCACGCGTCCCCGTACTGCGCCACGAGCCGCAGCGTCTTGCGCTCCCCCGACCCGCCGACCAGGATCTCCGGGCCGCGACCGGGCCGGCTGAGCGGCAGCGGGCGGCACAGCGTCTCGGCCAGCCGGTAGTGCACGCCCTCGAACGGCCCCTCGTCCTCGGGGTCCCACATCTGCCGGCAGATGCGCAGCGTCTCCTCGAGCCGCTCGAACCGCTCCTTCAGCGGCGGGTACGGCACGCCGAGCGCGACGTGCTCCTTCTCGTACCAGGCCGCGCCGATCCCCAGCGTCGCCCGGCCCTGCGACAGCACGTCGAGCGTCGCGACGATCTTCGCGAGCAGCCCCGGGTGCCGGTAGGTCACGCCGGTCACGAGCGCCCCGAGCTGCACGGTCTCCGTACGGCCCGCCAGCATCCCGAGGGTCGTGTACGCCTCCAGCATCGGGTCGCTCGCCGGGAACCCGGCGGGCTCCATCTGGAAGAAGTGGTCCATCACCGACAACCAGGCCAGGCCCGCGTCCTCGGCCGCCTCGGCCGTGTCGGCGAGCTCGCGGCCGAGCCGGGCGGGCTCGACCGCGTCGAACCGCATGAGGTGGGCGCCGAGACGCATGGTGGCTCCTTCGGGGGTCGGACCGGCGCGGACCGCGCCGGTCCCTCGGACGATGCCGCTTGGAGCGCGCTCCAAGTCAAGAGGGCCAGCGCCGCGCGGTCGCGGCGGCGGCGTCTGCTGAGGGCAGAACGCCGCGCCCGGCCGCGGCGGGGTGGCGGCGCTAGCGTGGCGGGACCCGAGGAGGTCCGCCAT
>NZ_JAANNB010000218.1 GCF_011603975.1 Cellulomonas sp. IC4_254 | reverse complement strand
TCCGGGGCGCCGTCCGGAACCCCGTCCAGCGCGTGCTCCGCCGCCGCCTCCGCGCGCTCCTGCTCGCGCCGGCGCGCCACGGCGCGCTGCGCCTCGCGGGCCCGCTCGACGACGTCGAACGACCCGGTGGTGGGCGGCAGGTCGGGCAGCGCCGCCGGGTCGGGGCGGTCGACGTCCCGCTCCCGGGCCACGGGCCGGTCGGGCTCGGCCGGCGGCTCCAGGGGCAGGGGCGACGACTCCAGGGTGATGCCCGCCCGCCGCGGCAGGGTGAGCCGGAAGCAGGCGCCCTGCCGGGGCCGGCCCCACGCCTCCAGCCAGCCGCCGTGCAGGTGCGCGTCCTCCAGGGAGATCGCCAGGCCGAGGCCGGTGCCCCCGGTGGTGCGCGCCCGCGCGGGGTCGGCCCGCCAGAACCGGTCGAACACGTGCGCCGCCTCGTCGCGGGTCATCCCGACGCCGCGGTCGCGGACGGTCACGGCGACCGCCCGGTCGTCCGCGCCGACCGTGACCTCGACGTCGCTGCCGTCGGCGTGCTCGATCGCGTTCACGAGCAGGTTGCGCAGCACCCGCTCGACGCGCCGCGGGTCGACGTCGGCGACGCACGGCGCCTCGGGCTGCGTCACCGACAGCCAGGAGCCCTTGCGGCCGGCGAGCGGCACGGCCTGGTCGACGGCCGCCCCGACGACGTCGCGCAGGTCCCGCGCCTCCGCGTCCAGCACGGCCGCCCCGGCGTCGAACCGGCTGATCTCCAGCAGGTCGCCCAGCAGGTCCTCGAACCGGTCGAGCTGCTGCTGGAGCAGCTCCGCCGACCGGCGCACCACCGGGTCGAACTCGTCCCGCGACTCGTAGATCATCTCGCCGGCCATCCGGACGGTGGTGAGCGGGGTGCGCAGCTCGTGCGACACGTCCGAGACGAACCGGCGCTGCATGGCGGACAGGTGCTCCATGCGGTCGATCTGGTCCTGGAGGCTCTCGGCCATCTCGTTGAACGACCGGCCCAGGCGCGCCATCTCGTCCTCGCCGCGCACCGGCATCCGCTCGGTGAGGCTGCCGTCGGCGATCCGCTCCGCGACGTGCGCGGCCTGCCGGACCGGGCGGACGACCTGCCGGGTGGTCAGCCAGGTCATCGACACCAGCAGCACGACGAGGGCCGCGGCGCCGATGCCGAGGACGCTCTGCAGGAACTCCAAACGGTCCTGCTCGGCCTGCAGGGAGTACAGGAAGTACAGCTCGTAGGAGCCGGCCGCGGGCACCGTGACGACCTGCCCGACCATCACGCCCGGCTCGACGCGCCCGGTGTCCGTCGCAGACGCGGGCCACGCGACCGACTCCCAGCGCTGCCCCTCGCCCTCGGCCGTGGCGGCGCGCAGCTGCTCCGAGACGAGGCCGACCAGGCTGGAGTCGGTGGACTGGCCGGTGACCAGGATCGGCTGCTGCTGGCCGCGCGCGCGCAGCAGGAACACCTCGCGCTCGCCGGACCCGCCGGAGCGCAGGGCGTCCACCATGTCGTTGACGAGGAGCTGCGCCTCGGGCGCCGTCGTCGCGGTGGACGCGTCGAACGTCTCCTGCGCCTGGGCGGCGCTGCGCGCGGACTCGGCGAGCACCTGGTCCACCCGCTGGGTGAACAGCCCGTCGCGCACGCTGACGGACAGGTAGCCGCCGAGCACCGCGAGCGCGAGCAGCCCGACCGCGAGGGTCAGGGTGAGGACGCGCGCCTGCAGCGACCCGCGCCAGGCGCGGACCAGACGGCGCGCGCGGGCCCCGGCGCGCACCGTGGCGAGCCGCCACGCGCGCGCCGCCCGCGCGGTGACGCCGCCGCGGGAGGTGCCGGTCACGGGGGCGTCGCGCCCGCCTTGTAGCCGACGCCGCGCACGGTCACGACGATCTCGGGGCGCTCGGGGTCGGCCTCGATCTTGGACCGCAGGCGCTGGACGTGGACGTTGACCAGCCGGGTGTCGGCCGCGTGCCGGTAGCCCCACACCCGCTCGAGCAGCACCTCGCGGGTGAACACCTGCCACGGCTTGCGGGCGAGCGCCACCAGCAGGTCGAACTCCAGCGGGGTGAGCGAGATGGGCGCGCCGTCGCGCGTCACCCGGTGGCCGGTCACGTCGATCGACAGGTCGCCGATCCGCAGGTGCTCCGGGGCCGGCTCGTCGCTGCGGCGCAGCCGCGCCCGCACGCGCGCGATCAGCTCCTTGGGCTTGAACGGCTTGGCGATGTAGTCGTCCGCCCCGGACTCCAGCCCGAGCACCACGTCGACCGTGTCCGCCTTGGCGGTCAGCATGACGATCGGCACGCCCGACTCCGCCCGGATCAGCCGGCACACCTCGGTGCCGTCCTTGCCCGGGAGCATGAGGTCGAGCAGCACGAGGTCCGGCTGCGAGGACCGGAAGATCTCCAGCGCCTCGTCCCCGTCGGCGCAGAAGACCGGCTCGAACCCCTCCGAGCGCAGCACGATGCCGATCATCTCGGACAGGGCGGTGTCGTCGTCGACCACGAGAACGCGTCCCTTCATCTGCCCATGATCGCATCACCGGGGCCCGCACCGGGCCCGTCCGCGCCCACGACGCCCCGACGGAGCAGCGGCCCGCGCGCGGACCTGACGTGGCACGATGGCCGTCAGCCGCGCCCGACACCCCGACGGGGTGCTCGGGGCGCACCCCGCTGCGACCCCCGAGGAGCACCATGAGCACGCCTCACGACGAGGGCCGCCCCGAGGACGCGCCGCGGCAGGGCGAGGAGCCGCGCCCGGCGCCCCGGTTCGGGCAGTACGCCCCCGCCGGGTGGCAGCCGCCCACCGACCCCGCCACGGGCGGGCAGCCCGCGAACCCGTGGGGCGACCCGGGCACCCGGCCGGGTGGCGGCCGTCCGGGTGACGCGTCCGGGCAGCCCGGCCAGGTCGCGGGCCCGGCCGCACCGGTCCCGCCGGGGTACGGCCAGCAGCCCGGGTACGGGCAGCAGCCCGGGTACCCCGCCGCGCCCGGCCAGGCGCCCGGCTACGGCCAGCAGCCCGGCTACCCGACGGCACCCGGCTACGGGCAGCAGACCTACGGCCAGCAGCCCGGCCCCGCCCCGTACGGCTGGGGCGCCACGCCCTACCAGCCGGTGGCCGCGCAGCCCGGGATCATCCCGCTGCGCCCGCTGAGCATCTGGGAGATCTTCGACGGCGCGTTCCGCGCGATCCGGCACAACCCCGCCACGATGTTCGGCCTGACCGCCGTGGTCGTCGCCGTCGCCACGGCGATCGGCGCGCTGATCCAGTGGTACCTCGCGGGCGTGTTCGCGGGCGCGGTCAACGACCTGTTCAGCACCAGCGCCGGCTTCACCACCGCCGACTCCGAGCTGCTCGGCGACAGCTTCGGCACCTCGCTGGCGGGCGTCGCGGGCGTCCCGCTCACCGCGCTCGCCACCACGATCCTCACCGGCCTGCTCATCCTGTCGGTGAGCCGGTCGGTCATCGGCCGGCGGATCTCGGCCCGCGACGTCGTGCGCGGCCAGGGCAAGCGCATCCTCTGGGTCATCGGGTTCAGCCTGCTGCTCGGCCTGGCGACCTCCGTGGCGTTCGCCGCGCTCGTGGGGCTCGTGGTCCTGGTCGGCTCGACGTCGGACAGCGTGGGCCTCACCGTCCTGGTCGGGCTGCTCGCGCTGGCCGCCGCGGTGGTCGGCGGCTTCTGGATCACGATCCGCACCCTGCTCGCGCCCGCCGCGATCATGCTGGAGGGCGGCGGCTTCTGGGCGTCGGTGTCCCGCGCGTGGCGGCTGACCCGCGGCAGCTTCTGGCGGCTGCTCGGGCTGTACCTGCTGGTGTCGATCCTGGTCGGGATCATCTCCCAGGTGGTCGTCGTGCCGGTCTCGCTCATCTCCCAGCTCGTGCTCAACGACCCGCTCATGACCAGCGGGCCGGCCATCGCCCTCACCGCGATCGGCACCGCGATCGCGACCACCATCACCACGGTCTTCATGGCCGGCGTCATCGCGCTCGCCTACATCGACGTCCGGATGCGCCGCGAGGGCCTGGACGTCGAGCTGGCCCGGGCCGCGGAGGGCGCCGGCCGGTGACCGTGCCCGTCGTGCCGGACGCCGAGCAGGCGCGCCGCTGGCTCGAGCAGGAGCTCGCCGACCCCGTCTACCACCAGCAGCCCAGCCTGCTGCAGCGGTTCCTGGACTGGCTCGGCCGGCTGTTCGAGGGGGCGGACGGCCTGCCGATCGGCAACGTCGGCACGCTCCTGGCGATCCTCGCGGGCCTGGCCGTGCTGGTGACCGTGGCGTTCCTCGTCACCGGCCCGGTGCGCCGCAGCCGGCGGGTCGCCGGGGCGCGCGGCGTGCTCGACGTCGACGACCGCCGCACCGCGGCCGAGATCCGGGCCGCGGCGGACGCGGCCGCCGCGCGCGGCGACTGGGCCGCGGCGGTCGCGGACCGGTTCCGCGCGCTCGTGCGCTCGCTCGAGGAGCGCGCCGTCCTGGAGGAGCAGCCCGGCCGGACCGCGCACGAGGCGGTCGAGGCCGCGGGGCTGCGGCTGCCCGTGCACGCCGTGGACCTGCGCGCCGCCGGCCGGCTGTTCGACGACGTCGTCTACGGCGAGCGCACCCCGCGCGCCGAGGACGACGCGGCGCTGCGCGAGCTCGACGCGCGCGTGACCGCGACCCGCCCGACGCTGCCCGCCGGGCTCACGGGGGTGGGCGCGTGACCGCCCCGACGACGACCCGCGCGCCGGGACCCCCGGCCGCCGCGCCCGGCGGCGTCGTCCTGGGCGACGGCACGACGCTGCGGACCCGCACGGGCGCGCGCTGGCGCCGGGTGCGCTGGCTGGTCGTCGTCTCTGTCGTGCTCGGGCTCGGCGTGCTCGCCGCGCTGCTGCCCGCACCCACCCGCTCCGCGACGGCCCTGGCCCCGGACAACCCGCGGGACAACGGCGCGATGGCGCTCGCCGAGGTGCTGCGCGACCAGGGCGTCCGGATCACCTACGTGCGCTCCGCCGGCGCCGCGGTCGACGCCGCCGAGGCCGGCCGCACCCTGCTCGTCACCTCGGACTGGCTGCTGTCCACCGAGCAGGTGGACGCGCTCGCCGGCACCGCCGCGGACCTCGTGCTGCTCGACCCGTCGTCCCTGCTCGACCGCGCGGTCCCCGGTCTCACCACCGGCTGGTCCGGCGGCACCGAGCCCGGGACCGTCACCGCGTCCTGCGAGGACCCCGACGCCGCGGCCGCCGGCACGGTCTCCGCCACCGGCGCGGGCGTCCTCCCGCTCGGCGAGACCGCGCCCGCCGGCACCGCGCTCTGCTTCCCGGTGCCCGGCTCCTCGCCGCAGTCGTACCTGTACTCCGCGTCCGAGGTCGACGGCCGCCGGGTCACCGTGCTGGGCGACGCCGGCCTGATCACGAACGCGCGGATCACCGACGAGGGCAACGCCGCGCTCGCGCTGCGGGCCCTGGGCCGGAGCACCGAGCTCGTCTGGTACGTGCCGTCCGCGAGCGACCTCGGCGTCGACGAGGGCGCGGCCGGCCCGGGCCTCGGCGACCTCCTGCCGCCCACCGCACGGGTGCTGCTGGTCCAGGCGCTCGTCGTGCTGGTCGCGCTCGCGCTGTGGCGCGGCCGCCGGCTCGGCCGGGTCGTCGCCGAGCGGCTGCCCGTCGTCGTCCGGCCCGCCGAGACCACGCGCGGCCGAGCGCGGCTCTACCGGACGTCGCGGTCCTACGGGCACGCCGCCGCCTCGCTCCGGGCCGGCACCGCCGCGCGGCTGGCACGCCGGCTCGGCGTGCCGCGGTCCGCCGCCGCGCCCGAGGTCGTGACCGCGGTCGCGCGCGCCGCCGGCCGGGACGAGACCGACGTCCGCGACCTGCTGTACGGACCACCCCCCACGTCAGACGCGGGCCTGGAGCACCTGGCCCGCCGGCTCGACCAGCTCGAGAGCGAGGTTCACCCCACGTGACCGACCACCCCGCCCCGAACCCGTGGCCGCAGGGCGGCACGCCCTCCGGGTACCCCGCGCAGCCGACCGGGCCCGAGCACGCCGCGCCGCAGCACCCCGCGCCGCAGCACGCGCCCGCGCCGGCGGCCGCGCCCGCGCAGCCCGCGTGGCAGGCCCAGCAGCC
>NZ_JAANNB010000217.1 GCF_011603975.1 Cellulomonas sp. IC4_254 | reverse complement strand
CTCGGGGCGGCACTGGCCGGGCTGGCGGCGGTCGGCGCCGTCATCGCGCTGGCGGTGCGCGCCGGCTGACGCCGCGGCCGGGTCCGGGGCACCCGCCGCCCGGTCGGGCCCTCCGCCGCCCACGGCCCGCCCGGCCGGCTCAGCGCGCCGGCCGGCCCTGCTGGAACCGGTGGTAGGCGGCCGTCGCGCGGCGCACCCGGTTCCGCTCGGCGGCGGCCAGCGCGGCGTCCGCGCGGCGCTCCTGGTAGGCCGCCTCCCGGGCGAGCCGCCGCCAGGAGTCGAGCCGCCGGGCCGGCAACGTCCCGTCCTCGACGGCCGCCAGCACCGCGCAGCCCGGCTCGGTCCGGTGCGCGCAGTCGGCGAACCGGCAGCCCGCCGCGAGGTCGGCCACGTCGGCGAAGGTCGCGTCCAGCGCCGCGGCGTCCGCGACCAGCCCGACGCCCCGGAGCCCCGGGGTGTCGATCAGGCACGCGCCCCCGGCGAGCGGCACGAGCTCCCGGTGCACGGTCGTGTGCCGGCCGCGCCCGTCCGCCCGGCGGTCACCCGTCGCCATCACCTCCGCCCCGGCGAGGGCGTTCACCAGCGTCGACTTCCCGGCGCCCGACGGGCCGACCACGACGAGCGTCCGCCCGGGCCCGAGCAGGGCGCGCAGCGGCTCGAGACCCGTGCCGGCCGCGACGCTCACGGCATGCACGTCGGCGCCGATCGCGATCGCCCGGACCTCGTCGGCCATCCCGTCGGGGTCCGGCACCAGGTCGGCCTTGGTCAGCACCACGACCGGCGTCGCCCCCGACCGCCAGGCCAGGGTCAGCAGCCGCTCCACGCGGCCGGGGCTCGGGTCGGGGTCGAGGTGCTCGACGACGAGCACGACGTCGACGTTCGCGGCCAGCACCTGGGCCCGCGAGGTCCGGTCGGCGCCGTCCCGCACCACCGCGGTGCGGCGCGGGCGCAGGGCGTCCAGGGCGGGCGCGCCGTCCGGGCCGGTGCCCAGCACGGCGTGGTCGCCGACGGCCGGCGGCACCGCGTCGCCGGGGACGCCGTCCGCGTCGAGCAGGGGCACGAGGCCCTCGCCGGGCAGCGGGACCCGGACGGGCTCGTCGGCCCCCGACCCGGCCCCGGCGGGCAGCACGAGCACCGCGCCGCGGTCGACGCGCACGACCCGCCCGAGGGCGGCACCACCGTGTTCCATGGGGCCGACGCTAGGGAGCGGGACCGGCGACGGGCGAGCGGTTTTCCCCCACGGGGCGCGGGTGAGATCGGCCGCCGACCGGTCACACCGGCCCGGTGCCGCCCGATCGTCCGGTCGGAGTCGATGCAGCCAGCCGTCGGCGTCCGCACGGACCAGGAGTACCCATGCACCGCTCCCCCCGCCGCGCCGCCCTGGCGCTGGCCCTCGCCACCACCCTGTCGCTCGGCACCGCCGGCGCGGCGCTCGCCGGGCCGAAGCCCCCGGCTCCCGCGCCGGCCGCGAAGGTCGCCGCCCAGGTGACGCTCCGCGTGACGCCGGTGGCGACCACCCCGGCCACGACCGACTACCGCGCGGTCGTCACCGTGACCGCGCCGAAGACGGTCGTCACCGGCACGTACCAGCTGCTCGACGGGACCTCCGTCGTGAGCTCCGGCGCGCTCGTCTCCGGCGCCGCGAGCGTCCCGCTGGACCTCGCGCCCGGCGCCCACCGGCTCACCGCCGTGTTCAGCGGGGCGGCGAAGGTCAACGGCGCCGGCTCGAAGGTCGTCGTCGTCCCCGTCCCGGCCGCTGCGCCGGCGGCGGGCTGACGACCCGCGCGGACCGGCCCGCCGCTCGCGGGAGGCGGGCCGGTCCGTCGGCGCGGTCAGCCGAAGTAGCGCGGCAGCGTGCCCTCGTGCGCCGCGCGGGCCTCGGCCAGCGGGAGCGTGAACAGGCCCGTGACCTCGACGGCCGGGGCGTGCACGTGCTGCTCCGGGGCCTCCTGGGTCGGGGCGCCGGCGCCGGGGCTGCAGGTCTCGGCGGTCACGCCGATCGCCAGCGCCGGGACGCCCTGCGCGGTGCACAGGTCCTCGAACCGCACGGCCTCCGACCGCGGCACGGCGACGACCGCCCGGGCGGTCGACTCGGAGAACAGCGCCTCGAACGGCGTCACGCCGTCGCGCTCGCACAGCGCGGCGAGGTCGACCTGCACGCCGACGCCGTACCGCAGCGAGGACTCGACGAGCGCCTGGGCGAGCCCGCCCTCGGACAGGTCGTGCGCGGCGTCGACCAGGTCGTCCCGCGAGGCCCGGACCAGCACGGTCGCGAGCTTCCGCTCGGCCTCCAGGTCGACCCGCGGCGGGGTGCCGCCGAGCTGGGCGTGCGCGACGTCGGCCCACGCGGAGCCGTCGAGCTCCGCCCGCGTCGTGCCGAGCAGGTAGACCGACTGGCCGGCGGTGGTCCAGCCGGACGGCGTGGCCTCCGCGACGTCGTCCATCACGCCGAGCACGCCGACGACCGGCGTCGGGTGGATGGCGGAGTCGATCTTCCCGGGCTCGCCGGTGCCGTTGTAGAGCGACACGTTCCCGCCGGTGACCGGGGTGCCCAGCACGGCGCACGCGTCGGCGAGGCCCTCGATCGCCTGCACGAGCTGCCACATGGACGCCGGGTCCTCGGGGCTGCCGAAGTTGAGGCAGTCGGTGACCGCGAGCGGCTTCGCGCCGGACGCCGCGACGTTCCGGTACGCCTCGGCGAGCGCGAGCTGCGCGCCGGCGTACGGGTCGAGCTTGGCGTACCGGCCGTTCGCGTCGGTGGCCAGGGCCACGCCGAGGCCGGTCGTCTCGTCGACGCGGACCACGCCGGCGTCGTCGGGCTGCGCGAGCGCGGTGTTGCCCTGCACGAACCGGTCGTACTGGTCGGTGACCCAGGCCTTGGACGCCAGGTTCGGGGACGCGAGCAGCGCGAGCACCGTGGCGCGCAGCTCCTCCGGGGTGGACGGGCGGGCGTACCGCTCGGCGCCCTCGGGTGTGCTGACCGAGTCGGCGACCAGGCCGTCCTGCCACTCGGGGCGGGAGTACGGGCGGTCGTAGACCGGACCCTCGTGCGCGACGGTCTTCGGGTCGACGTCGACGATCCGCTGCCCGTGGTGGTCGATCGTCAGGCGGCCGGTGCCGGTGACCTCGCCGATCACGGCGGTCTCGACGTCCCACTTCGACGTGATGGCCAGGAACTCGTCGAGCTTCTCCGGCGTGACGACCGCCATCATCCGCTCCTGCGACTCCGACATGAGGATCTCGCCGGCGGTCAGCGTGGGGTCGCGGAGCAGCACGTTCTCCAGGTCGACGTGCATGCCGCCGTCGCCGTTGGACGCGAGCTCGGACGTGGCGCAGGAGATGCCGGCCGCGCCGAGGTCCTGGATGCCCTCGACCACGCGGGCCGCGTACAGCTCCAGGCAGCACTCGATGAGCACCTTCTCCATGAACGGGTCGCCGACCTGCACCGACGGTCGCTTCGACGGCTTGGTGTCGTCGAACGTCTCCGAGGCGAGGATCGAGGCGCCGCCGATGCCGTCGCCGCCGGTGCGCGCGCCGAACAGGACGACCTTGTTGCCCACGCCCGAGGCGTTCGCCAGGTGGATGTCCTCGTGCCGCAGCACCCCGAGGCACAGCGCGTTGACCAGCGGGTTGCCCTGGTACGAGGCGTCGAACACGAGCTCGCCGCCGATGTTCGGCAGGCCGAGCGAGTTGCCGTAGCCGCCGACGCCCGACACGACGCCGTGCACCACGCGGGCGGTGTCCGGGTGGTCGACCGCGCCGAACCGCAGCTGGTCCATCACGGCCACCGGCCGCGCGCCCATCGAGATGATGTCGCGGACGATGCCGCCGACGCCGGTCGCGGCGCCCTGGTACGGCTCGACGTACGACGGGTGGTTGTGCGACTCGACCTTGAACGTCACCGCCCAGCCGTCGCCGATGTCGACCACGCCGGCGTTCTCGCCGATGCCGACCAGCAGGTGCTCGGTCATCTCCGGCGTGACGCGCTCGCCGAACTTCCGCAGGTGGGTCTTGCTCGACTTGTACGAGCAGTGCTCCGACCACATGACCGAGTACATGGCGAGCTCGGCGGCCGTGGGGCGGCGGCCCAGGATGTCGCGGATGCGCTGGTACTCGTCCGGCTTGAGGCCGAGCTCCGCGAACGGCTGCTCCTGGTCGGGGGTGGCCGCGGCGTGGTCGACGGTGTCGGACACGTGGCCCGAGGTCGGCTCGGCGGGGTGCTGCGAGGCGGTGGGGGCGCTGGTCATCGAATCCCTCGGGCTGGG
Organism: Cellulomonas sp. IC4_254; assembly: GCF_011603975.1. Classification (GTDB taxonomy): domain Bacteria; phylum Actinomycetota; class Actinomycetes; order Actinomycetales; family Cellulomonadaceae; genus Cellulomonas. Next base: position 1,917 of record NZ_JAANNB010000217.1, on the reverse strand, counting down.
GGCCCGCAGGCGCGGCGGTCGGGGACCGGGCCGGCGGCGGCGGGCGGGCATCGGCAGACGTGACCCAGGTTACCCGCGCCGGACGCCCCGGCCGGACGTCCGCCCGCGGATGGTCCCGCCCTCCGCACGGAGGTGGACGCGCGCGACGGCCGGGCGCTCGTAGCCTGCCGGCATGACGGCTCCCAGCCCCGGATCCCCCGACGTCCCGCAGGTCCCGGGCCTCCTCGGCGTCCCGGCGTCCCGGGGCGCGGAGCCCCGGACCACGGTGCTCACGTACCCGGGGCGCGACGTGGCGTGGACGTACGGGCTCCTGGTGGGCGGCGGCGCGGCGCTCGGCGCGGCGCTGCACCTGCTGCGCGGCTGGCTGCTCTCGCTGGACGTCCTGCCGTGGCGCGGTGTCCTGGTGACGGTCGACCGGGTGGTCGACGGCTGGGGCGCGTGGGGCGCGGTGGCGCTGGTCGCGGCCGGCGCCGTGCTCGGGTGCGTCGTCGCGGCGGGCGAGGTCGAGAAGGAGCCGCGGTTCGAGGTGTCCCCCGAGCGCGTCGTGGTCGTCCGCGGCCGGAAGCGGCGCACCTACCTGCGCGCGGACGTCCGCGAGGCGCTGCACGACGACGGGGCGCTGGTGCTGCTGGCGACCAACGGGACCGAGCTGGCGCGGGCGACGACCGGCATCCCCGCGCGCGACCTCGAGCGGGCGTTCCGGGACGCGGGATACGCCTGGGACCCGCAATCCTGACCGGCGCCCCCACAATGTCCGGGTGACGCGACGCACCGAACGCCGGGCCTGCGCGGCCGCGGCCCTCCTGGGGGCGCTGCTGCTGGCCGGCTGCACCGGCGGGCCCGGCCCCGACGCCACTCCCGGCACCGCGTCGGCCGCGCCCAGCGCCACCGCCACGACCGACCCGGACGGCGCCGCGCCCGGTGCCGCAGCCGTCCGCGCCGACGGGGTCCCCGTGGTCTCGGGAGCCGTCACGCTGTCCGTGCTGGCACCGGCCGGCGCTCCGGCCGGCACGGCGACCGACGACGACGCGGTTCTCCTCGCGGTCCCGGTGCCCGCCGACGACCCGGCCGCCACCCTGGTGACGGTCGCGACCCTGGCACCGCCGGAGGGCGGCACGCTCGACGTGCTCGACGACCTGTCCGCGGTGGTCCGGGACGCCGGCGGGTCGGTGCTCGCCGGGCTGACCGCGCCCCTGCTGGACGACCCCGCCGGCCGCACGGTCCGGGTCCGCACCGCCGACGACGGCTCGGTGACGTGGCTGGCCGAGGGCGCCGCCGGGTCGGGCGCCGCGGGCGGGACGGTCACCGCGACGTTCGCCGCGACCGCCGTCCTCGACGCGACCTGGCGCGACCTGGCCGACGAGGGCGGGCGCTCGCTCGCGGTCGAGCCGGCCGCCTGGGCCCGCCGGGGCAGCCTGGCCGCCGAGGAGGCGGTGTGGTCGGCCCTGGTCGCGGCGGAGCCGGAGGCCGACGCGCAGAACGTGCGCGACCAGCTGACCTGCCACCTGATCGGGGCGCCCGACAAGGCCACCTGGAACCTGGAGCCGTGGCGCCCGGACGTCGGCCTGCTCGAGACGATCGCGGCGCTCTGCAACCCGTCCTGACGCGCGCCCGCCCGCATGCCGGACCGCCGGTCCGCCACCTGGTCGGTTGTTGCTACAGTCATCCGCATCATGCGCCAGACGACCACCCCCGCACGCACCCGCGCCTGTCGACCCGCGTCGACCGCCGCGTGCTGTTGTCGTCGCTGAGCGCCCCGCGTCCCTGACGCCCGCGCGTCGCTGACGCGCCCGGCCGACCTCCGCGTCCTCCACGCGCCGGCCCGCCTCCGGAGCACCGCTCCGCCCCTCGCGCCCGCCGCGTCGCCCCGTCCCGGGAATTCCCGACCCACCGGTCTGGTTCCGGACCACCGGGGAC
>NZ_JAANNB010000216.1 GCF_011603975.1 Cellulomonas sp. IC4_254 | reverse complement strand
GGCGGGGGCGGCCAGAGCACCTCCCCGGCCCGCGTGACGGCCATGCCGCGCTGCACCGGGTCGTCGAGGTCGAGGACGAGCGCCCCGTCCTTGCCCGGGGTGAGCAGCGTGAGCAGGTTGACGACGTTGGTGCCGAACAGCTGCGACGTGTGCCGCGCCATCCGGCTGGTGAGGTCGGTGTAGCCGAGGACCGTCACGCCGTTCGCGGTGACGACCTTCTCCCCCGGCACGGTCAGCTCGCAGTTGCCGCCGCCGGACGCGGCCAGGTCGACGATCACGCTGCCCGGCCGCATCGCGGCCACCATCTCGGCGCTGATCGTGCGCGGCGCGGTGCCGCGGACCAGGGCGGTCGTGATGACGATGTCGGCCTTCGCGGTCTCCGCGGCGTACATCTCGGCGGTCAGGCGCTCCTGCTCGGCGGTGAGCTCGCGGGCGTAGCCGTCGGCGCTCACCTCCTGCTGCGCCGCCGCGGCCTGCACGAACGACGCGCCCATCGACTCGATCTGCTCGCCGACCTCGGGGCGCACGTCGTACGCGCGGACCTGCGCGCCGAGGCTGCCGGCCGCGCCGATGGCCGCGAGGCCCGCGACGCCGGCGCCGATGACGAACACGGTGGCGGGCGGGGTCTTGCCGGCGGCGGTGACCTGGCCGGTGAACATGCCGCCGAACTCCTCGGCGGCCTCGATCACCGCGCGGTACCCGGCGACGTTCGACATCGTGCTGAGCACGTCGAGCGCCTGCGCGCGGGACACGCGCGGCACGGCGTCGAGCGCCAGCGCCGTGACGCCGCGCGCGGACAGGGCCGCGACCCGCTCGGGGTGGGCGGCCGGCGCCAGCATCGAGACCAGCGTCGCGCCCGGGGTCAGCGCGGCGACCTCGGCGTCGGCCGGGGCGTTCACGGTCGTGACCACGTCGCTCGCCCACACCTCGGCCGCGTCGCCGAGCGCCGCGCCCGCCTCCGCGTAGGCCGCGTCGGGGAAGCTCGCCGCCTCGCCCGCGCCGTGCTCGACGACCACCTCGTAGCCCAGCTTCGCCAGCCGGGCCACGGTGGCGGGCGTGGCGGCCACGAGCCGCTCGCCCGGCCGGGCCTCCTTCGGGACGCCGATCCGCATCGACCCCTCCTCGTCCGGTGTCGCGGTGCGCCCGCCCTCGGCGGGCGTGGGGCACCGGGCCGCGGGTGCACCACGAGCCTCGCCCATCCTGCTGCCCGGGGGTCGCGCCCGTCCCGGACCTTCGGCCCGGCGCGCCCCGGGACCGGGCCACGCCTCGGCCGGGTCGGGCCCGTCGGCGGCGGGCGTGCCGGTCGCGCCGGGCGTGCCGGGCGTGCCGGTCGAGCCGGGCGTGCCGGTCGCGCCGGTCGAGCCGGGCGTGTCAGCCCCCGGCCGGGCCGGCGTCCCGCTCCGCCGCGCGCAGGTCCCGCTCCCAGGCGGCGGTCGCGCGGCGCAGCTCGCCCTCGGCGTCGAGGCCGGCCGCACGGGCCTCCTGGACGAGCGCGAGCAGCCGGGCGCCGAGGTCGCCGGCCGCGGCCGGGGCCGGAGCGGCGTCCGCCAGCCCGGAGGGGTCCGCCCGGGACGCCACCTTCTGCGCCCGGGCGAGCGCGCCCATCGCGAGCGGCACGCCGTCGAGCACCGACTCGCGCTGCTTCTCCTCCCGCTTGATCGCGTCCCACTGCCGGTTCACGCCGTCGGCGTCCGCGACGCGGGCGTCGGCGAACACGTGCGGGTGCCGCCGGACCAGCTTGGCGACGAGGTCGCCCGCCACGTCGTCGACGTCGAACGGCTCGGCCGGGTCCTCCTGGGCGATGCGCGCGTGGAACACCACCTGGAGCAGCAGGTCGCCGAGCTCCTCCCGCAGGTGCGCACGGTCGCCGCCCTCGACGGCCTCGGCGACCTCGTACGCCTCCTCCAGCACGTACGGCACCAGCGAGGCGTGGGTCTGCTCGGCGTCCCAGGGGCAGCCGCCCGGCGACCGCAGCCGGTCCATCACCGCGACGAGCCGGCGCAGCGGGTCCGCGACGGCGGCGGGGTCCGCCGGGGGCGTCGGGTCCGCCGGGGACGCGCCGTCGGCGGTCACGGGGCCGGGGTCGGCGAGGCCCCGTCGGCGGACACGATCCACGGGTACGCGGTCGTGCCCACGGTGCCGAGGTCGTCCGCCGTGCCGAACCGGGGGTTCACGGTGAAGTCGAGGGCGCCGAGGTCCTCCTGCAGGGCGGCGAGCCGCGTGTCGGCGTCGTCCGCGCCCTGCAGGCCCTGGATCTCCAGCAGGTACCGCATGACGGCGACCGAGGCCGGCGAGAACTCCTGCCCGGCCTCGCCGCCCGCGGCCGCGACCTGCTGGTCGAGCGCGTCGGCGGCCTGCTCGTCGGAGACCGCGACGCCCGCGTCGGACGCCGCCGCGGCGACGGTCGGCTCCTGGATGAGCACGCCGAGGATCGCGGACGCCGAGACGCCCTGCAGCACGGGCCCGAGCTCCTGGGTCGCCGTCTCGACCTCGGACGTCGGGATCGACCGGCCGTCGACCACCGCCGCCGCGCCGGGCCGCCCGCCGCCGCAGGCCGCGAGCACGCCCGCCACCGCCAGCACCCCGACGACGGACACCGTCCGCCGGACCGTCTTCCGCGTCACCGCACACCTGGCCTCTCGTCGCTCACCGTCGCCCGACCCGGCCCATCGTAGGGGCCGGGCCGGGGCGGCAGGTGCGGGACGTGCCGCGGTCGCGTAGCGCGGCACCGGGCTCAGCGCGCCGCCGTGCCCACCCCCGCCGCCGCCGAGACGTCGCCGAGCACCACCGCGTCGATCAGCTGCCGCGCCCAGGTCATCACCGCCTCGCCGTGCAGCGGCTTGCCGCCGATCCGGGCGGTCGTCGGGAACGGCACGAGCACGGTGCGCAGCGCGGGCTTGAGTACCGAGCCGGGGTACAGCCGCTTGAGCCGCAGCTGGGCCGACTCGGGCAGGTCGACCGACGCGAACCGCACGAACTTGCCCTGCGCGGTCACGTCGGTGAGCCCGGCCGTGCGGGCGTGCAGCCGGAACCGGGCGACCGCGAACAGGTTGGTCACCGGCTCGGGGATCGGCCCGTACCGGTCGACGAGCTCGGCGGAGATCTCCTCGAGCGCCTTCTCGTCCCCGGCCGCCGCGAGCTTGCGGTACGCCTCGAGGCGCAGTCGCTCGTGCGCGATGTAGTCGTGCGGGATGTGCGCGTCGACGGGCAGCTCGACGGTGACGTCGGGCAGCTCCTCCGGCTGGCCGCCGCGGTAGGACGCGACGGCCTCGCCGACCATCCGGATGTACAGGTCGAACCCGACGCCCTCGATGTGCCCGGACTGCTCGCCGCCGAGCATGTTGCCCGCACCGCGGATCTCCAGGTCCTTCATCGCGACGGCCATGCCCGCGCCGAGGTCGGTGTTGGCGGCGATGGTCTGCAGCCGGTCGTGCGCGGTCTCGGTGAGCGGCTTCTCCGGCGGGTACAGGAAGTACGCGTACGCCCGCTCCCGCCCGCGGCCGACGCGCCCGCGGAGCTGGTGCAGCTGGGACAGGCCGAGCCGGTCGGCGCGCTCCAGGATCAGCGTGTTCGCGTTCGAGATGTCCAGGCCGGTCTCGACGATCGTCGTGCACACCAGGACGTCGAACCGCTTCTCCCAGAAGTCGACGATCACCTGCTCCAGCTGGTGTTCGTTCATCTTGCCGTGGGCGACCGCGATCCGGGCCTCGGGCACCAGCTCGTTCAGCCGGGCCGCGGTGCGCTCGATCGACTCGACCTTGTTGTGCACGTAGAACACCTGGCCCTCGCGCAGCAGCTCGCGGCGGATCGCGGCGGAGATCTGCTTCTCCTCCCACGCGCCGACGAAGGTCAGCACCGGGTGCCGCTCCTCCGGCGGGGTCGCGAGCGTCGACATCTCGCGGATGCCGGTGACCGCCATCTCCAGCGTGCGCGGGATCGGGGTGGCCGACATCGCGAGCACGTCGACGTTGGTGCGCAGCGCCTTGAGCGTCTCCTTGTGCTCGACGCCGAACCGCTGCTCCTCGTCGATGATCACCAGGCCCAGGTCCTTGAACCGCACCTCGCCGGTGATGAGCCGGTGCGTGCCGATGACGACGTCGATGCTGCCGTCGCGCAGCCCGTCGACGACCGCCTCGGACTCGGCCTTGGTCTGGAACCGCGACAGCGCCTTCACCGTGACCGGGAAGCCGGCGTACCGCTCGGTGAACGTGTCCAGGTGCTGCTGCACGAGCAGCGTCGTCGGCACGAGCACCGCCACCTGCTTGCCGTCCTGCACGGCCTTGAACGCCGCGCGCACCGCGATCTCGGTCTTGCCGTAGCCGACGTCGCCGCAGATCAGCCGGTCCATCGGGATCGGCTTCTCCATGTCCTGCTTGACCTCGTCGATCGTGGCGAGCTGGTCGGGCGTCTCGACGTAGGCGAACGCGTCCTCCAGCTCCCGCTGCCACGGGGTGTCCGGCCCGAACGCGTGGCCGGACGTCGCCATCCGGGCGCTGTAGAGGCGGATGAGCTCGCCGGCGATCTCCTTGACCGCCTTGCGGGCGCGGCCCTTGGTCTTGGCCCAGTCGGAGCCGCCCATCTTGTTCAGGCTGGGCGCCTCGCCGCCGACGTACTTGGTCACCTGGTCGAGCTGGTCGGTCGGCACGAACAGCCGGTCGCCCGGCTGGCCGCGCTTGGAGGACGCGTACTCGATCACCATGTACTCGCGGGTCGCCGCGGCCGCGCCGGAGCCGACCGTCCGCGAGATGAGCTCCACGAACCGGCCGACGCCGTGCTGCTCGTGCACCACGAAGTCGCCGGGGCGCAGCTGCAGCGGGTCGACGACGTTGCGGCGCCGGCTCGGCATCTTGCGCATGTCCCGGGTCGACGAGCCCGGGCGGCCGGTCAGGTCGGACTCCGAGAACACGGCGAGCCGCAGGTCCTCGGACACGAAGCCCGGGCCGACCTGCGCGGGCATGACGAGGACGACGCCGCCCTCGAGGTCGCCCTCGAGCGCGGGGACGAGGCGCGCGGGCACGTCGGCGGAGCGCAGCTGCTCGGCCATCCGCTGCGCGGGGCCGTGGCCCTCGGTGGCGAGCAGCAGCCGCCAGCCGTCCTGCTGCAGCCGGCGGACGTCGGCGACGGCGCGGTCCACCTCGCCGCGGTACCGCTCGACGTCGCGGGCCGCGACGACGACGGTCTCGGCGCCGCCGTCGGCGCTGCGGATCCCGTCCGGCGCGGTGCTCCCGTCCGCCGCGTCGACCGCGTCCGCGTCGAGCGTGAACGGGCTGAGCGTCCACCAGCCGAGGCCGCGGACGGCCGCGAGCGCCCGCACCTCCGCGAACGAGGCGAACGAGGCGGCCGACAGGTCGAGCGGGGTCGCGGCGCCGGCGGCGGCGGAGGTCCACGCCGCCTGCAGGAACTCCTCGGTCGTGGCGACGAGGTCGTGCGCGCGGCGGCGGACCCGCTCGGGGTCGGCGAGCACAAGCAGCGCGTCGTCCGGGACGAGGTCCAGCACGGGGACCATGTCGCCGACGAGCGCCGGGGCCAGGGACTCCATGCCTTCCACCGCGATGCCCTGCGCGAGCTTGTCGAGCATGTCGACGGCGCCGGGCAGCCGCTCGACCAGGGACGCGGCGCGCTCGCGCACCTCGTCGGTCAGCAGGATCTCGCGGCACGGCGGGGCCCACAGGCCGTGGTTCGCGACCTCGAGGCTGCGCTGGTCGGCGACGGAGAACCAGCGGATCTCCTCGACGTCCTCACCCCAGAACTCGATGCGCAGCGGGTGGTCCTCGGTCGGCGGGAACACGTCGAGGATGCCGCCGCGCACCGCGAACTCCCCGCGGCGCTCGACCATGTCGACCCGGCTGTACGCGGCGGCGACCAGGCGCTCGGCGACGTCGGACAGGTCGGCCCGCTCCCCGACGTTCAGCGCGACCGGCTCCAGCTCCCCCAGCACGGCGACGACCGGCTGCAGCAGCGCGCGCACCGGCATGACGAGGACGCGGATCGGACCGGTGTGCCCCGGCTCCGGGTCGGGGTGGGCCAGGCGGCGGAACACCGCGAGCCGGCGGGCGACGGTGTCGCTGCGGGGCGACAGGCGCTCGTGCGGCAGCGTCTCCCAGGACGGCAGCACCGCGACGTCGTCGTCGGGCAGGTAGCAGCGCAGGGCCGCGGCCATCTCGTCCGCGTCCCGGCCGGTGGCGGTGACGACGACGAGCGGGCGGCCGGGGCGCTTCCCCGCGGGGGTCTCGGCGGCGGGGGTCTCGG
>NZ_JAANNB010000215.1 GCF_011603975.1 Cellulomonas sp. IC4_254 | reverse complement strand
GGGCGGTGACGGCAACGGCACGGCGCCGGCCGCCGCCGTGCCGTTGCCGTCACCGCCCTCTGCGCCGCCCTGGTCGGCGGGGTCGCCGCGGGTGTCGTCGTGCAGCTGCGGGCCGACGCCCGCGCCACCGCCTGGGAGCACGCCCGGGAGCGGGTCGCCGTGCAGGAGGCCGCCCGGCTGGTCGACGAGGCGTTCCTCGCCGACGTCCGCGCTGCCGGGTCGGTGGCCCGCTACGACGCCCTCGTCGCCGACGCGGTGCGGGACGCCGGCACGGTCGTGGCCGCCGCGCGCGCCGCCGCCGACGCGTCCCCGCACGCCGGGGATGCCGCCCTCGCGGCCCTGCGCACCGCCGCCGACGCCGCCCAGCGCGCCGCCGACAGCGTGGGGACCGGGGTGAGCCCGGCCGCGCTGCGCACCGCTGTCGCGTCCGTGGCGGCCCCGCAGCGCGCCGCCGTCGACGCCGAGGCCGCGTGGCAGGCCGCGGAGGCCGCCCGGATCGCCGCCGCGGAGCAGGCCGCCGCCGAGGCCGCGCAGCGCGCCGCCGCCCAGCGGTCCGCCTCGCCGCGCACGACGACCGGCGCCCGGTCGAACCGCGCCCCCGCGCCCGTCTCCGGGGGAGGCGCGTCGGCACCCGCCGCCCCGGCCGCGGCGTGGGCCCCGGGGGTCTCCTCGTACGGCGTCGGCGGGCTCGGTGCCGCGCTGAACGCCGCGCGCGCCGCGAACGGGCTGCCGGCGCTGTCGGTGTCGGCCTCGTCGTCGCTGGCGGACCACGCCGCCGCGATGGCCGCCGCGGGCAGCATCTGGCACTCCGGCAGCGACCACATCGTCGGCTGGGTGCAGCCGGTGAGCGACGGCCAGATGATCACGGCCTACCTGAACTCGCCGGGCCACCGGGCGTGGATCCTCAAGGCCGACAGGTCGTCCGTGTCGATCGGCGCGGTGACGATCAACGGCCGGCTCTACACGGCGATGCGGTTCTCCTGACGGCCGCGCGTCAGCGCAGCGCCTGGGTGAGCCGGTCGAGCGCGAGGTCCAGGTCGCCGGCGTCGACCACGAGGGGCGGCGCGAGCCGGATGGTCGACCCGTGCGTGTCCTTGGCCAGCACGCCGAGCCCGAGCAGCCGCTCGCACAGCTGCCGGCCGGTCATCCGCGCGGGGTCGACGTCGAGCCCGGCCCACAGCCCGACGCCGCGGCTGCCCACGAGCAGCCCCGTGTCGACCAGGGTGGCGAGCCGGTCGTGCAGGTGGGCGCCGAGGGTGCGGGCGCGCTCCTGGAACGTGCCGGGCCGCAGCAGGTCGACCACCGCGATGCCGACGGCGCAGGCGAGCGGGTTGCCGCCGAACGTCGACCCGTGGGTGCCCGCGGTCAGCACGCCGAGCACGTCCGGCCGCCCGACGACGGCGGACACCGGCAGCACGCCGCCGCCGAGCGCCTTGCCGAGCGTCACCAGGTCGGCGCGCACGTCCCACAGCTCCAGGGCGAACGTCGTGCCGGTGCGGCCGAGGCCCGACTGGATCTCGTCGGCGATCAGCAGCACGTCCGCCTCGTCGCAGATCGACCGCACCGCCGGCCAGTAGCCCGCGGGCGGGACGACGACGCCCTGCTCGCCCTGGATCGGCTCCAGCAGGACGGCGACCGTGGTCTCGTCGACCGCGTCCCGCAGCGCCTCGGCGTCGCCGAACGGCACGACCCGGAACCCGGGGGTGTGCGGGGCGAAGCCGTCGCGCGCCTCGGGGTCGGTGGAGAACGACACGATCGTCGTCGTCCGGCCGTGGAAGTTGCCGGCCGCGACGACGATGGTCGCGCGCTCGGGGGCGACGCCGCGGACGTCGTAGCCCCACTTCCGGGCCGCCTTGATCGCGGTCTCGACCGCCTCGGCGCCGGTGTTCATCGGCAGCACCATCGGCTGCGGACCCGCGGCCCCGGCGTCGCCCGCACCGGCCACGACCGGCCGCGCCAGGTCGGACAGCGCCTGGGCGAACGGGTGGAGCAGGTCGTGGTCGAACGCCCGGGACGACAGGGTCAGCCGGTCGAGCTGTGCCTTGGCCGCCCCGATCAGCGCCGGGTGCCGGTGCCCGAAGTTCAGCGCGGAGTACCCGGCGAGCAGGTCGAGGTAGGTGCGGCCCTCGGCGTCCCGGACCCAGGCGCCCTCGCCAGTCGTGAGCGTGACCGGCAGCGGGTGGTAGTTCGGCGCGAGCGGGCCCGCGGCGGCGCCCTCGGCGTTCCGGCTGGGGATCGTGGCGGTCATGGCGGTCACCTTCCGGGCCGGGGCGGGCGCGGCCGGGACGCCCCGGCCGGCCGAGGGGTCAGCGGGCGGGGCGGATCTCCAGCGTGCAGCACTTGGCACCGCCGCCGCCCTTGAGCAGCTCGCTGGTGTCGACCGGGATCGGCCGGAAGCCGCGGTCGGTCAGCTGCGCGGCGAGGGCGGTCGCGCCGGGGGCGACGACGACGTTCAGCCCGTCGCTCACCGCGTTGAGCCCGAGGCACGCGGCGTCGGCCTCGGAGGCGATCACCGCGTCCGGGTAGCGGCGCTCGAGCTCCGCGCGGGACGCGTCGGAGAACGCCGGCGGGTAGTACGCGATCTGCTCGCGGCCGGCGGTCGAGTCCAGGACGGCCAGCGCGGTGTCCAGGTGGTAGTAGTGCGCGTCGACCAGCTCCAGGGTGACGACCTCGCGGCCGGTGACCCGCGCGAGCTCGTCGTGCGAGGAGCGGTCGGTGCGGAAGCCGGTGCCGGCCAGCAGCACGTCGCCGACGCCGAGGATGTCGCCCTCGCCCTCGTTGACCTGCTCGGCGGTGTGCGTGACGTAGCCGTGGTCGGCGAACCACTTCTCGTACGCCGGCCCCTCGGGCTGCCGCTCCGGGTAGCGGAACTTCGCGGAGTAGACGAGGCCGTCGACGATCGTCGCGCCGTTGGCGGCGTAGACCATGTCCGGCAGGCCCGGGATCGGGTCGATCGTCTCGACCGTGTGGCCGAGGGACTCGAAGGTGTCCTTGAGCACCGTCCACTGCTGCACCGCGAGGCCCGCGTCCGTGTACCGCGTCGAGTCCATCCACGGGTTGATCTCGTACGAGACGGTGTAGAACGTCGGCTCGCACATCAGGTAGTGGCGACGGGTCTGCTGCGGGGTCGCGGGCATGGTGCTCCTCGAGGTGTCCGGGGACGGCGTGGTCGGACGTCGGGCCGCCTCGTCGGGGCGCGTCCGGGCAAGCCTACGATCGACCCGCGTGGCACATCATGGCGCGACGTTGCGCAGCCACCACCGGTTCGTTGCGCGATCGGGCCCTTAGGCGGCGGTTCGTTGCGCGCCGCCCTCGGCCTCGCGCACCGCGCGGTCCAGGACGAGCCGCAGCATCGCGTCCACGAGCAGCGCGCCGAGCCAGCGGGTCGCGGCCGGCGGCAGGCCGCGCAGGTGCACCGCCTCGCTCCAGGTGACCCGGGCGGACGAGCCGACCGCCTCGACCTCGATCCGGGCGGTCCCGAGCAGCACCGGGCCGAGCTTCTGGAACACCGCGACGCCGGGGACCGCCCCGAGCGGGCGCTCGTAGCGCTCGATCCGCATCCGGTCGACCAGGCCGGGGCCGCCGCGGCGCGCGGTCGGGCCGCTGACCGCGAGGATCTGGTCCCCGACCTCCGGCGCGGTGCGGCCGGGCCAGCGCTCCCAGCCGGGGCCGGCGGCGTCCTCGGTCGGGCGCGTCAGGTCGACCCGGGTCAGCGGGACCCACCGGGTGTGGTGCCGGGCGTCGGCGACGAGGTCCCAGGCGCGCTCGGCGTCGAGGGGCAGCACCCGGGACGCGCGCGCCCACGGCGTGCGGTCCCGGTCTCGCGTGATCATCGTCGCCCTCGTCCCGTCGGTGCGGCGCGCGCGGGGTGGGGCGGCTCGCCCCGCGTCGACCCCGGGCGCGTCCCGTCATCCTCCCCTCTGGGATCGTCACCCGTCGCTCCGAACTGCGGTGCCCGGGGTCCCTGCTGGGTGCAGGCACCCAGACGCGCCCGGGTGAAAGCACCGGGGTACCCTCGGGGCCGTGCAGACGAGGACGCTGGGCAGGACAGGACGGGACGTCTCCGTGGTGGGGCTGGGCTGCTGGCAGCTCGGCGCCGACTGGGGCGAGGTGGCCGAGGACGACGCGCTGGCCGTGCTGGCCGCCGCGGCCGACGCGGGGGTGACGTTCTTCGACACCGCGGACGTCTACGGCGACGGGCGGAGCGAGACGCTGATCGGGCGGTTCCTCCGGGAGCGCTCGGCCGACGCCCCGCGGATCACGGTCGCCACCAAGATGGGCCGGCGCGCGGACCCGCACGTCGCCGAGGCGTACACGCTCGACGCGTTCCGCGCCTGGACCGACCGGTCCCGGTCGAACCTCGGCGTCGACACCCTCGACCTGGTGCAGCTGCACTGCCCGTCGAGCGTCGTGCTCGACCGGGACGCGACCTACGACGCGCTGGACACCCTGGTCGACGAGGGCCGGGTCGCCGCCTACGGCGTGTCCGTCGAGACCGTCGACGAGGCGCTGACCGCGATCGCCCGCCCGCACGTCGCGACGATCCAGATCATCCTCAACGCGTTCCGCCGCAAGCCGCTCGAGCGGGTGCTGCCCGCGGCCGCCGAGGCCGGCGTCGGGATCATCGCCCGCGTGCCGCTCGCGTCCGGGCTGCTGTCCGGGAAGTACGACGAGCACACCGAGTTCGCCGCGACCGACCACCGGTCGTACAACCGGCACGGCGAGGCCTTCGACGTCGGCGAGACGTTCTCCGGCGTGCCCTTCGAGGTCGGCGTCGCCGCCGCCCGCGAGGTCGCCGCGCTCACGCCGGCGGGGGCGACCACGGCCCAGCTCGCGCTGCGCTGGATCGTGGACCAGCCGGGCGTCTCGACGGTCATCCCGGGCGCGCGCAACGCCGAGCAGGCCCGCGGCAACGCGGACGCCGCCCGGGTCCCGTCCCTGGACGACTGGACCCTGGACCGCTTCCGCGAGATCTACGACGAGCGCATCCGCCCCCACGTCCACGACCGCTGGTGAGCGCGCCTGACCCGCTGACCCGCTGACCCGTTGGCCGAGAGGGCAGGAGATGTCCCTTCCCGCGCAGGGAGGGGGACGTCTCCTGCCCTCTCGGCGAGTGCGGGCAGGGGTCAGCGGCGGCCGAGGAACCGGCGGGGCTGCTCGATCAGGCGCGGGGCGCCCTCCGTCGCCTCGACCACCAGGACGCTGTCGGTCCAGCGGTCCGGCGGCGGGCCGAACGCCTTGCGCGCGCCCTGGATGACGGTGCGCCCGAGGGCCCGGCCGCCGGTGATGCCGATGACGGCCCCGACACCGAACGGCACCATCCGCCCGAGCGCCAGCCCGCCCTGCCGCGCGAGCTGCTTGCGGAACAGCTGCCGGGTGAGCCGGGCGTTGACCCGGCGGATCGTCCCGGTCGGCATCCGGGTCAGCAGCGCCCGGGCGACGTTCAGGCCGCGCAGGCCGGTGAGCTCGCCGACGTCGGTGACAGCCTTGGCGCCGGACTCGCCGAGGATGGTGGCGAGCAGCAGCGCGCGGCGGCGCTCGGCGTCCTCGACGTCGATCCCGTGCACGCTCGCGACGGCCAGGGAGAACGCCGCGGACGCGCCGAAGAACGTCGCGACGTCGCCGATGGTCAGCGCCATCGCGACGCCGGTGCCGACCGCCGGGGCGGCCGCCGCGGCGCCGACCGCGCCGCCGGTGCCCTGGACGACGAGCAGGTACTCGCGCTCGAGCAGGCCGATGATCTCCGCGGGCGTGCCCTCGGGGTTGCGGCGCCGGACCGAGTCGACGTGGGCGTGGATCGTGGCGGACGGGATCGTCACGGCCCGGTCCAGGGCCGCGTCGACGATCGGGGTCCGGCGCAGCGCCATCACTCGCCCGTGATCTCGAGGTCGACGGCCGCCCCGGCCTTGAGCGTGTTGCCGACGGTGCAGTGCTGCTCGACGGCGCGGTGCACGACGCGCAGCAGCCGCTCCTTGGTGGCCTCGTCGAGACCGGACAGGTCCACGACCATCCGCTCGTGCAGCTCGGGGTACCGGTCCTCGGGCTTGAAGTTGTCGCCGCTGACCTCGACGGTGACCGCGACGTCGTCGCCGAGCCGGTGGCTCAGCGCGGTGTCGGCGGACATGCCGGAGCAGCCGGCGAGCGCGATCTTCAGCAGCTCGCCCGGGGTGAAGACGGCGCCGGCCTCGGCCGGGCCCATCAGGACCTCGGCACCGCGCTCGTTGCGCCCGGTGTAGGTCCGGGTGCCGGTGCGCTCGACCCAGAGCCGGGACGGCGGG
>NZ_JAANNB010000214.1 GCF_011603975.1 Cellulomonas sp. IC4_254 | reverse complement strand
CCTGCACGCGGATCGCGGGCTCGGGGAGGTAGGAGAGGGGGACCTCGGTCAGCTCGACGACCTCGACGTGCTCGGGGTCGGCGCCGGCCTGGATCGCCCGGCGGCACGCGACCGACTTGGCCTCGTCGAGCGCCTCGGTGCGGCCGGCCCCGGCGGGGACGATCGCCTCCCAGCGGCCCGACGCCAGCGCGATGGCGGCGCCGACGGCGTTCGCGACCTGGCCGAACTCCGGGCGGAGCACCGCGGCCACGCCGGGCACGTCGTCCGGGACCAGGAACGCGCCGCCACCGACCGCGACCAGCGGCTGCTCGGAGCGGCCCATCGTCACCATGTCGACCGCCTCGGCGATCGCCTCGTCCGCTGCGGCCAGGCCGGCGGCGAGCAGCGCGCGGTCGTCGTCGCCGACGCGGGCGGCGTCGGCGATGTCGATCGTCGTCCGGCCGGCGACCAGGCCGCCGTCGGTCAGCGTGGGGGTTTCGCCGCCGAACGCCAGGCCGTGCTGCGGCAGCGCGTAGCCCACCGAGTCGGGGCCGATCCGGACCTCGTCGACGGTGCCGCGCACCCGGGTGCCGCCGCCCACCGCGATGCCGAGGATGTCGGGCATCCGGAAGTTGGTGCGCACGCCGCCGATGTCCACCGCCAGCGCCGACTCGCGCGGGAAGCCCTTGAGCAGCACGCCCAGGTCGGAGGAGGTGCCGCCGACGTCGATCACGACGGCGTCCTGCACCCGGGACAGGTAGGCGGCGCCGCGCAGCGAGTTCGCCGGGCCGGAGCCGATCGTCAGCACCGGGTAACGCGCCGCGTAGTCCGGCGCCATCAGGGTGCCGTCGTTCTGCGCGAAGTACGTGACGACGTCCAGGCCGTGCGCGCGGACCACGTGGTCGAGCGCGTCGGTGACGTCCCGCGCCACGCCGTACAGGGCGGCGTTGAGCGCGGTGGCGTTCTCCCGCTCGACCAGGCCGAGCGAGCCGATCTCGTGGCTGAGCGACACCGGCACGTCCGCGCCGGCCTCCTCCGCCGCGATCTGCGCGACCTCGAGCTCCTGGTCCCGGAACGCCGGGCTGAACACGCCGGTGACCGCGAACGCGTCCGCGGCCTCGCGGTGCTTCCGCACGAACGCCCGGATCGCCTCGGTGTCGAGCGGCGCGATCGGGTAGCCGTCGATCAGGTGCCCGCCGCCGACCACGACCGCGTCCACCAGGGCCGCGTCGCGCAGGTCCTTCGGCCAGGAGTACAGCGGCGGGACCGCGGTCGTCGCGGGGGCGCCGATCCGGATGACGCCGACCCGGCCCAGGCCGCGGCGCTCCAGGATGGCGTTGGTCGCGTGCGTGGTGCCGAGCATGACCCGGCCGACCCGCTCCCGGTCGTCGCCGATCTGGTCGAGCACCGCGCCGACGGCGGCCTGCAGGCCGGAGGTCACGTCGCGGGTGGTGGCCTGCTTGGTCCAGGCCAGGACGGTGCCGCCCTCGTCGAGCACGACGGCGTCGGTGTTGGTCCCGCCGACGTCGATCCCGATGCGCAGCGGGCGCTGCCGCAGGTCAGCCACGGACGGCTCCGATCTCCTCGACGGGGACGTAGTCCAGGTCGTAGCCGAAGGCCCGGGGGCCGACGACCTCGAGCCCGCGCTCCGAGCGCCACAGCGGGTGGCACGCCCAGGCCAGGACGCTGACGCGCTGGCCGTAGCGGAGGTTCTCGGTCTGGATGGCGCGGGCGCTCGCGGTGTCGACCACGGTGATGAGGTCCGGCACGGAGGCGAGCAGGGTGCCCTCGTCGAGCACGACGAGGTTCTCGTTCTGGATCTCGACGCGGACCAGGCGGCCGCGGTCGTCGCCGAGGCCGTCGATGACGACGGAGCCGCGGACGAAGCCGCCGCCGGTGCGGCGCTCGATGTCGATGATCTTGCCGGTGACCAGCACGCGGGCGTCCAGCGCCTCGACGAGCGCGGCCAGCGGGTCCTCGGCGCCCTCGGTGGCGTGGCCGAGCCGGACCGCCTGGCTCACCGTGCCGGGGATGACGGCGCCGTCGAGCTGCGCGCCGTCCAGCAGGTAGTCGGCCATCAGCGCGTGCGAGCCGGCGGCGACCGCGACCGCGCGGGCCAGCCGCTCGGCCCAGAGGCCGTCGACCGGCTTCATCGTCGTCACGTTGCCGAGGGTGTCGGCCAGCACGATCGAGTTCACCGGCAGCCCGGCGACGTACATCGAGATCATCTGGACCTCGGGGAACGCGCGGCCCATGCCGTCGGCGTCCACCAGCGGGACGCCGAGCCGGGCGGCCCAGGCGACGGGCTGCACGCCGTTGGAGCCGCCGATCTCGGAGGACATGACGGCGGCGACCTCGCGGCCGGTCAGCTCCTCGACGGCGTCCCGCAGCCGCAGCACGTCGTCGGCGTCGGGGATCATCTCGGCCGACACGGTGGGGGCGCCGATGCCCGACAGCGGGACCACGAGGGCGTCCGGGGCGACGTCGCCCGGCTGGACGACCTCGACGGGCCCGTACTGCTCGAGGGCGTGGCCGGCGGCCAGCAGCCCGGTCTCGACGCCGCCGCCTCCGCCGGTGCTGAGCACGGCGCAGCCGCGCCCGAGGGCGCCGACCGACTCCGCGTCGATGGTCTGGATGGGGGAGAACACGCTCACGAGGGGAAGTCTGCGCGGCGCCCGTGAGGGGTGGAATGTCGTCTCAGCACGAGTTTTGCCGGGGAACTGTGGTGCCGTCACAATTCGGGGCATGGCGACGGTCGGTGAGCTGGTGGCGCGTGGCGCGCATCACGGTCTGCGGGTGCTCGGCGCGGGTGAATCCGGGGCCTCGGGGGGCGTCGGCGCGGCCGCCGAGGCGGGGGAGGTGCGCGAGGTGGCGACCGTCGGCGACCTCGCCTCGGTCGGGTCGCCCGGGCCCGGTGCCCTCGTGGTGCTGATGGGCGGCGCGCTGCGGGCTGCCGAACCCTACGAGGTCGACGTCGCGGTCCGCCGGTCCGCGCAGCGCTCGCACGCCGGGCTGGTCCTGGTCGGCGCCGAGCGGGTCCCGGTGACCGCCGCCCGGATCGCGGCGCGCGCGGGTCTGCCGCTGCTGGCGGTGCCGGCCACCGCCGACGTGAACGAGCTCATCGTCTGGCTGAACCGCACCGTCCGCGGCGGGACGTCGGACACCGTCGCCCGAGCGGAGGCGGTGCTCGACGTGCTCGCCCGCGGCGCCGCCGGGGACGACGAGGCCGAGGACGGCGGGGTCGCGGCGCTGCTCGCCGCCGTGTCGGACGCGCTGGGGCGGCCGGTGGACCTGCTCGGGGACGTCGGGGGTCTCGGGCGCGGGGGCGGCGCGCCCGCGCGGGCGTCCGTGGGCGGGCCGGAAGGCGCGGCCGACCCGGGCGCGGTGCTGGTCGGGGAGCGCGTGGTCGGCACCGTGCGGTGCGCGGTCCCGGACCGTGCGGCCGACCTGGTGATCCCGTCGGTCGCGGCAGCGGTGGGGCGCCTGGTCCGCCGGACGCTCGAGCACCGGTTCGCCCCGTCGCAGACCCGCGCCGAGCTGCTGGCGCAGATCGTCGTCGCCGAGCCGACCCACCTGGTCGGCCTCACCGAGCAGGCCCGGAGCATCGGCCTGCCGGTCGACAGCACGCACGTCGCGTTCTGGGTCGACCTGCGGCCGGGGCACGCCGGCGAGGGCGACCCGCCGATCGCCGAGCGCCGCCGGCTGCTGTCCAGCGCGGAGCTGATCTGCCTCGAGATCATGCACCCGTCGGACACGTGGTGGCACGTGGTCCGGGTCGGCGGCAGCCTGCTGCTGCTCGCCAGCGACGACGACGGCGGCGACGGGCAGGTGCTGGTCCGCGCGGCGCGGTCGGACGTCGACGCGGCGGTCGCGCGGCTCGTCGCGGACGAGGGCGCCGTCGTGCACGTCGGCATGGGCACCGACCAGCGCGGGCTCGGCGGCATCCGGCAGTCGTCGGTCGAGGCGCGGTCGGCGGCGGAGCTCGCGCTGCGCACCGGCCGGCCGGGGGTCATCACCGTCATGGACACCACCGGACTGCGCCGGGTGCTGGCCGACCTGCACGCGTCCCCGCTGTCCCGCCGGGTGATGGACGAGCTGCTGGCGCCGGTCGACGCGCTGGGCCCGGCCCGCGCCGCGACCGCGGTCCGCACGCTCACGGCGTACCTGGACCACCAGTGCTCGCCGAAGCACGCGGGCGCCGCGCTGCACCTGCACCCGAACGCCGTGACCTACCGGATCCAGCGGATCACCGAGACCCTCGGGGTGGACCTCGGCGACCCGGACGTGCGCCTCGGCCTGCACCTGGCGTGCCGGATGCGCGGCCTCCTGGACGCCGCCCCGGCGTCCTGAGCCCCGGGGCGTCAGCCGGCCGCGACCTCGTCCAGGAGCGCGAGGCTCGCGGCGACGATCTCGGCCTGCGCCTCGGTGCGCGGCACCGTCGGGGTGCCGTCGCCCGGCTGCGGGCCGTAGTCGGCGAAGAACGCGTGCACCGCGCCGTCGACCTCCGTGAACGCGGTGCCGGCGGGGAGGTCGGCGCGCGAGGCGTCGACGTCGGCCGGCGTGGTCAGCCCGTCCCGCGAGCCGGACACCGACGCCACCAGGAGGTCGGCGCCGGACAGGTCCCCGAGCGGGTAGGACGCGTGCAGCAGCAGGCCGGCGACCTCGTCGTCGTGCGCGGCGGCGAAGGACGACGCGGCGACCCCGCCGAGCGAGTGCCCGCCGACCGCCCACCGCTCCACGCCGTCGAACGCCGCCATCGCCGACGCCGACTGGCCCGGCGAGGTCAGCGCGATGCCCAGCGGCCCCTTCAGGGCGACCACGAGGTACCCCGCCTCGGCGAGCGGGCGCAGCACGGCGGCGGTGGCCCGGACGTCGACCCGGGCGCCGGGGGAGTAGACGAGGCCGGTCGTGGCGTCGGCGTCGCGCGGGACGAACGCGTACCAGCCCGCCGACTCCCGGACCTCGACCGCGTCGTCGCTGCGCAGGGCGTCGAGCGCGGCGTCGGTGGCGGGGAACGGCCGCAGCCAGGCGGTCGCGGCGGCGAGCACGGCCAGCAGCGCGAGGCCGACGCCGGCCCCGGTGGCGCGCAGCGCCCGGCGGGCGCAAGAGCGCTCCGGCTGCGGCCCCGGGCGCGTCGCCCGCCGGTCGCGACGCCACGTCAGCGCCGTCGTGGTGAGCAGGGCGATCCCGGTGAGCGCGCTCACCGCGAGCAGTGCGCCGAGCGTCCCGTGCTGGTGCGGCACGGCGCCGCCGGCGGTCACGAGCACCCAGGCCGGAGCGGCGAGCAGGGCGAGCCCCACGAGCACGCGGAGGGTGAGCCAGGTCGTCCGTCGCGTCATGCCCGCCAGCCTACGTGATCCTCAGCATGCTGAGTATTCTGACGGGGTGCCTGACGGTGCGGCGTCCCGCCGTCGGTCGAGGCCGCCCGTCCGAACCGTCCCGTCGGCGCGGTCGCGCCGGTAGCGTGCTCGACCAGGGCGGGCGGTCCGTCCGCGGGGGCTGAGGGGGATCGGCGTGCACGACGAGGTGGCTGGTTGGCGGCTGATGATCCCCGCCGGGTACGACGTGCTGTGGACCGCGGTCGTCCTCCTCCTGCTCGGGCTGACCGTCGCCGCGCTGCTCGTCTGGGCCCGGCGCCGGGAGTCCGCCTCCAGCGCCCTGGCGCACCTGGTGCTGATCCTCGTGGTCCCCGTGCTCGGCCCGGCGGCCTACCTCGCGGGCGCGGTGCTGGACCGCAGGTCGGCACGCGGCCGCGCCGACGACCCGGTGGAGGGCTGAGCGCGTCAGGGCGCGGTGGTCGACGGGGTCGACCGCCGGGTGCGCGAGGTGGGCGCTGCGGTCGACGCCGCCCGCCGGGACGGCTGACCGCCCGCCCCCGGGTGCCGGGGACGGGCGGTCGTGGTCGTGCGGTCAGGCGCGCCGGCGCTGCAGCCGGGCGCCCGCGACGAGCGCACCGCCGGTCACGAGCAGCGCCGCGACCAGCCCGCCGAGCGCGGCGGGGTCGGTGCCGGTGACGGCGAGTCCGTCCGCCGGGCCGGTCAGCGTCACGCCGACGTCCGCGGCCCGGCCCGAGTCGGCCCCGGTGGCGACGACCGTGTGCGCGCCGGCCGGGACGCCCGCGGGCAGGGCGACGGTCAGGGTCGCGACACCGTCGGCGTCCGCGATCGCGGTGCCCAGGACCACCGGGTCGGAGTGCAGCACGAACGTGACCCGCTCCCCGGGCACGAAGCCGCGCGCGACGAGGGTCACCGCGGCGCCGGCCCGCATGAGCGTCTTCGACGAGGTGATCTGCGGGGTCGGGTCGGAGCCGGCGGTCGGCGCGGGCGCGGGCGC